>JBKQIP010000209.1:0-4609 GCA_052148295.1 Acidimicrobiales bacterium
GAGTCGAGGGCGGTGACGTCGAGACCCTGCGCCTTGAAGGCCTGGGCGACGCGGGTGGTGCCGGTGAACAGATCGACGGCCGTGCGGGCGCCCGAGGCGGCGCAGATGGCCGAGAGGACGGGGACCAGGCGGCGCTTCGAGCCGAGATACTTGATCACCGGCCCACCCTACGATGGCCCGATGGAGACAGCGGGGATCGGCAGTCAGGGCGGGCCGGACTCGCACTGGGTCCGTTGGCACCAGGCCTACGAGGATCCCGGCTCGCCGCTCTCCGTGCGCCTCCGGCTCGTCCAGGCGGCCGTGGGCGAGGTGCTCGACGGGCAGCCGCCGGGGCCCATCACGATGATCAGTCTGTGCGCCGGTCAGGGTCGCGACGTCATCGACACCCTGGCCGGGCATCCGCGGCGGGCCGACGTGCGGGCGCGCCTGGTCGAGTGGGACCCCGCCCTGGTGGCGTTCGCCCGCGCCCGGGCCGTGGCCGCCGGGGTGGGCGACATGGTCGAGGTGCTCGAGGGGGACGCTGCGGAGGCCCGGCTGTACGAGGATGCCGTCCCGGCCGACCTGGTCCTCGTCTGTGGCGTCTTCGGCAACATCAGCGAGGAGGACATCGAGGCCACCATCGCCGCACTGCCGTCGTTCTGCGCCGCCGGGGCCTCCGTGATCTGGACGCGGCACCGTCGTCCGCCGGATAAGACGCCGACCATCCGGGCGCTGTTCGGCCGGGCCGGGTTCGAGGAGGTGTCCTTCGACGCTCCCTCGGGATATGTCCTGGCGGTCGGCCGGCACCGTCTGGCCGGCCCTCCCGGCGCCTTCGATCCGGGTCTCCGGCTCTTCGACTTCATCGGGGACGGTGGTCGGCCGGCGTGAGCGAGAGCGTGAGCGTGTCGCCGGTCGAGGTCCTGCGCATGGCGTACCGCACCGCCCGGGCCGAGCCGGGGCGGGTGTTCCTGCCGGCCCTGGTCATCTTCGGGCTCGATGCCGCCAGCAACACGTTCTTCAGCGAGGTCTCGGTGGACCACCGGGGCCCCGAGTCCGTCGCCGCCTTCCTCGTCCTCATGGTCTCGACCCTGGGCCTGACCTTCTACAGCGGGCTCATGGAGCGTCTCGTGGGCGCGGTCGAGCGTGGGCACGAGGCTCCCCCGGTGTCGAGGGTGCTGCGCACGCTGCCCTACGGCCGCCTGCTGCTGGCCGATGCCGTCCTGTGGGTGATCAGCGGCGTGGCCTCGTTGGCCTTCGTCATCCCGGGCCTGATCGTCAGTACCCTGTTCGCCCTGATCGGACCCCTCATCAACATGGAGGACCACACGGTGCGCGCCGCCTTCCGGCGCTCGTACGAGTTGGTGGCCCCCAAGTTCCTGCTGGTCCTGTGCATGGTCACCCTCCCGCTGGGTCTCGAGCACGAGCTGGTGGACGCCATCGCGCTGCTCGAGCCCCATGAGCACATCTGGCTGGTCTACCTGACCCACCTCATCCTCGGGCTGGCCTTCGGGATCTCGCTCGGGCTGATTGAGGTGTCGCTGGCTGAACGTTTGGTGAACCGTGCCCGCGGGCCGGGACAGCAGGGCAGGGCGCCGCTACCATCGGACGAAGAAGGAGGTCACCATGGACGAGACGATTCACGGGACGGTCATGCCGGTATTGGAGCTCTCCCTCCAGCCGGGGGAGTCGGTGATATCTGAGGTCGGTGAATTCAGCTGGATGACCGACGCCATTCAGCTCTCCACCGGGACCGGTGGCGGCTTGGGAGGGGGGGGCCTCAAGGGAGTGGTCAAGCGTGCGGTGAGCGGGAGCACCATCATGCTCAGCACGTACACCGCCGAGGGTGGCGTGGGCGCCGTCTCCTTCGCATCGAAGGTCCCGGGCCATATCCTGCCCATCGACGTGAGCCCCGAGGCCGAGTTCCTGGTCCACCGACATGGCTTCATGGCCGCCACGCCCGGGGTGCAGCTGGGGTTGGGATTCCAGCAGTCGTTCCGGGGCGGCATCTTCGGCGGTATGGGCTTCATCCTGCAGAAGATCACCGGTACCGGACGCGCCTACATCGAGCTCTCGGGCGAGGTGCTGGCCTTCGATCTCCAACCGGGTCAGACCATGCGGGTGCACCCCGGGCACGTGGGGCTCTTCCAGGCCTCGGTGAACTTCTCGGTGGTCAAGGTGCAGGGTCTCAAGAATCGCTACATGGGCGACGACGACCACCACTGGGCCGTCATGGCCGGCCCGGGGCGGATCTGGCTGCAGTCGATGCCGGTCGCCATTCTGGCCGGGGCCATCAGCCCCTACCTGCCCGATCGCGACGACCATGGCCATGCGGTGGAGGCCGGTGCCGCGGGCGGCCTGTTGGGGAGCATCATCAAGTAGTCGGACTCGGCTCGGTCGGGCCCGATCTGGTCCGGCCCGGCCCGGCCCGATCTGGCCTGGTCTGGCCTGGTCCGATGGGCGGCCGGGCGAGCATGCCCGGCACACGTTCTGACGATGTCGGCTTGACCGCTACGTCAGGTTGACCGCTACGTCAGGTTGATCGGCTCGGGCGGGGTGGTGATGGAGACTGGCCTCCCATAGGACGTGAAGGTGAGCGTGGTGGCTTGCGTTGCCCCGTGGTCGACGATCTCGATCACGTAGGGCTTGCCGGTGGCGTCGATGTAGAGCTTCACGGAGCTTTCCTTGCCGTCGGCGGTGGCGGAATCGCTGACGATCACCACTTTGTGACCGTGGATGGTCGTGGGCTTGCTGACGGTGAGCGGACGGGTGTAGCCCTCGAAGACCGAAGCGGTCAGATCGCCTGCATCGAGGAACTGGTCGAAAGACTCGAAACGGGAGTCGAGCGCGGAAACCTCAATCCACTTGCCTCCGTACTTCTTCGTCTCCGCCTTGGTGGCGTGCTCGCTCCAATAGTGCGTCGGAGCGTTGAAGAAGAGGAGGGGGCCGACACGCTTGAGTTGGATCCGGCTGCCCTGCTGGGTGAAGCTGCCGCTCCCATCGCCGTTCCCGTTCACCAGCAGCGACAGGGTGATGCTGTTCTTGCCATCGTCGATGGAGCCGTTGATATGCACGCTGCCCAGCGTGGACTCCGCCGCCGTGGCCCTCTGCAGCCAGGAGTCGCTCGGGCTGGTCGGGGCGGCGACGGAAGTCGAGGTAGTGGTGGTTGACGCGGGGGCCGGAACGGTCGTTGTTGTCGTGGCCGGGGTGGCGCCGGCCGATGCCCCCAGCCCTGCACCCAGGAGCGCACCCACTCCAAGTGCGGTCCCGCCGAGAACCAGGAGGCAACGAGCAGAAAGTGGTTGTCTCACCCGATGAAGGGTAGTGGCCGCGCCAAGCCGCAAATGGTCGTCAGTCCTGGTCGGGCTGATTCCACTCCATCCACCCCAGACCCTCACGGCCATCCCTGCACTCGTAGTGCACCATGGCTCGGGGGAAGCGACTGGTGCGCCCGTCGTCGTTGCGCAACAGCACGGGTCCGAAGGCCAAGGGAGTGACCTCGATGGACAAGTCGGAGCCGGAGTCGGAGTCAGTGCTGGTGCCGGTGCCGGTGCTGGTGCTGGTGGCCGAGCCGGTGCCGGTGCCGGTGGCCGAGCCGTTGCCCTGATCGGCGCCGTTCCCAAAGGAGAGCTCCACCCGGGCCGAGGTGGGCATGCCCTGCAACCCCAGCTGATCGTCCACCGTGAGCGCCGTGACCGGGTGCACGTCCCCGCCCGGTGTTTGCACGTAGCCGAAGACGACCGGGAAGCCGGGCGGACGGATGTGGACGAGGTGGACCCTCGTACCGTCGTCGAGCCGGGCCGAGGACCAGCACCACCCGAAGGCCCACCAGTCGCGCACGCCCCACGAGTGGTCTCGTTGGCCCTGGCCCCGGATGATCCGCTCCGCCCCGTCGATGCGGACGCTGCCGCTGACGGTGCAGGGGATCTCGTAGCGAGTGGTCAGGTCGTAGTGATACGGCGTCCCGTCGGTGGTCCAGGTCAGATCGAGATCGAGGCGGGCCGGGACCCCGGGTTCACCCGAGTAGACGGCCTCGGGGCGCTCGAGGATGGCGGCAGGTGCCGAAGCGATCATCCGGAACTGCTCGAGCGGCTCGAGGATCTCGATGGCGATCCGTATGGCCCCGTCCTCTGACACCAGCCCCGTACCACTGGGCACCGGGGCGTCGTAGCGCACGGAGCACAGACCGGGCCGATCGGTGTCCACGATCCAGGTGGTCCACCACGCCACCTCGCGGTTGGGGTACAGCCCCAGCCGGAGCCACCCGCCGAGGGTCCCGTCCTCGTGCACGAAGTCGGCGTAGTACGACTCGTTCCACAGGTCATCGCCCTCGGGGGAGTGGCGCTGCTCGTCGTCGGGGGAGACGACGTGGGCCGCCGTCAATGCGCCGGTCCAGAATGAAGGGCGGTGGCTCCCAGAGGACCTGGCACTTCGACGATGGGGTCGTCGCGGTCGTCGAACTCGGTGCGCAGGGCCCGGGACATGACGGCGTGCTGGAAATACAGCGTGGTGATGTAGGTCAGCTCGAGTATGGCCTCGTCGCAGAGGTGGGTCTTGAGCTCGTCGAAGAGCTCGTCGGGGACGCGACCGTGGCCGTAGACGAGGCAGTCGGCATACGCGAGCACGGCTCGTT
>JBKQIP010000210.1:0-5122 GCA_052148295.1 Acidimicrobiales bacterium
AGCACGAGGATCTCCCAAGCGAGAGGAGAGGGCACATGGCTAGCAGCGTCGGCGTGGTCCGCTACGAGGCGGACGGCCCGGTGGCCACCATCACCATGAACCGGCCCGAGATGGCCAACGCGCAGGACACCGCGCTCATCGACGAGCTCGACGCCGCCTTCGACCGAGCCGACGCCGACGACGCCGTCCGGGTGGTGATCCTGGCCGGCGCCGGGAAGCACTTCTCCTCGGGCCATGACCTCAAGGCGATCGTGGGGGACGGCGAGAAGGACGACTGGATCCGGATGCGCGAGACCCCCGAAGGCAAGTTCTTCCACGAGAAGACCATGTACTACGACCGCTGCCTGCGTATCCACGACTTCCGCAAGCCCACCGTCGCGGCGGTGCAGGGCAGCTGCGTCGCCGCCGGGCTGATGCTGGCCGCCATGTGCGACCTGATCGTGGCCGCCGACGACGCCGTCTTCTCCAATCCGGTGCTCCGCCTCTCCGGCGCCGGGGTGGAGCTGCTGGTGGAGCCGTGGGAGCTCGGCGTCCGCAAGGCCAAGGAGTTCCTCCTCACCGGCGACACCATCGACGCCCAGGAGGCCTGGCGACTGGGCCTGGTGAACCGGGTCGTGCCGCGTGACGAATTGATGACCCGCACGCGCGAGCTGGCCGACCGGGTGGCCCTGGTCCCTCCGGTGACGGCCCAGACGGTCAAGGACTCCCTCAACCACACCGCCACGTTGATGGGCAAGCGCGACGCGCTCAAATACCACTTCATGGCCCACCATTGGGTGCACAACACGGCCACCGCGCTGGGCGCCCTGACGGCGCGGCAGGAGAAGGGCTCCATGAAGGAGGTCTTCGCCGAGCGCGACCGGGGTGACCGCGCCCCGTGAGCGGGCCGCTCGAGGGGATCCTGGTCGTCGACGTCGGGACCCGGATCTCGGCACCGTTCTGCGCCGGGTTGCTGGGCGAGCTGGGCGCCGACGTGATCAAGGTGGAGCTCCCCGGCGCCGGGGACTTCACCCGTACCATGGGCCCGTTCATCCCGGTCGACGACGGCCCCGACTACTCGCTCTCGTGGGCGGTGGAGGGGCGGGGCCGGCGGGGCGCCACCTGCGACCTGCGCCACCCCGAGGGCCGGGAACTGTTCAAGAGGCTGGCGGCCAAGGCCGACGTCGTGTGCGAGAACTTCCGGCCCGGCACCATGGAGAAGTGGGGCCTGGGTCCCGACGACCTCCCCGAGGCCCTGGTTTTCGTCCGCATCAGCGTCTTCGGGCAGACGGGCCCCTACTCCCCCCGCCCCGGTCTGGACCGGTTGGGCATCGCCTTCGGTGGCCTGCTGCACCTGACCGGCGACCCCGACCGTCCCCCGGTGCGACCGGGTGTCACCGTCTCCGATTACCTGACCGGTGTGTTCGCCGCCTTCGCCGCCGTGTCCTCGCTCTACGGCCGGGACCGCGGGGCGGGGGGCGCGGGGGAGGGCGAGGTCATCGACGCCCCGCTCTACGGGGCCATCCTGCGCATCCTCGAATGGACCCTGGCCGGCTACGACCGCCTGGGGACGGTGCGCCAGCGGGAGGGCAACCGGCTCTCCCACTCGGCGCCGCTGGACAACTACCCCTCTGCCGACGGGTCGTTCGTCTGCATCGTGGCCGGTTCGGACGCCAACTTCTCCCGTCTCTGTCGGGCCATGGGCCGACCCGAGTTGGCCGAGGACCCCCGCTTCGCCACCCTGGCCGAGCGGGCTTCGCGGGGCGACGAGATCAACGGCCTCGTGGCCGAGTGGACGGCGTCCCTACCGGCCGACGAGATCACGGCGCGTTGCGTCGCGCACGACGTGCCGGTGGGCACGGCCTACAGCGCGGCCGACATCTTTGCCGACCCCCACATGGCGGCCCGCGGCGACCTGGTGGCGGTGCCCGACCCGGTCATCGGGCCCGTGCGCCAGCAGGCGCCGTTCCCCCGCCTGGCCCGCCATCCCGCCCCCGTGCCCCGGGGTGCCCCCCGTCTGGGCGAGCACAACCGCGACGTGTGGTGCGATCTGGTCGGGCTCGGCGCCGACGAGCTGGCCGACCTGGCCGCCCGGGGCGTGGTCTGAGCCCGGAATCCGGCTCAGAGGGCCCGGACCCCGGTCCGCCCCCTCAGCTCCCGGCGATCAAGCGCTCGAGGGCCCGGCGGTCGACCTTCTCCCCCGCCGTGAGCGGCAGGTCGGTCACCACGACGAGGTCTTCAGGGAGCTTGTAGTGGGTCAGGCGGCTCGCGGCGAAGTCGCGCAACTGCGCCAGCGCCGGCGCCGGCGCCCCGTCCCGGGGGACCACCACGGCCACGCCCACCTCGCCCATGACGGGATCGGTGCGGCCGACCACGGCGACCGCGGCCACGTCGGGATGGTCGGCCAGCACCCCTTCGACCTCCATGGGGTAGACGTTGTAC
Organism: Acidimicrobiales bacterium; assembly: GCA_052148295.1. Classification (GTDB taxonomy): domain Bacteria; phylum Actinomycetota; class Acidimicrobiia; order Acidimicrobiales; family RAAP-2; genus Bog-473. The sequence goes on from JBKQIP010000210.1 coordinate 2,422, forward strand.
CCGCCCCGCACGTAGCGTTCCCGGGCCCGCCCGGCCAGGTGCAGCCGCCCCCGGTCGTCCACCCAACCCAGGTCGCCGGTGCGCACACTGCCGTCCTCGGTGAAGACGTCCGCGTTGGCCGTGCGGTTGTGCCAGTACCCATCCATGACGGCGGGAGAGCCCAGGCAGACCTCACCGATCTCCCCCGCCGGCAGTGGCGCCCCGTCGTCGGCCACGATGCTCAGCCGGACGCCCGGCTGGGCCCGGCCCACACTGACCTCGGCGTCCTCGGGTGGATCGGTGAAGGCCGTCCCGCACCCGATGCCGGCCTCGGTGCAGGAGTAGCGCACGGCCAGCGCGGCCGGGATGCGGGCCCTCGCTTCGCGGATGAGCGCCGGCGAGGCGGGGCCGCCCCCCATCACCACCGCCTTGACCGAGGAGAGATCGGTGCGGTCGAAGGACGGGTCCCGCAGCATGAGGGCAACCTGGGTCGGCACGCCGCCCAGGGCGGCGATCTTGAACTCGGCGATGGCGGCGAGGGCCTCGGCGGCCTTCCAGGGGCGCCGGGACAGGTGCTGCGTGCTGCCCTTCTTGAGGTTGCCGGCCAGCTTGGTGGTGGGGCCCAGGTGAGCCAGGGCCGAGCCGGCCATGGCGTGACCTCCCCCGCCCCACTGGTCGCCCACGTCGCACTGGGTGATGAAGGAGATCTGGCGCCCGCAGAAGACCGCCCCCTTGGGGGTCCCGGTGGTCCCCGAGGTGAAGACGATGGCCACCGGGCGGTCGGGGTCGCCGAGCAGGGGCGGCGGCACCCGGCCCGGGCACCGCAGGTCGGCCAGGACCTCGTCCGGCGTCGCGGCCGGGACGATCTCGAACAGGCGGCTCGGATCGACGGCGTCGCCGGGGGCCAGCTCCGCCGTGGTGACGACCAGGCGCGGGTCGGCGGCGCGCAGGACGGCCGCCCGCTCGACGGGCACCAACTTGGGGTTGACCGCGGCGGTCAGCGCGCCCAGCTTGGCCGCGGCGAGGTAGGTCACGAAGTGCTCGGGCACCGCCGGCAGCACCAGGGCCACCACGTCGCCCTCCCCCACCCCGCGCTCGGCCAGCCCGACCGCCGTCTCGTCGGCCAGGCGGTCGAAGGCGGCGTAGCTGAGGGTCAGTCCCTGGTCGCCGACGAAGGCGTCACGGTCACCGAATCGTCGCGCCGCTTCGGCTGCGGTCTCGGCCAGCATGGTGGCGGGACGGGCCGATCAGCCCGTACGGGCGGCGCCGGCACGCACTCGGAGTATGGAGCGGAGCACGGTGGTCACCCTCGGGGCAGGCCGAGCACGCGCTCGGCCACGATGTTGCGTTGGATCTCCGACGTCCCACCGGCGATGGTGCCGGCGAAGGAGCGCAGGTACTGGACGGGCCAGGCGCCGTCGTAGAAGGAACCGGTGGCACCGGCCTCCGTGGGGTCCGGCTGGAATTGCTCCAGGTCCCACTCGGTGAAGCGGTTGGGCCCGGGGCCGTCGAGGTCGAGCCCTTCCAGGCCCAGCGCCTCGTAGGCGAGCAGGCAGGCCCGGCGCTCCGCCTCGCTCGAGAACATCTTCAGGATCAGGTGCTCGGGCGGCATCTCGCCCCGGGCGGCCTGGCCGAAGCCCCGGTACCCGAGGCACCGCATGGCGGCCGTGTCGATGGAGAGCTGGGCGATGGCCTGGGCCAGGCGGGGGTCGTCGCCCAGCCGCCCCCCCTTGCCGTCGCCGCGGCCGGCCAGGCGCACCAGGCCCTTGACCGTGCGCTCCATCTTGGAGACGTTCATGATCCAGAGCATGCCGCGCTCGTGGCGCAGCGATCCCTGGCTGACCGCCCAGCCCCGGTGGAGCTCACCGAGCAGGTTCTCGGCCGGCACCTCCACGTCGGTGAAGAAGACCTCGTTGAAGTCGGCGTGCCCGCGGTCGGTCAACTCCGGCAGGGGCCGGCAGACGATGCCGGGCGACCGCATGTCGATGATGAGCACGCTGATGCCACGATGCTTGGGCGCGTCGGGATCGGTGCGCACGTAGCACATGCACAGGTCGGCCTGGTGTGCGCCCGAGGTCCACACCTTCTGCCCGTTCACCACGAAATGGTCCTCGCGAAGTTCGGCCCGGGTGGTCAGCGAGGCCAGGTCGCTCCCGGCGTTGGGCTCGCTCATGCCGACGCACCAGGTGACCTCGCCGCGGAGGGTGGGGAGGACGAAGCGCTCCTTCTGCCTCTCGTCGCCGAACTCGACGATGGAGGCGGCGCAGATGGACAGCCCCTGGGGGTTGAGGGAGCGCACCAGCATCCGCTCGGTGAGCACCTCGAAGTAGACCATCTGCTCCTGGGGCGTGGCGTTGCGCCCGCCCAGCTCGGGGGGCCAGCCCGGGACCAGGTAACCGGCCTCGAACATAGCGCGCTGAAAGTCCCGCGCCCACTGGGGGAGGTGGGCCGAGGACTGGCGGGACCGTTCCACGGTGTCCCCCGGACCCGGCTGGTGCTCGTCCAGCCACGTCTCGAGCTCCCGGCGGAAGGCCGTCAGGGATTCGTCGGGGGCCAGGCGCATGGCCAACTATGACACCAACGTCAGGCCCCGAGCGAGTCATCGCGGGGCGTCGGGCGTCCTTCTGGGACGCCCTCGGGGCGCGGCGCCTCCGCTCCTTCAGCATGGTTGACTGTGTCGCCTCCGAGCCGTGCACACCACGCGGCGTCGGCGTGCAAGGGT
>JBKQIP010000211.1:0-3071 GCA_052148295.1 Acidimicrobiales bacterium
CGTCGAGTACGCCGCCGGCGGACCCACCACCCAAGAGAACGGGCGCCTGCTCTGCGCCTTCCACCACCGCCTCCGGAGCCAGGGCCCGCCGCCGGACCGCCACGACGAGTGAGACGCCCGGGATCAGACACCCGGGGTGGCACACCAGGAGTGGGACACCAGGAGTTGGACACCGGGAGTGGGACACCAGGGGTGGGACACCAGGAGTGGGACACCAGGAGTGGGACACCAGGAGTGAATAGACCCGGGGCCCTTCCGGTCCGGCTCCCGTCGAGCCTGGCGATGGGCGCCCGCCTGATGACCCCACGGCGTCAGCCGTCGCGTGAGGACACCGCGTGGGACATCGTGAGAGCACGCCACACGAGCACCTTTTTCGAATCACGGGGCCGTCGGAGCGGGGCCATCAAAGCTGGCGAACCCCCCGATTATGCTGGGCGGATGGACGCCAATGATCTCCGGGCGGCCTTCACGCGGTACTTCACCGATCGGGGCCACGTGGCGGTCCCCTCGGCCAGCTTGATCCCGCACGACCCGACCGTGCTCTTCACCATCGCCGGCATGGTCCCCTTCAAGCCGTACTTCGAGGGGTACGAGCCGGCGCCCTGGCCCCGGGCCACCAGCATCCAGAAGTGCTTCCGCACACCTGACATCGAGATCGTCGGGACCGACACCTACCACTGCACCTTCTTCGAGATGCTCGGCAACTTCAGTTTTGGCGACTACTTCAAGGAAGAGGCCATCCCCAGGGCCTGGGAACTGCTGACCGAGGTCTTCGGGTTCGACGGCGACCGCCTGTGGATCACGGTGCACGACAGCGACGACGAGGCCGAGCAGATCTGGCTCGACAAGGTGGGTGTGCCGGCCGAGCGGATCCAGCGCATGGGCGACGAGGACAACTTCTGGACCATGGGCGACACCGGCCCCTGCGGTCCGGACTCGGAGATCTTCTTCGACAAGGGCCCCGACTACGGCGGCGGCGGCGGCCCCAAGTTCGGCGGCGAGATGCGCTTCGTCGAGCTGTGGAACCTGGTCTTCATGCAGCTGAACCGGACCGCTGACGGCTCGCTCAGCGACCTCCCCAACAAGAACATCGACACCGGGGCCGGGTTCGAGCGGATCCTGCCCATACTCGAGGGGCACGACTCCATCTTCGACACCGAGCTGTTCCGACCCATCATCGAGGCGGCGGCGGCGCTGTGCGGCACCCCGTACGGCCGGGACGAGCGCACCGACATCGCGCTGCGCATGATGGCCGACCACGCCCGGGCCATGTCCATGCTGGTGGCCGACGGCGTCCTGCCGGCCAACGAGGGGCGGGGCTACGTGCTGCGCCGGGTGGTCCGGCGCGCCGTGTTGGCGGCCCGCAGGCTGGGGGTGGAGACGCCGGTGGGCCCGGCGCTGGTGCAGGCGGCCACCGACGTGCTGGGGACGGCCTGGCCCGCCCTGGTCGAGCAGCACGGGGTCATCGTCGACGTGGTGGCGCGCGAGGAGGACGGCTTCGACCGCACGCTGCGGGCCGGGTTGGGCAAGTTGGAGGAGGCCTTCGCCACCGGGGAGACGGTGCTGGCGGGCGACGTGGCTTTCACCCTGCACGACACCCACGGCTTCCCGGTCGAGCTCACCGAGGAGCTGGCCCGCGACGCGGGGGTGGAGGTGGACCGGGCCGGGTTCGATGCCGCCATGGCGTCGCAGCGGGAGCGGGCCCGGGCGGCGGCCCGGGCGGCCAAAGTGGGCGACGAGTCCTCCTACCGGGACCTCCTGGCGGCGGAGGGGCCGACCGCCTTCGTCGGGCGCTCGCCGGCGCACTACGAGGTGCCGGCCCGGGTGCTGGCCGTCCTGGCGGGCGACGAGTCGGGGCAGGTCGAGCTCTTCCTCGACCAGACGCCCTTCTACGCCGAGGGCGGGGGACAGGTGGGCGACACCGGGACCATCGCCACCGAGACGGGGACGGCCGAGGTCTTCGATACCGTCTACGCCCTGCCGGGGCTGATCGCCCACCGGGCGCGCATGACGGGGGCGATCGAGCCGGGGCAGGACGCGCTGGCTGCCATCGACGCGCCGCGCCGTGAGGCCATCCGGCGCAACCACACCGCCACCCATCTCCTGCACGCCGCCCTGCGCTCGGTGCTGGGCGACCACGTGCGCCAGCAGGGCTCACAGGTGGACCCGGACCGGCTGCGCTTCGACTTCTCGCATCATGGCCAGCCGACGCCGGAAGAGCTGGACGCGGTCTTCGCGCTGGCCAACGACGCCGTGCTCACCGACGACCCGGTGGAGACCACCGAGACCTCCCGCGAGGAGGCCGAGCGCATGGGGGCCATCGCCTTTTTCGGCGACAAGTACGGGTCCACGGTGCGCGTCGTGCAATCGGGCGCCCACTCGCTGGAGTTCTGTGGCGGGACCCACGTCGATGCCCTCGGGCAGATCGGCCCGATCGCGCTGGTGTCGGAGGGCTCGATCGGCTCGAACACCCGGCGGCTCTTCGCAGTGACCGGACGGGTGGCGCTGGACCGCGCCGTGGCCCAGGAGCACGAGCTGCACGCCGCGGCCGAGCTGCTGCGCACCGATCCCGAGGGCGTGCTGCCCGCGCTCGAGCGCACCCTGGCCCGCCAGCGCGAGGCGGACAAGGAGCTCTCCAAGCTGCGCCAGCAATCGAGCGAGTCGGCCGCGTCCGAACTGGCGCAGGCCGCGGTCGGCGGCACGGTGGTGGCCCGCCGTGACGGGGTGGCGCCCGACGCCCTGCGCACGTTGGCCCAGACCGTGCTGCGCCACGACGGCGTGCGGGCCGTGGTCCTGGGGGGCACGCCCGACGGGTCCAAGGTGGCGCTCGCCGCGGCCACCGGCGGCGAGCCGAACGCCACCGAGCTGGTGCGGGCCCTGGGCGCCATCGTGGGCGGGGGCGGCGGGGGCTCACCCGAGGTGGCGCTGGCCGGAGGCAAAGACCCGTCCCGCCTGGACGACGCCCTCGACGAGGCCCGGCGGTTGTTCTCCGCGTGAGCGGCGGGCAGTGAGGCGGATAGTGAGCGGCGGGCCGTGAGCGGCGACGACGGCAGCGGCAGCATCCGCAGCGG
>JBKQIP010000212.1:0-8967 GCA_052148295.1 Acidimicrobiales bacterium
GCGGCGTGCGGGTGTGGCGGCGGGGGCCGGGGCGCCCGCGCCGGGGGGGGGCCGGACCCTCCCGGTGCCCGCCCCGTTGGCCCCTCTCTTCCCCGACGGGGTGCTACGGCGGGGGACCACGACCACGGTGGTAGGGCAGCCGGGTCACGGCGCCACCACGCTGGCCCTGGCCCTCCTCGCCGCGGCGTCGCAGGCCGGGAGCTGGTGTGCCGCGGTCGGCCTCCCCGACCCGGGGATCGCGGCCGCGGCCGAACTCGGTGTCGACCTGCGCCGGGTGGCCTTCGTGCCCTACCCCGGTAGCGGGTGGGCCGAGGCGGTGGGAGATCTTCTGCCCGGGGTCGACGTCGTCCTGGTGCGCCCACCCGGTCGGGCCCGCGGCACGGTGGCCCGCCATCTGGCCGCCCGGGCCCGTGACCGCCAGACGGCGCTGGTGGTGCTGGTCGAGCACGAGGGCGACTGGCCCCAGGGCGGGGACCTGGTCCTGGGCGTGGGGGGGGTCGAATGGCAGGGGATCGGCCACGGCCACGGCCACCTCCAGGGGAGGCGGGCCGAGGTGCGGGTCAGCGGGCGGCGTTCGGCCGCCCGGGCCGTCGAATGCACGCTCTGGCTCCCGGCCGGCTCGGGTGCGGTGGCGGCAACGGCGCGGGTGGACGACGGGCCCGACCGCACCGGCGACCGCACCGGCCTCCGCTCCGGCTCCGGCTCCGGCACCGGCACCGGCACCGGCACCGGCCCCGGCCCCCAAGCGGCCTGAGGTGCGGCCGTGGAGTTGGAGCGGTTGGTCGCCATCTGGTGTCCCCACCTCCAGCAGGAGGGCGCACGCGGGGAGGAGGCCCGGCGGTTCGTCCGGGTGGTCGCCCGCGCCGGAGAGATCTGCCCCTGGGTCCACCCGGTCCGGCTGGGGGTCTGCACCCTGCCCGCGCGCGGGCCGTCCCGCTTCTTCGGCGGTGAGGAGATGGTCGTGCGTCACCTGGTCGAAGCCGTGGGGGAAGAGGCCCAGGTCGGCGTGGCCGACGGGCTCTTCGCCGCGGTTCTGGCCGCCCGATCGGAGCTGATCGTCCCTCCGGGGGAGGTGCCCGTGTTCCTGGCTCCGTGGTCGGTGGCCGTCTTGGCCCGGCCCGAGCTGGCCGTGACCTTGCCGCGGCTCGGGATCACCACGCTGGGGCAGTTCGCCGCCCTCCCCCCCGCCCACGTCTCGGATCGCTTCGGTGCCGACGCCGCGGCCTGTCACCGGGTGGCCCGGGGCGAGAGCGGGGAACTGGCCGGGTGGCGCGACCGGGCCATCGAGCGCCGGCTGCGGGTGGTCCGGGGCGAGGATCCCGACCGGGGGCCCGAGCCCCCTCCCTTCCAGCCGGGCTTCTTCGGCGGCGCGTCGGCGGCGGAGGCCCGGGCGGCGCTCTCCTTCGCCCGGGTACAAGAGCGGCTGGGGGTCGATGCCGTCCTGGTCGGCCGGCTCCGGGGCGGGCGCGACCCGTCCGAGCAGGCGTCCCTGGTCCCGTGGGGGAGCAGGGAGACCGAAGGGGCGGAGACGGAGGCGGGGACGGGGGGTGCCCCCTGGCCGGGGCGGTTGCCGCCTCCCTCCCCCACCCGCGTGCTGGGCGTCCCCCTCCGGGCCGAGGTGGTCGACGCGGCCGGTCGCGCCCTGGTGGTGAGCGGCCGGGGACTGCCCAGTGGCGCGGTGGACCGGCTCTCGGTCGAGGGCGGCCCGTGGCAGCCCGTGGCGGCCTGGGCCGGCCCGTGGCCGGTCACCGAACGCTGGTGGTCGGGGCGCCGGCGCCGGGCCCGGTTGCAGGTGGTGATGGTGGACGGGACGGCCCGACTGCTCTGTGCCGAAAGGGCGCAGTGGTGGGTGGAGGCGATCTATGACTGAGGCGTACGCCGAGCTGCACGCGCACTCGGGGTTCAGCTTCCTCGACGGCAGCAGTGACCCCGAGGAGCTGGTGGCCGAGGCGCACCGGCTCGGGTTGGCCGCACTGGCCCTGACCGATCATCACGGTTTCTACGGCGTGGTGCGCTTCGCCGAGGCGGCCCGGGCCCTGGGCCTGCCGACGGCCTTCGGCACCGAGGTGACCCTGGCGCCGGCCGGGCTCCGCACCGGCGAGCCCGATCCGCGCGGGACGCATCTCGTCGTGCTGGCCCGTGATCCCGAGGGCTACGCCCGCCTGTCGGACACGCTGGCCGAGGCCCATCTGGAAGGAGGCGAGAAGGGGCGGCCCGTCTTCACCCTCGATGCGCTGGCGGCGGCGGCCGGGGGCCACTGGCTGGTGCTCACGGGTTGCCGCAAGGGGGCGGTCCCTGCCGCGCTGATGGAGGCCGGCCCCCGGGCAGCCTCCCGGGAGGTGGGGCGACTGGTCGAGCGGTTCGGGCGCGACAACGTGGCCGTCGAGCTGTGGGACCACGGGGACCCCCTCGACACCGCACGCAACGACGCGCTGGCCCTGCTGGCCGTCGAGTGGGGGACCGACGCGGTGGCCACCAACAACGTGCACTACGCCACCCCGGCCGGGTTCCGCCTGGCCACCACCCTGGCCGCCGTCCGGGCCCGCCGGCCGCTGGCCGAGCTGGAGGGCTGGCTCCCCTCGGCGCCCTCGGCCTGCCTGCGCGGGGCGAGCGAACAGCTCCGCCGGTTCGCGCGCTGGCCCGGCGTGGTCGCCCGCGCCGGGGAACTGGGTCTGGCCTGCGCGTTCGACCTGCGCCTGGTGGCCCCGCGCCTGCCCGATTTCCCGGTACCGGCGGGGATGGACGAGCAGGGCTACCTGCGGCAGCTGGTGACCGAGGGGGCGCTCGAGCGCTACGGCCCCCCGGAGAACGAACGGGTGCCGGGGGCGTGGGCGCAGATCGCCCACGAGCTGGAGGTGATCGGCCAGCTGGGCTTCGCCGGGTACTTCCTGGTGGTCTGGGACATCGCCCAGGTCTGCCGCCGCCTCGACATCTACTGCCAGGGCCGGGGCTCGGCCGCCAACTCCGCCGTCTGTTACGCCCTCGGGGTCACCAACGTCGACGCCGTCGATCTCGGCCTGCTCTTCGAGCGCTTCCTCTCCCCGGCGCGGGACGGACCGCCCGACATCGACGTCGACATCGAATCGAGCCGGCGCGAGGAGGTGATCCAGTACGTCTACGAGCGCTACGGCCGGCGCCATGCGGCGCAGGTGGCCAACGTCATCACCTACCGCCCCCGCTCGGCCGTGCGTGACGTGGGGAAGGCCTTCGGCTTCACGCCCGAGCAGGTGGACGGGTGGTCGGCGGGGATCGATCACGCCCCCCGGGGGGTGCGCTCGGCCGACGCGGTGGCGGGAGCCGTGGCGGGTGATGGCGAGGGGATCCCCCCGCTGGTGGCCGCCATGGCGGCGGAACTGCTCGACCGCCCGCGCCACCTGGGCATCCACTCGGCGGGCATGGTGCTGTGCGATCGACCGGTCACCCAGGTCTGCCCGGTGGAGTGGGGACGCATGCCGGGGCGCAGCGTGCTGCAGTGGGACAAGGACGATTGCGCGGCCATCGGACTGGTGAAGTTCGACCTGCTGGGGCTGGGCATGCTCGAAGCGCTGCACCGGATGGTCGACCTGGTGCAGGCGTTTCACGGGGTCAGGGTCGACCTGGGGAAGCTGCCCCAGGAGCCCGAGGTCTACGACCTGTTGTGCCGGGCCGACACGGTCGGGGTCTTCCAGGTCGAGAGCCGGGCCCAGATGGGCACCCTGCCCCGGGTCCGGCCGCGCGAGTTCTACGACCTGGCCATCGAGGTGGCCCTCATCCGGCCCGGGCCGATCCAGGGCCACGCCGTCAACCCCTACATCCGCCGCCGCCGGGGTGAGGAGGAGACCACCTACCTGCACCCGTTGCTCGAGCCCATCCTGCGCCGGACGCTCGGCGTCCCCCTGTTCCAGGAGCAGCTCATGGAGATGGCCGTGGCCATCGCCGGGTTCAGCGCGGCCGAGGCGGACGAGCTGCGCCAGGCCATGGCGGCCAAGCGCTCGGCCGTCCGGATGGAGCGGCTGCGGGTCCGCTTCTACGACGGGATGGCGGCGCGTGGGGTGGTGGGCGAGGTGGCCGACCAGATCTTCGCCGCGCTGGCCGCCTTCGCCAACTTCGGGTTCCCCGAGTCCCATTCGGTGTCCTTCGCCCACCTGGTCTACTCGAGCAGCTGGCTGAAGCTGCACTACCCGGCCGCCTTCACGGCCGGCCTCCTCAACTCCCAGCCCATGGGCTTCTGGTCCCCCCAGTCCCTGGTGGCCGACGCCCGGCGTCACGGGGTGGTGGTGCGCCGCCCCCATGTGAACCGCTCGGAGGTGGGGGCGTCGCTGGAGTGTGATGAGGGTGGTGGTCGTGACCACCCGGTGCTGCGCTTGGGCCTGGCCTCGGTCCGCGGCGTGGGTGACGCGGTGGCCGAGCGGATCGTGGCCGGGCGGGACTGGGCCGGGGGGGAGGACCTGGTGCGCCGGGCCGGGGTGTCCCGGGCCCAGCTCGAGACGCTGGCCGCGGCCGGCGCGCTCGATCCGGACCCGGTGGAGCAGGTGGGGACCTCCCGCCGCCAGTTGCTGTGGGCGGCCGGCGCGGCGGCCCAGGGGACGCCGGACCGGCTGCCGGGGATCGTGGTGGGGGCCGAGGCGCCACCGCTGCCCCGGCCCAGCCTCTACGACACCGTGGGTGACGACCTGTGGGCGCTGGGGCTGGCCCCCGAGCGCACGGCCATGCACCTGGCCCGGGAACGGCTGGAGGCCATGGGGGTGGTGGTGGCCGGTGCGCTGGCGGGGTGCACCGACGGCGACCGGGTCACGGTGGCCGGGGTGGTGACACACCGCCAGCACCCCGAGACGGCCGGTGGCGCGGTCTTCGTCAACCTCGAGGACGAGACCGGCCATGTCAACGTGGTCTTCTCCCGCGGGGCCTGGGCCCGTTGGAAGCCGGTGGCCCGCCATGCCCCGGTGCTGCTCATCCGGGGCCGGCTGCAGCTGGGGCAGGGCACGGTCAGCCTGACGGCCGAGCGGGTGGAGGCCCTGCGGGTGGGGACGGCCGTGCCGGCCAGCCGGGACTTCCGTTGAGGGCGCCGACGATCGGGTGATCAGGTGACGACCAGGCCGCGCCCGGTGATGGGGGGGAGGTCGAGGGCGGTGACCAGTCCGGGCGGGGCGGCGATGACGGCGGGAACGGCGTTCACCAGCCGCATGGCGGTGGCCTTCAGGCCGGCCGTGTTGTGGTCGCCGTCGGTGCCCATCAGCTGCAGGTCGAGGGTGTAGTTGGGCTCACCGGTGATCTGCACCAGTAGCAGCCGTGACCGGCCGGCTGGGCCCACGAGGCGCCCAGGTCGTCGCGGAGGCGGGTCACGTGCTCGAGGACCACCACCGCCTTGTCGCCCACCATGCCGCGCACCTCGAAGTGCAGCGCGGCGGCCGTGCCCTTGGGCACCAGACCGGCGTCGACGTCGAAGTCCTCGGGTGCGGGCTCGCGCTCGTACCACTCCTCGACGCCGGTGAGCGTGACACCGAGCCCGGCGGCGATCTGGCGCACCACGCTGCCCCAGGCCAGGGTCAGGACACCGGGCTGGAGGAGCATGGGGATGTGGTCGAGCGGGCGGGCGAACCCCATGATGTCGAAGAGCACCATCGGCTGGTTGTAGGTGTTGTAGTTGAGGACCTCGGAGCACCGCACCTCCTCGATCCGCTCACTGATCCCGGTCAGCACCAGGGGCAGGGCGTCGTTGGCGAAGCCGGGGTCGACGCCGTTGACGAAGAGGGAGACGCCGTGGTCCGCCGCGGCCGTGCGCAGCTTCTGGGCCATCCCGTCGTCGTCGGCCGGGTACTGCAGGAAGACGGGGGACGAGGAGACCACGTTGATGCCCGCCACCAAGAAGCGCTCCAGGTCGGCCAGGGCCTCGAACATGCGGTTGTCGGCCATGGCCGTGTGGACGATGCAGTCGGGCTCGAGGGCCAGCAGGGCGGCCGTGTCGCTGGTGCCGCTCACCCCCAGCGTGCGATCGAGCCCGGCCAGGGCACCGGCGTCCCGGCCGACCTTGTCCGGCTGCGAGACGAAGAGCCCGACCAGTTCGAGCTCGGGGTGGGCGTCGATGCCGGCCAGGGCATGGCGCCCCACGTTGCCGGTGCTCCACTGCACGACGCGGTAGGTCATGGCGGTCCTTTCCTGGTTGGCGAGATGTGGTCCGTCGGTCCCGCACCGCTCAGAGGTCGGGCAGGCCGAACTCGAGGTTGGCCGACTGCAGGCCCCCGTCGGCCTCGAGGATCTTGCCGGTGATGAACGACCCGGCCGGTGAGACCAGGAAGAGGACGGCGGCGGCGATGTCGTCGGGGTGGCCGAGGCGCTTGAGCGGCGTCGCCTCCTCCATGGCGGAGCGCAGCTCGTCGCTCGACATGACGATGTCGAGGGCGGACGTCGCGGTGGAGCCGACGGCCACCGCGTTGACCCGGATGCGGGGCGACAGGTCGCGGGCGGCCAGGCGGGTGTACTGCTCCAGGGCGCCCTTGACCGTGCCGTAGGCCAGGTAGCCCCGGGCGCCCACATGGCCCATGACCGAGCAGATGTTCACGATGGCCCCGCCGGGGTCGTCCCCTTCGAGCAGGCGCGGCACGGCGGCCCGCACCAGCGCGTGGCCGGCTCCCACGTTGAAGTGGAAGGCCTCCTCGAGGAAGCGGGGGGACGTGTCGAGCAGCGGCCGGGGCATGGTACCGCCCATGTTGCTCACCACGATGTCGAGTCGACCGAGCTCGCTCATCGCCGTCTCGGCCAGGGAGGCCATCAGGGCGACGTCGGTGAGGTCGCCGACCACCACCACGGCCCGACGGCCGGCGCCCTCGACCCGCGCCGCCACCTCGCGCAGCTGCGCGTCGGTCCGGGCCGCCACGACGACGTCCGCCCCGGCCTCGGCCAGGGCTAGCGCGGTGGCCGCACCGATGCCGCGACCACTGGCGGTGACGATGGCGACCTGGTCGGTCACGGTGAAGCGGTCGAGAATCATGCCTGCCCTCTTGACGTCGACGGGTGCGGACGAGCGGACTGTAGTGCTCCCCGCCACCTTGACGTCGACCGGGAGGGCGGGCGAGGGTGGGGCCGCCATGGTCCGCGCGCTCGCCAACACCGACGCCGCGCTGCGGCGCTGCTGGCATCCGGTGGCCCGCCCGGCCGAGGTGACGGAGCGGCCCATCCGCGTCCGGCTGCTGGGGCAGGCCTGGGTGCTGTACCGGGTGGCGGGCCGGGTGGTGGCCTTCGAGGACCGCTGCCCCCATCGGCACTGCCCCCTGTCCCTCGGGACGAACGAGGCGGGCCTGCTGCGCTGCGCCTATCACGGCTGGCGCTTCGACGGCCAGGGGACCTGCGTGGAGATACCGGCCCTCGGCCCCGGGGCGACGCTGCCACCGTCGGCCCGCCTCTCCCCGCCGGCCGGGTTGGCCGAGGCCCACGGCATGGTCTTCCTGGCCCCCGAGGACCCCATCGCGCCGCTCGGCGCCATTCCCGAGGCCGACGACCCCGCGTTCGTGGCCGGCGAGCTCCCCACGCTGGAGGCCCGGGCCGCGGCCGGCCTGCTGGCCGACAACTTCCTCGATGTGGCCCACTTCCCCTTCGTCCACGCCGGGACCTTCGGCGCCGACGAGGCGGCGGTGGTCCCGCCCTTCGTCGTGGCGCGGGAGGGCTGGTCCTTCACCGTGTCCTACGAGCATGCCTTCGCCAACCGCGAAGACCCGGGCGTGGCGGCGGGGACGAGGCCCCTGGTGCAGACCCGTCGCCTGACCTACCGCCTCGACGCCCCGTTCCATCTGCGCCTGCGCATCGACTTCGTCGAAGCCGGCGGCAGCAACGTCATCGGGTTCTTCATCCAGCCCGAGACGGCGGACTCGTGCCGGGTCTTCACCACCTTGTGGAGGGACGACCTGGCCGGGGATCCGGCCCGCATGGCCGACGCGATCGCCTTCGAGGTGGCCGTGCTGCGCGAGGACCTGCGGGTGCAGGAGGCCTACGACGAGCTGGTGCTGCCGCTGCACCCCGGCGCCGAGGTCCACACCCGGGCCGACCGGGCCACCCTGGAGCTCCGCCGCGTCCTGGCCGACCTGGTGGCGGCGGCGGCGGACGCGGTGGGCTGACGGGCCGGTGGCGGCGCACTTGCGGGCCCGGGGCGCGGCCGCGAGAGTCGTGGGCGTGGGCAGCGGCCACACCTACTCGACCACCGTGGGGAGCCAGGCCGTCGACCTGCCCCTGGTGGAGCTGTCCGAGGACCTGACGATCGCGTTGCTGATCTGTGTCGACCTCGGCGTGCGATTCGCCGAGGTCGCCGGACGGGAGCTGGCCGACCTGATGCGACCGGCCGATCCCGAGATCGTGGTCTCGGTGGCCACCATGGGGATCCCGCTGGCCATCGAGGCCAGCCGGTCGCTCGGGCTCGACGACTACGTCATCTTGCACAAGACGCCGAAGATCCACCTGGGCGAGACCTGGTCCGAGCCGGTCAGCTCCATCACCACGGAGGCGACGCAACGCCTTCGCCTGGATCCGGCCCGGGTCCCGGTCGTGCGTGGCCGCCGGGTCGCCGTGGTCGACGACGTGATCTCCACCGGCGCCTCCACCCTGGCCGCGCTGCGACTGGTGCGGCGCATCGGGGCCGACCCGGTGGTGATCGGCACCCTCATGACCGAGGGCGCCGGCTGGCGGACCACCCTGGGAGCGGATGCCGCCAAGGTCCGCAGCCTGGGGTCCATGCCGCTGTTCCGGCCCGACGGCGGGGGCGGGCTGAGGGAGGACTGGGGGTAGCTACAGCAGCCCCTCCTCCTTGAGCAGTACCTCCTGCGCGTCGGCTTCCTTGCGCACCTTGCGGACGGCGAGCACGAGATACACCAGCGCACCCACCCCCATGCCCAAGAAGATGCTGAAGTCCCCGCCGTAGTGGTAGGCGTCCTGGGTGTGGTCCCCAAGAGCGGCCAGGAGGCTCACGACCGCCACTACGCTGAGCCAGGTTCGCCACGGAGG
>JBKQIP010000213.1:0-30941 GCA_052148295.1 Acidimicrobiales bacterium
TCCTCGTAGACCGGATTGCGATCCTCGCCGTTTACCTCCACCTTCTCGAACATGGGGAAGGTCACCCCGTAGGTGGCGGAGCAGAAGGTGGCGATCTCTTCGGATGAGCCGGGCTCCTGCTCGCCGAACTGGTTGCAGGGGAACCCGAGGACGCTGAATCCCCGGTCGCCGTAGGTCTTCTGCAGCCGCTCGAGCCCTTCATATTGCGGGGTCAGGCCGCACTTGGAGGCCACATTGACCACCAGCAGGGTCTTTCCGGCGAAGGCGCCGAGGGACGAGTCGTCACCCTGGAGGGTGTGGACGGGAATGTCATAAAGAGCCATGGCGCGAGGATACCGGTGCCCGACCCCGCGCCGCCCGGCCGCGGGGGATGCCCGGTGTGCAAGGGTGAGGCCGTGCGCGCCGTGGTCATCCGGGACAGCCAGCTGCACTGGGAGGAGCGGGAGGACCCCGAGCCGGGGGACACCGAGCTGGTGGTGGCCGTCCGGACGGCCGGCCTCAACGGGGCCGATCTGGTCCAGCGCATGGGCCTGTACCCGGCACCCCCCGGGTCACCGCCCGACATCCCCGGGATGGAGCTGGCCGGAGAGGTGGTCGCCGTGGGATCCCAGGCCCGCCGGTTCACGCCGGGCGACCGGGTCATGGGCCTGGTCGGTGGCGGAGCGCAGGCCACCTTGGCCGTGGTCGACGAGTCCCATGCCCTGGGCGTCCCCGACCTCTTGCCCTGGCCCGAGGCCGGGGGGTTCCCCGAGGTCTTCTGCACCGCCTTCGACGCCCTCTTCACCCGGGGCGAGCTGAGCATGGGCGAGCGCGTGCTGGTCAGCGGTGCAGCCGGCGGCGTCGGCACCGCCGGGGTGCAGCTGGCGGCCGCCACGGGCGCGACGGTGGTGGCCACCGTGCGCGACGCCGCCCGACGGGACGACGTGGCCTCGCTCGGCGCCGCCGTGGTCATCGACCCCGATGACGTGGCCGTTCACGGCCCCTACGACGTGGTGCTCGAGCTGGTGGGAGCGGCCAGCCTGCGCGCTGTCCTGCCCCATCTGGCCACCGGCGCGCGGGTGGTCGTCATCGGCGTGGGCTCGGGGGGCACCATGGAGATCAACCTGATGGGGCTCATGACCAAGCGGGCGCGCCTGGGCGGCGCCACCTTGCGCGCCCGCACCCGGAGCGAGAAGGCCGATGTCGTCGCCGGGGTGGGCGCGCACGTCCTGCCGCTTCTCGCCGACGGACGCATCCGGGTCCCGGTGTGCGACACCTTTCCCATGGCCGAGGCCGGCGCGGCGTACGAGCGCTTCGCCGCCGGGGGAAAGCTGGGCAAGGTCGTCCTGGTCCATTGAGCCGGGCACCATGGTGATCGAGGCGGTCCTCTTCGACGGGGACCAGACGCTGTGGGACTTTCAAAAGGTCATGCGTACCGCCCTCCTGGCCGTTCTGGACGACCTCCGTCGGGCCTGCCCCGGTCCCGCCACCGATGCGCTCCGCGTCGCCGATCTGCAAGCCGATCGGCAGGCCGTGGCGCAGGAGCTCCTGGGCCTCGAGTACAACCTGGCCCGCCTGCGCAGACTGGGCTTCGAGCGCTCGATCCGACGCCTGCGCCCCGACGGCGGACGGTCCGAGGCCGAGGTGGCGACCCTGGCCGAGCACCTGACCGTGGTGTACTTCCACCAGCGCGACCGCGACCCCGCACTGTTCGACGACACGCTGCCGTGCCTTCAGGCGCTACGCCGTTTCTACCGGCTCGGACTGCTGTCCAACGGGAGCCGCCTGCCCGAGGCCATCGGCCTGGGCGGGGTGTTCGAGGCGGTGGTGTTCGCCCAGGACCACGCGGTGGCCAAGCCCGATCGTGGGATCTTCGAGGTGGCCGAGCGGATGTTGGGCGTGGAACCCGGCGCCTGCGACCTGGTGGGCGACCACCCGCTCAACGACGTGGTGGGGGCCAAGCGATCGGGCTGGCGCGCCGTCTGGATCGACCGCGACGGCGACGGGACCTATGTCGCCCCCGAAGGCTCGGATGAGCGACCGGACGCCGTGATCACCACCTTGGACCAGCTGCCCCGGGTGCTCCCCGGACTCGGCGGAGAGCGCCGATGAGGTCCGCCGTCCGGGTCTGGTGTGCGGCTCAGCGGGTCAGGACCACGACGCCGGCGTTGGCCCCCCGGCCCACCGTGTGGGAGAGGGCGACCCGGGCCCCCTCGACCTGGCGCGCCCCGCATTCGCCGCGGAGTTGACGGACCAGCTCGACCACCTGGCCGAGGGCGGAGGCCCCCAGGGGCTCGCCCTTGGAGAGGAGCCCGCCGCTGGGGTTGACCGGGAGCCGCCCGCCCAGCGCCGTGGCCCCGGACTCCAGCAGGGCGGCCGAGCCGCCCGGGGGGCACAGCCCGAGCTCCTCGTAGGAGAGGAGCTCCCGGGCGGCGTCGGTGTCCTGGCACTCCACCACTCCGAGGTCCCCGGGACCGAGCCCCGCCTCCTCGAAGGCGGCGGTGGCGGCCAGGGTGGACGGAGGCGGCGCGGTGTCGTCGGCCAGACCGGACAGGGGCGTGGACTCACTGAGGACGGCACCGGCCAGGTGCGAGCGCAGCACGGCCCCGGCGAGGGTGATGGGGGCGGGCGTCGAGGGTGCCCGATCGTCGCGGGTGAGCACCACGGCGGCCGCGCCTTCGTTGGGCGAGCAGAGCATGAAGAGGTGCAGGGGCTCGCACACCAGGCGCGAGGCCAGGACCTCCTCGGCCGAGATCTCCTTCTGGTACATGGCGTCGGGGTTCGACGCGCCGTGGCGCCGGTTCTTGACCACGACCCGGGCCAGATGCTCCTTGGTCACCCCCGAGGCGACGGCCAGGCGATACGCCCGCAGGCCGAAGAAGGCGGGGGTGGCAGCCAGGCCGGCCGCCTCCTGCCACGGTTCGAAGAAGGACGAGCGGATGATGCCCCGGGGCATCTTCTCGGTCCCGAACACCAGCACGGTGTCGTACTGCCCGGCCCGGATGGCCCCGGCGGCCACCATGAGGGCGGCACCGCCGCTGGCACACCCCGCCTCGATGTCGACGATGGGCATCCCGGTCATGCCGAGACGGCTCAGCACCTTGTGCCCCGTGGCCACCCCGCCGTAGGCCGTCCCGCAGAAGGCGGCCTGGAACCCGCCCCGGCCCACTTCGGCCTGCGCCAGCGCGGCGCGCACGGCCGCCACCCCCATGTCGGTGGTCGAGACGCCTTCGAACCGACCGAAGGGGTGCAGGCCGACGCCGGTGATGACGACGTTCGTCACGGCGGCGGGACGGGGGCGAAGGCGTACGTGATCACATCGTTGCCGTCCGCGTCGGTGTGCAGCGGCACGACCTGCAGTTCCATGGGGCAGTCCAGGGTCAGTGCGGCGGGGTCGCCCGCGGTGAGGCGGGTGATCACCCGGATGCCTTCGGGCAATTCGACCACGCCGACGCCGTAGGGCGTCTCGCCGGCGTAGCCCGGCGGTGGCGCCGTGACCGCGGTCCAGGCCCACAGCCTCCCGGTCCGGGACAGCTCCACGGGCCGGGTGTCCTCAGCCGAGCAGTAGGGGCAGGTCTCGTGGCGAGGGAAGTGGTGCGCGCCGCAGGTCACGCACCGGCTCCCCAGGAGCGAGGGCGGGTCCGCGTCGGTGAAGAGCCCCTCCTTGACCAGGACCCGGAGGGCGGTCATCGGGGGCCACACCCCCCATGAGGGGAGCCGGGAGCGTCAGTCGCCGAGCTCGACCAATTCCAGCGCATCGAACTCCCAGAAGGCGCGCAGCGCGGCCAACTTCCCTGCCCCGTTGGATCGGTAGGTGTAGACGCCGTGCACCACCGCCTGGTGGGTGCCGCCGGCCAGGGTCGTCCGGATGACCCCCACGTCGGCCACCTCGTCCCCACACAGATACGACTCCGTGATCTCGAAGTCGATGGCGTCGCTCGGCGCGATCACCGTGTCATAGAAGGCGGCGATGGCCTCCCGTCCCTGATGTCCCGTCCCGTCGGGGTCGAAGGGGGAGGGGCCGATGGGGTCCTGCACCACCGCGTCGGGCGCGAACAGGTCCAGCCACCCGTCCCTGTCCCCGGCGTGCACCGCGGCGCGGGACCGGATCCCCAGTTCGCGTGCGTTCGGGTGTTCCTCGGTCATGGCGCTGCCTCCCCGTCGCTCCTCATCGGACCTTGGCGATCACGTCGTCGCTGAAGCGCTGCAGGTTGTCGATTTTGGTCTGCAGGCTCTCGGTGTCCTGCTCGGGCCCGTAGGGCCAGCGGAATCCCACGATCACGTCGGTCACCCCCATCTCCTCGAGCCGGTGCACCCCGTCCGGACTGTAGGCGTCGAGCGAGATCACGTGCACCTCGAAGGGCTTGGACTCCGTGCCGAGCTCCTTGCGCAGCACCGCCAGTCGCTCGAGCAGCCCGGGGAGGTCGGCCGGGTCCCCTCCGCCGTGCAGCCACCCGTCGCCGCTGCCGGCGGCCCGTCGCAGCGCCGCCTCGTGGTGCCCGCCGATGAGGATGGGCACCGGCTCGGTCGGCGTCGGGCTCATCTTCACGGAGGGCAGGTCGAAGACCTCGCCGTGGTACGCGAAGTACCCGCCGGCCAGGAGCCCCCGGATCACCGCGATCTGCTCGTCCAACCGCTTGCCCCGTCCCTCCCAGGGCACGCCACACACGGTGTAGTCCTCCGGCCACGGGCTGGTCCCCACCCCGAGCCCGAGTCGGTTGCCCGTCAGCACGGCGGTGGAGCTGACCTGCTTGGCCACCCGCACGGGGTGGCGGATGGGCAGCTTGATCACGAAGGTGACGAAACGCAGGTGCTCGGTGACGGCGCCCATGGCCGGGATGAGGGAGAAAGGCTCCAAGAACGGCTTGCCGTCGAGGAATTCCCGCGTGCCGTCGGGGTTGAAGGGGTAGCGCGTGTCGGAGGTCTCGGGGTAACAGATGCTGTCCGGGACCACCATGGAGTCGAACTGCGCCTGCTCGGCCGCCCGGGCCAGGGGCAGGTAATAGGACGGATCGGTCATCGATTCGGCATACGAGAAACGCATGTCACCTCCAGTGGGGACGGATCGGGATGCGGCCGCCTACCATGCGGCCTGTGCCCGATCATCCTGCCAGCAGCGACCGGTCGGCTCACAACCCGGCCACCGGGACGCTCCGTTCGGCCGGGGCGACCGCGCTGGCCATCGACCTCTCGCTGGCGGACCTGGAGCGGGATGCCCGCCAGATCATCGGGGAGATGGCCTACGCCTACTACGCGGGGGGTGCCGACGACGAGCGCCTGCTGGCCGACAATGTCGCCGCGTGGCGCCGCTGGCAGCTCCACCCCCGGGTGCTGGCCGGCATCGCCGAGGTCACCACGACCACCACCGTCCTGGGCCGGGCGGTCTCCTCGCCGGTGGCCATCGCCCCCACGGCGATCCAGGGTCTGGCCCATCCCGACGGCGAGGTGGCCACGGCCCGCGCCGCCGCCGGGGCCGGAGCCCTCATGGTGCTCTCCTCGCTGGCCACTTGTTCTCTCGAGGCGGTGGCCGCGGCCGCACCCGAGGCCCCCCGTTGGATGCAGGTCTACATACTGCGCGACCGGGCCCGCACCGAGGATCTGGTCCGGCGGACGGTGGCGCACGGCTACGGCGCCGTGGTCCTCACCGTCGACGCCCCGGTCCCGGGGCTCCGGCTGCGGGAGCTGCGGGGCGGGATGCACCTGCCCGACGATCTCTCCCTGCCCAACCTCACCGGCGACAGCACGGCGCGCGCCCACGAGGGCGGGTTCATGGCCGTGGTGACCCGCGAATTCGAGCCGGCCCTGACCCCCGACGACATCGGGTGGCTGGCCGGCGTCAGCGGCCTCCCGGTGGTGGCCAAGGGGGTGCAACGGGCGGACGACGCCATGCGGTGCGTCGACGCCGGCGCGGCGGCCGTCGTGGTGTCGAACCACGGGGCCCGCCAGCTCGACGACGCGCCGGCCACGGCGGACGTCCTGGCCGAGATCGTCGACGCCGTCGCCGCGCGGGCGGAGGTCTACGTGGACGGCGGTGTCCGCCGCGCGCCCGATGTGGCCAAGGCTCTGGCGCTCGGCGCCCGCGCCGTGCTGGTGGGGCGGCCGTCACTGTGGGCGCTGGCTGCGGGCGGAGCCGACGGCGTGGCGTCGTTGTTGCGCTGGTACGAAACCGAACTGCGTCGCACCATGGCCCTCTGCGGTGCGGCCACGGTGGCCGATCTCGACCGATCACTGGTGCGGCGGGCGGCGTGGTCATCGATGGGAGGGAGCTCATGACAACCGTCGCCGCCCTGCTGGCCGCCCGGGCCGAAGACGACCGGCCGGCCGTGCTCGATGCCACCGGTCGATGGACGTGGCGCCAGGCCGTGGCCGAAGGGGCGGCGCGGGGGGCCCTGGCCCAGTCCCTGCGGACCGGCGGGCCGTTCCACATCGGGATCCTGTTACCCAACGGGCCCGAGTACCTGTTCTGGCTGAACGGGGCCGCCCTGGCCGGCGCGGCCGTGGTCGGGGTCAACCCCACCCGGCGGGGCGAGGCCCTGGCCGCCGACATCAGAGCCACCGACTGCGCCATCATCGTGACCGATCCCGACGGCGCGGCCCTGCTCGACGGCCTCTCACTCGGGGTCGATCCCGAGCACGTCCTCGTGACGGGATCGGAGCGGTACGAGTCGCTCCTGGCCCGGAGCGCGGCGGGTACCGTCGGGCCGCCGGACCTGGTGGGCCGGGCCGGCGAGGTGACCGAGGACACGTTGTTCCTCCTGATCTTCACCTCGGGCACCACCGGCACGCCCAAAGCGGTGCGCTGCACCCAGGGTCGCCTGGCCGGCATCGCCGAGGTGGCCGCCCCGGGATACGGCTACCAGCAGGACGACGTCTGCTACTGCCCCATGCCGCTGTTTCACGGCAACGCCCTGATGGCCCTGTGGGGTCCCGCCTTGATGGTGGGGGCGGCCATCGCCGTCCGTCCGCGTTTCAGCGCGTCGGCCTTCATGGACGATGTCCGTCGATTCGGGGCCACCAAATTCAGTTACGTCGGCAAGGCGATCGCCTACATTCTGGCCACGCCCGAGCGACCCGACGACGCGGAGAACACCTTGCGCAGCGCCTTCGGCACCGAGGCATCGCTGCGGGACCGGGACCGCTTCCGCCGCAGGTTCGGCTGCTACCTCATCGAGGGGTACGGCCAGAGCGAGGGCGGCGCGTCGATCAACCCGGTGCTGGGCATGCCCCCCGGGGCGCTGGGCAAGCCGGTCGACGGCGCCGATCTGGCGGTCATCAGCCCCGAGTCGGGCCAGGAGTGCCCGCCGGCCTTGATCGACCCGGACGGCCGCCTGCTCAACGCGGGGGAGGCGACCGGCGAGATCGTGAACCGCGGTGGACGCGGCAAGTTCGAGGGGTACTACCGGCACGAGGAGGCCGAACTGGCCCGCCTCCGCAACGGGTGGTACTGGACCGGTGACCTGGGCTACGTCGATCCCGACGGGTTCTTCTACTTCGCCGGCCGATCCGGCGACTGGCTCCGCGTCGACTCGGAGAATTTCGCGGCCGGCCCGGTCGAGGCCGTGCTGTCCCGGCACCCGACGGTGACCGTCGCTGCCGTCTATCCGGTGCCCGACACCGCATCGGGCGCCGGTGACCAGGTCATGGCGGCCCTGGAATTGGTCCCCCACGCCACCTTCGATCCGGTGGCCTACGCCGACTGGCTGACGGCACAGCCCGACATGGGGACCAAGTGGGTCCCACGCTTCGTCCGGATCTCCGCGTCACTGCCCCAGACCGCCACCGGGAAGGTGACCAAGGTGGACCTTCGCCAGGAGGCCTGGATGACCGACGAGGACGTCTGGTGGCGCCCTCCCGGCGGCTCCGACGGGGCGTACCGGCTGCTCACCGAGGAGGACCGGGCGGCGCTGGCGCAGGGACTGGCCGATCACGGTCGGCCGCCGTTGCGTGGGACGTCGCACTGAGCAGGGCGAGGACCGGCTGAACGGGGCGAGGACCCGCTGAACGGGGCGAGGACCCGCTGAGTGCCGGGACGCGGTCCTGAGCAGGGAGAAGAGGGACGAGAGCCCGTCGATGCGGCACCCACCGGCGAAGGGCCCGAACCTCCCCCACGATGACGGCGAGCGATACTTCGGGTCGCCATGACGGAAGAGGAATGGTCGCCATGACGGAAGAGGAACCGGTGGAGAGGGCTTCCACGCCGGTGGACGGGAGCGAGGGGGGTGACGGCCCCCACCGTCCCTCCACCCGTCGCTGGCTGGTGGAGCTGCTCGTCATCGTCCTAGTGGCGGCGGCCCTCACGGTGGTGCTGCGCACCTTCGTCGTCCAGATCTACTCCATCCCGTCGGGATCCATGGAGCCAACGCTGATGGTCGGCGATCGCATCGTGGTCGACAAGCTCAGCTACCACCTGCACGGCGTGGGCCGTTCCGACATCGTGGTGTTCTCGAGGCCGCCCGACGAGCACTGCGCCGGGCCGCCGGTAGCCGACCTGGTCAAGCGGGTGATCGGCCTTCCGGGCGAGACCATCTCGCTCTCGGGCGGCAAGGTCTCCATCAACGGGAGGGTCCTGGCCGAGCCCTGGCTGCCGGCTTCCGCGCAGGACTCGACCACGCCGGGTCCGTCCTTGGCGCCCTATTCCCTGCACCGACCGTTCAAAGTGCCGGCCGGTGATGTCTTCGTCATGGGCGACAACCGCGTGGACTCCTGCGACAGCCGGTACTGGGGGCCCATTCCCGAGTCCACCATCGTCGGCAAGGTCGATCTGCTCATCTGGCCCCTGTCCCGTCTGCGCTGGTTCTAGGGTGACGCCGTGAGCGACGCCGATGAGGACTTCGCCCACATGTGGGCGTGGTTCGCCGACCATTGCCAAGACGAGTCGCCGCTCTACGGGCGCATCTCGGCGGCCGTCGCCGACGACCCGGGGCTCCTCGCCTGGGTGCGGTCGGCGCCACCGGCGGCGCACCTACCACCGGCTCTGCTGGCGGCCGTCCATTACCTCCTCCTCGAGAACCCCGATCAGCCCCTGGCCGACGTCTACGCCGGGCGCGCCGATGCCGACCCGGCCCCGCTGTTCCTCGACCTGTGCCGTTCGCACCGGGACGAGGTCATGGCGCTGCTGGTCACGCGTCACATCCAGACCAACGACTGCGGTCGCTCCGCTCTCATCGGTCCGGGTCTCAGCTGGCTGGCCTCGCGGCTGGCCGAACCCCTGGCGCTGGTCGACGTGGGGGCCAGTGCCGGGCTCAACCTGCTGTGCGATCGGTACCGCATCGACTACGGCGGGCGCGGCACGACCGGGCCCGCCGGTTCCCCGGTGCACATCGAGTGCCGCGTCACCGCCGGCGATCCGCCGATCGCCTCCACCCTTCCCCCCCTGGTGGCCCGGATCGGGATCGACCGCGCCCCCGTCGACCTGACCGATCCCGACGACGCCCGCTGGCTCGAGGCCTGCGTCTGGCCCGATTCGGGTCGACTCGGACGCGTCCGGGCCTCCATCCGCCTGGCCCAGCAGGATCCCCCGCTCGTGGTGGCCGGCGACGCCACCGACACCCTGCCGGGCGTGCTGCGCGGCCTCCCCGAGGGCGCGGCGGCCGTGGTGGTCACGACCTGGGCCTTCGCCTACTTCAGCACCGAGGACCGTCAGCGCTTCGTGGATCTCCTGCGCGACGCTTCGCACGCGAGGACCATCGCCTGGCTGAGCGCGGAGTCCCTCGGCACCGTCGCGCCCCTCGCCGCGGAGATCGACGCCGGCGACGGTTCATCGACCGCCGACGTGCTCGGCGCCATGACCTTCGTGGGCGGCGAGGTCGGCCGACACCTACTCGCCAGGGTCCACGAGCACGGGCAGTGGATCGACTGGCGAGCCGCATGATCGAGACGGGCGCCCGGCCTGCCGGGGGCACCCGATAGCTTGACCTCCGTGCGTGTCGGCCTGGTGATCCTGCCCACCGACCGCTGGCCGGAGGCTCGCCGACAGTGGGAATGGGCCGACCAGGCCGGCTTCGCCACCGCGTGGACCTACGACCACATCCGGTGGGGCGGCATGCCTGACGGCCCGTGGCTCGCCGCCGTGCCCGTCCTGGCCGCGGCTGCGGCGGTCACCCGGCGCATCCGTCTCGGCACGCTGGTGGCCACCCCCAACTTCCGACATCCGGTCCCGCTGGCCCGGGACGTCATCGCGCTCGACGACCTGAGTGGTGGGCGCTTCGACCTCGGGGTCGGCCCGGGCAGCGTGGGACCGGACGCCCGCGCGCTCGGGCAGGAACCGTGGAGCTCCAGCGAGCGCATGGACCGCTATGCCGAGTTCATCGAGGTGCTTCGCCAATTGCTCGATGCCGATGGCGGGACCCGGACGACCCTCGCCCGAGCGCACTATGCGGCGGTCGAGGCGCCCAGCACTCCGGGCACCGTGCAGACGCCTCTCCCCCTCACCGTGGCCGCCGGCGGCCGACGGGGTCTCCGGCTGGCTGCCGTCTACGGGCAACAATGGGTGACCATCGGGCCGGGCGCGGGCGCGCGCACACCGGACGCGGTCGTCGGGGCCGTCCGGGCCCAGTGCGCGCAACTCGCCGAGGCGTGCGCCGCCGTCGGGCGGGACCCTGCCACCCTGAGCAAGGTGGTGCTGTGGACGCCCACGGCGCCGGCGCTCACGTCGCTCGACCAGTACGACACCTTGAGCGGTCCCTACCAGGAACTGGGGATCGACCAGTTCGTGCTGCACCACCCGGCGCAGACCGGTCCCTACGGCGGATCGGTCCGGGTGTTCGAGGAGATCGCGGCGCGCGGCGCCGGGTAGTACCGGCGCGATCATTCGACGGCCCGGACCAACTCCGACCTCCGCTCCGGCGGTTCCACCCGCTCGACCGCGATGGCGTCGCTGCCCACCCACGCCGCCGCCTCCCGCAACGCCGAGGCGACCGGCGTGGTGGCGCCGGCAGAGAGCAGCGTGACCTGCTTGGCCACCAGCGTCCGGCCCCGGCGGCCCGGATCGACCAGGCCGACCATCTCGGTGCCGGCCAGCACCGGCATGGCGAAATAGCCGAACAGCCGCTTGTGGCGGGGGGTATAGGCCTCGAGCCGGTGCCGCAAGCCGAACAGGCGCTCCGTACGCGGCCGGTACCACGTCAACGAATCGAACGGGGAGAGCAGCACGGTGCGGCCTCGAAGACGTCGACCCAGGACTTCGAGGGCGACGGGATCGGCGAAGGCCGTCTTGGCCCACCCGTCGACCTCCACCGGCACCAGCCCTGCCCCTTCGAGCGCGGCCGGCACCTGCCGGGCCGGCACACCGTGGTACGCGGCCAGATCGTCCACCGTGGCCACACCGAGGGCACGCCCGGCCGAACCGACCAAACGGGCGACGCACTCCGCGTCGCTCGGCTCCTGCCCCCGCAGGTCATCGGGAACGGCCCGGTCGGCCAGGTCATAGACGCGCTGAAAGCCCCGGCGCTGGCGACAGACCAACTCCCCGGTGTCGAGCAGCCATTCGGCGGCGATCTTGATCTCGGACCAGTCCCACCACGGGCCGCCGCGCTTGGCCCCACCCAGTTCCCTGGCCGTCAGGGGTCCTTCGGCACGCAGGCGGGCCGTGACCTCGGCACACGTCTTCGCCTGGTCCTCGAGCTGGTGCCACCGCCGCCCGCGGGCCCGGCGGGCGCGGCGCTTGAAGGCGTAGGTCGGCCACTCCTCAAGCGGCAGCAGGCAGGCGGCATGCGACCAGTACTCGAAGGTGGCGCTCCGGGGCCCCCAGTACGACGCTTCGATCCGCTGGCGCGGGATCGGGCCGTGTCGGGCGTAGGCCACCAGCTCGTGCGATCGGGCCAGCACGGAAATGGTGTCGAGCTGCACGCCACCGAGGCGGCGCAGCGTGACCGCCGGACCTCCGGAGGGTCGCGGGCCCCGCAGACCCTGGGCCGCCAGTGCGACCCGTCGGGCCTCGTCCGTGCTGAGCGACGCCGCCACGGCGTTGGCGGCCGAGGCGGAAGCCGCCGGCGCGATGCGGGGCACGCCGTCAGTCGAGCAGCGCGGCGGCCACGGCATCCTCGAGCGTCCGGTCGTTCGACCACATCAGCTGTTGCTGCTTGGCTCGGCGGAAGTAGAGCTGGATGTCGAAGTCGAGCGTGAAGCCGATGCCCCCGAAGATCTGCTGGGCCACGGCGGTGATGTCCCGGAAGGTGCCACAGGCGAAGAGCTTCGCCATCGGGGCCAGCGAGGTGAGCGGGCGTCCGCTGGCCCCGGCCCACGCCGCCTCGTGCACCAGCTGTTCGGCCCCGTCCAGGTTGGTCGCGGCATCGGCCAGGTTGTGGGCCAGCGCCTGGAATGCACCGAGGGGCTTGTCGAACTGGTGGCGGTCCTTGGCGTACTGGGTGGTGATCTCGAGGGCGTAGCGGGCCCCGCCCACCGCCTGGGCGGCCAGCAGGACCAGGGCGGGCTCGAGGACCTCCTGCCAGGTCGCCCAGCCGCTGGACGCCGCCCCGACTCGATCGCCCTCGTCGAGCGCCACCCGGTCGAACGTCACCTCGTACTGGGTGTCGGAGCCGAGGGAGAACTGCTGGCGCAACGACACCCCCGCCGCGGTCGGTTCGACCAGGAAGAGGTCGATCGCACCGGCGCCGTCGCCGGTGCGGGCCAGGACCACCAGCCGATCGGCCGCGGCGGCGAAGGCCACGTGGCGCTTGACGCCGCTGAGCCGGAACCCGCCTGCGCCGGCCTCGGCGCGGGCTTCGACCCCGCGGGCCGAGTACCCGTTCTCGGGTTCGAGCCACGCCGGGGTGAGGATGGCCCCACCCGAGGCGATGTCGCGGAGCCACCGCTCCTTCTGCGCCGCGCTGCCGGCGCGCGCCAGGACACCGCCCGACAGCACCGCGCTGACGAAGTGCGGGGTGGGGGCCAGGGCCCGCCCGAGCTCCTGGTACAGCGCCACACCCTCCACCAGGGTCATGCCCGAGCCCCCGTACGCCTCGGGCAGGAGCAGGCCGATCAGGTCGAGCTCTCCGAGCCGGCTCCACAGGGGCAGCGGGTACCCCGTCGGGTCGTCCTCCATGTCCCGGACGACGCGGAGGGGACAGTGCCGCTCCAGGACGTCACGGGTGGTCTGGCGCAGCATCTCCTGCTCGGGATTGAAGTCAAGGTCCAACATGCTTCCCTACCTCCGGGTTCGCCGTGGGGTCGTCACGAGGGACGCCACCGGTCACCGCGACGGTCCCACGGATTGTCTTCGGCTGTGCGCGGCAGGGCGAGGCGCGCCGTGCAGACGGTCTTGGTGTCGCCCTCGACGGCCAGTGTCATGGCGACGGACACGAAGCCGCACCCGGAGCCGTCGACCTCGGTCCCCTCGACCCTGCCGGACAGCACCATGGTGTCGCCCGGAAAGACCGATCCCAACATGCGGAACGTCACCCGGCCCAGCCGTCCGTGCGGTCCGGTCCAGTCGGTCAGGTACCGCTCGAACCAGGCGGCCTGGTTGGGCGTGTTCAAGAAGATGTCGCGGGTCCCGTTGCGGTTGACGGCGAAGTCCTTGTCATGGTGCATCGGCCGCCAGTCCCGGGCGGCCAGGGCCCCCAGCACCACCGTGGTGGCGCTGACGGGGTAGCGCAGCTCGGGCAGCGCGTCGCCCGGGGCGACGTCACCGAACAGGAGGGTGGGGATCACGCCCATCAGCTTCGCCGGTACCCGAAGCCGGTATAGGACTCGACCGCCACCAGCTCCTCGTTCTGGTTGCGGTAGACCACGTCGATCACCCAGAATCGACCGGTGCCCAGCTTGGTCGTCTTCTCCCCGCTGACGGAACGCAGCACCTGGTGCGTGCGCAGCACGTCACCCACGCGCACCGGGGTGTGGAACTCGATGGTGTTGTCGGACATGATGGCCTCGGGCAGGTCGAGCAGCTCCTTGAGGTCGAAGTGCACCTGGAGGGCCAACCCGGCCTCGGCACGACCCGGGGACCAGTGGTGGGGCCGGAACCAGACCGAGACCATGGTGGGTGGCGCGATGGCGCCGTCGGTCAGGGCCTGGGCCACCGCGTCGTCCCAGTACAGCGGGTTGCCGTTCTCCACCGAGGCACACCAGGTCCAGATGTAGCCCCGCTCGACCGGGAACTCGCCGACGTCGGGGTACTGCTCCACCCCCACCAGGGCCTCGGCGCGGGCCAGGGACTCGGTCGTGGTCATGCCACCGCCCGCCGCGACAGCAGCGCCGTGATGGTGGCGAGGGGGACGCCCGCCTCCTTCAAGAGGTGTTCGGTGTCGGTCTCGGCCGGATCGGGCAGCGCCGCCGTGGTGGGGCGGTCCATGCCGGCCAGCAACGGCGCCAGCTGGCGCAGGGCGCCCCTGGTGGGATGGGTCGCCGTCATGACGGCGCCGCGGGCGGCGAACTGCGGGTCGCCGTCCACCTCGGCGACGTCGAGCACGGGGGCGACGCAGGTGTCGGCCGCTCCGAGGAGCTCCACCCACTCGTCTCGGTCCCGGGTGGCGAAGGCGGCGGCGAAGGCGGCGCGGATGGCGGGTTGGGCGTCGTCGTCCAGCTGGCCCGGGGCCAGGGCGGGACACCCCAGGGCCCGGCACAGGTTGGCGAAGAACTTCGCCTCGATGGCCCCCACCGCCACCCATCGGCCGTCCCGGGTCCGGTAGGTGCCGTAGCAGGCGTAGCGGCCGGAGAGGATGTCGTGTCCCGGCCGGGGCGCCGTGCCCAGGGCCAGCTGCTCGTCGATGGGCAGCGACATGAGCCAGAGCACGCCGTCGGCCACGGCGACATCGAGGTAGGCGCCGTGTCCCGAGGTGGCCCGTCCGGCCAGGGCGGCGGTGATGGCCAGCGCGGCCTGCATGCCCCCGGCGGCGGCGTCGGCGATGGTGGCTCCCGGGATCGGCGGCGCCCCTTCGGCCCCCGGCGTGCACATGCCCAGGTACCCGCCGACGGCCAGGTAGTCGAGGTCGTGGCCGGCCCACTGCGCCCGTGGCCCCTCCTGGCCGTACCCGCTGGTCGAGCAGTAGATGATCCCGGGGTTCCGGGCCTCGACCACGTCGTAGCCGATGCCCAGCCGGTCGACCACCCCGGGCCGGAAGCTCTCGACGACGACGTCGGCCCCGTCGGCCAGGGCCAGGAAGGCCTCCCGCCCGCCGTCGTCCTTGAGGTCGACCAGGATGCGGCGCATGCCGCGGTGGCCGCTGTAGGCGAAGAACCACGGGTCGGCCGCAGCCACGTCCGTCTCGGGCACGGCGCCCACCTTGACGACCAGCGCGCCATAGTCGGCCAGCAGGCGCGTGCAGCGCGCCGCCGGGCCGACCGACGAGAAGTCGAGGACGGTGACCCCGGCCAGAAGGCCGGTGCCGCCGGGGCGGCCGGTGGCTGACGGGGCGGCGACCAATGGATCAGAAGTTCTTGGGGAGGCCCAGCTTGCGCCGGGCGATGATGTTCTTCTGGATCTCCGACGCCCCCCCGCCGATGGTGTCGATCACCGTGTAGCGATAGGTGGACTCGGAGCGCCCGGCCATCGGCGCCTCCTCGGTCTTGACCCGCAGCTGGCTGCCCGGCCCGGCGATGTCCATGGCCGCGTTGGCCAGGCGCTTGGAGAGCTCGGTGGCGAACAGCTTGTACTCGGAGGCCTCCACCGTCGGGGCCGCACCGCCCTTGCCGGACTCGAAGACGAACTTGAGGCCCATGACCCGCGCCACCTCGAGCTGGGTGGCCAGCTGGGCCAGACGTTGGCGGATGACGGGGTCGTCCTTGAGCGGCTCCCCGTCGCGCACCGTGGTGCGCACGTACTCGGTCAGCAGCTCGAAACGCTGGGCGATGGGCGAGAAGGTGAACATGGTGAAGCGCTCGAGGTCGAGGGCCTCGGAGATGTACTGGAAGCCGCGGCCGACCTCGCCCACCACGTAGTCGTCGGGGACGAACACGTCGTTGAGGAAGACCTCGTTGGTGCGCTCGTCGCCCATGGTCCAGATGGCGTTGACGGTGATGTTGGGCTGGTCGATGGGGACCAGGAACAAGGTGATGCCGGCGTGCTTGGCCTCGGGGTCGGTACGCCCACCGACCCAGTACCACTCGGCGAAGTGGGCGGAGGTGGTCCAGGTCTTCTGGCCGTTCAGTATCCAGCCGCCGTCGTCCCGTGTCGCCTTCAGCTGCATCGAGGCGGCGTCCGAGCCGGCGTTGGGCTCGGAGTAGCCGACGGCGAACTCCACCTCGTTGCGCAGGATCTTGGGCAGGAACTCGGCCTTCAGGCGCTCGTTGCCGTGGCGGATCAGGGTCTTGCCGATGATGCCGACGCCCTTGCCGATCTGCGGCCCGCCGCGCCCGGCCAGCTGCTCGTTCAAGAGGTACTCGTAGACGCCTTCACCCTCCTGGCCCCCGTGCTCGGCCGGCCACGTCATGCCCAGCCAACCGCGTGCCCCGAGGGAGGCCATGAAGGCACGCCGCTTGGGGGTGTCGACGATCTGGGCCATGTTCTCCCGGGTCAGGTCGAAGACGTCGGGATCGTCGTTGGCGTCGAGGAAGGCCTCCACCTCCTTCACGAACGCGATCTGCTCGTCGGAGAACTCGAAGTCCATGCTGGGGTGACCTCCGGGGCCGGCAGGAACGGCGCCGGGGAGCCCGGTCGTCGCGGATCTGACTACCCGTCAGCTTAGCCCGTGCGGTGCGGTCGGGGTGAGGTGAGTTCTCCCTGTTCAGAGAGGGAATCGACGCCTCCCGCGCCCTCGGGGAGGCCGACCCCGGGGTCCCCGACGCGACGACCGCGCGCGTCGGCTGCTCACGTCCGGGCCTCCTCCGCCACGGGTTCTCCCCGGAGGTGGTGCAGCCCCAGGGCCAGGGCCACGGCGGCGGCCACCAAGCCGGCCACCCCGGCGCAGAGGAGCGCGCCGCGGACGCCGAGCAGCATGACCAGGGGCGACGCCGCGGCCAGGCCGATCGACACGGCCGCCATGGTGACGCCGGTGAACACCGCGCAGGCTCGCCCGGCGATGGGCGGCGGGGCGCGCTGCAAGAGCAGCGTGCGGGCACCGACCATCTGCACCCCGTCGCCCACCCCTCCGAGGCCGTACGCCGCGATGGCGATCCACATGGCCGGGGCCAGCGCGCCGGCGGCGATGCCCATCCCGAGCACGGCCAGGCCGATCACCACGCCGGGGGCCAGGGCCCGGGGCGAGAGGCGACCGGCGACGACGGTGCCGAGCGTCATGCCACCCGTCCACGCCGTGATGAGGAGGGCAAAGCCGGTGGTCCCACCGTGGAGCACCCGTTCGGCCAGGAACAGCTCGACCACCATGGTGACGCCGATGAAGGCGATGACGGCCGAGATGACCAACACCAGCAGACCCAGGGGCCGGTCCCGCCGCAGGTAGCGCAGACCGGCGGCCATCCCGTCGTCGGCGCCGGCCGGGGGCCGGCGGGTCCGGTCCAGGCCGAGCGTCCGGACGCCGACGGTGAAGACGACGGCGGCGGCGGCATCGAGCAGCAGGGCGGTCGTAGTACCGCCGATGCTCCCGACGACGCCGGCCAGCAGGGGTCCGGCCGCGGTCCCGCCCATGCTGGCGGCCTGGAGCCGGCTGGTGGCGCGCGCCAGGGGCACGTCGCCGGCCAGGTGGGGGACGGCCGCCGTGAGGCCGGGTTGCAGCACGCTGTCGGCCACGCCGAAGGCGAGGACCAGCACGATGATCTCCCACAGCGCGTGGGAGAAGGCCAGGCCGACCAGCGCCACGGCCACCAGGAGGCTCGCCGCCGCGAGCAGTCGTCCCATGGGGAGGCGGTCCAACAGGTGACCCGAGACGGGAGCGAGCGCCACCACGGGCAGGCCACCGGCCAACAGGACGGCGGTGACGGCCAGGGTGGAGTGCGTCTCCTGGTAGACGCGCAGCGACAGCGCCACGTAGGCCAGGCCGTTCCCGGCAGCGGCGACGGCCTGCAGCACGGTGGCGACGCGCAGGGGCCGGGACGACGCGGGCGCGGCGGTGCCCGGCGGCGTCCCCTCGGGGGCCGGCGGGGCTGGTTCGGCGTGTGCGACGTGCATGGTCATGTCCGACGTGGTGGAGGCGGCCGCGCGCCCGCGCCAGGGTCGGCACGGGCGCGCCACGAGGCCGAGATGTGGGTGGTTGGGCGGTCCGGGATCAGTGGCCGGAAGGGTGCGGCGCCCGCGGGCGGGCGCGACCTTCGGCGACGGGACTCAGCGCAACATGGGCCCAACGCTACACCGCCCGGGATGCCGGGCGGATCGGACGGGCCGCGTGGCGTGGCCGGCGCGGCCGGCCGGGCCGGCGTTCAGGACGGGGCCCACGACAGGGAGGCCACCCGTTGCGGGCGCGTCATCCCCTTGAGGAAGGCCTCACGGGACTCGGTGAAGGAGAACTCGCCCGAGGGCGCCACCAGCTGCTCGGAGAGGCTGGAGACCAGGATCTCGCCCGGCCCGGCCGCGTCGGCCAGGCGGCTGGCCACGATCACGGTGTGACCGAGGAAGTCGTCGTCCTCCTCGACCGCCTCCCCGGTGTGCACGCCGACGTGGACGGCGATGGGGTGGGTGGCGGTGCGGGCGGCGAAGGCGCGCTGCAGGTCCACGGCGCAGCGAAGGGCGCGGGCCACGCCGCCGAAGGCGATCATGAACCCGTCGCCCTGGACCTTCACCTCGCGCCCACCGTGGCGCTCGAGCGCAGCCCGGACGATGCGATGGTGCTCTCGCAGCAGGTCCCGCGAGACCGCGTCGCCGAGCGCCTCGGTCATGCCGGCGTAGTTGACCATGTCGCTGAAGAGGATGGTGACGGTCCCGTCATAAGGTTGCCGCACCTCGGGGGCGGGGCCGGGCGGTCCCGGCGGGTCCGATCGGCGCCGGTCCCGGATCTGCGCCCTGATGTCGCGACCCAGGGCGGCCAGGTCGATCGGTGCCGACGAGTCCCCCGCGGTGGCCGAGATCGAATCCAGCACGTTCTCGACCACCGTCCGGGCCATCTCGCGCCCCGAACGGTTGGGACGACTGCGCACCTCGATGCTCCCCATGACGGCGTAGCCGCGGATCCGGATGCGCGGCGACCCGGGCACGACCGGCACGTCGCGCAACCGGAGGTCACGCCCACCCATGACGGAGAACCCCTCCAGCTGCACGTCGAAGCCCTCCGGGACGGTGACCGTGATCCCCCCCATCACGGCCACCGCGCTGATGACCACCTCGTCCCCGTCGATCTCGGCCTGGCGAAGGTCCATCTGGCATCCGCCCATGACCGCCACCGCCGTCGTGCGGGCCGCCATCCTCCAACGACCCTTGGCCGACGTGCCGCTCAGCACGGCCACGAACCGCCGGCGGGCCGTCGGGCGAACCGACCCCACCGTCGGCTCGGCCAGCGGAGGGAGATCGGCCAGGGCCGCGTCGAGCTCACCCCGCACGCGCGCCCCGAGCACCAGGCCCACGCGTTGGGAGAACTCGTCCAACGTCAGTCGGCCGTCCACCAGGTGCTCGCGCAAGAGGGACACCGCCCGGTCCCGATCGGCGTCGGCCACCCGCATCGTCATCTGGTCCCGTGAGGGGACGGGAGCGCGGCTACCCGGATCGGACGCGTCGGCCACGGCACCAGTTTGCTCGCTGAGGCCGGTCACCGCCGGAGGGCCAACCGGAGGGGGCGTCGGGCGCCTCAGCCGCCCGTGGGCACGTCTCTCGGCCTGCCCCCGTCACGACGCTTCCCGCGGGGCCGGGGCCGGCATCTCAGGCAATCCTCCACCAGGAGGCGGCGGTGGGCGTAGCGGAGCGACGGTTGCCGGCACAGGAGCACGTCGACCCGTTCGCCCAGGAGCCGCTCCTCGAGCGAAGAGGCCGGGCCGTCCGCCTCGGGGACGGGATGCGCCGGAGCCGGCCCGTCCCGCCGGCCCGTCCCGAGGCGCGCCACCAGCAGCACCACGCTGGCGCCTGCCGCCGTCACGGCCCGGCCGATGCTGAGCTTGCGCCCCATGCAGGGAGAACGACGCAGGGACTCTTCTCTTGCGGCCTTGGCCGCGCCGGGGCTATCCCCCGATCACCTGGGACAGCGGCACGAACGGCAGGCCGTGCGCGTCGGCCACCGGCTCGTAGACCACCTGCCCGTCGGCCACGTTGACCCCTTCGGCCAGCGCGGGGTCCGCCCGCACCGCCTCCTTCCAGCCGTGGGCGGCGATGTCCAGGGTGTAGGGCAGGGTGGCATTGGCCAGGGCGTGCGTCGAGGTGTGGGGCACGGCCCCGGGCATGTTGGCCACGCAGTAGAAGATCGATCCGTGCACCTCGAAGGTGGGATGCGAGTGGGTGGTGGGCCGGGTCGACTCGAAGCACCCACCCTGGTCGACCGAGATGTCGACCAGGACCGAACCGGACCGCATGGCCTCCACCAGGTCGTCGGAGACCAGCCGGGGGGCGCGGGCCCCCACCACCAGCACCGCGCCGATGACGATGTCGGCGTCCAGGCAGACCTCCTCGATGGCGTGCTCGGACGAGGCGATCGTCTCCAGGGCGCCCCGGAAGTGATGATCGACCTGGCGCAGCTTCTCCAAGTTGCGGTCGAGCACATAGACGTCGGAGTGCATGCCCACGGCCATCGTGGCGGCGGCCATCCCGGACACGCCGGCGCCCAGGATCACCACCTTGGCGCAGCGCACACCGGGCACGCCGCAGACCAGCACGCCGCGGCCCCCGCCGGGCCGCATCAGGTGGTGCGTGCCCATGATCGGCGCCATGCGCCCGGCCACCTCGCTCATGGGGCTCAGCAGCGGGAGCGAGTTGTCGGGCAGCCGGACGGTCTCGTAGGCGATGGCCACGTTGCCGCCGGCCACCAGGGCGTCGGTGCACGGGCGCGACGCCGCCAGGTGGAGGTAGGTGAAGAGCACCTGGCCCGGCCGCGCCCCCAGCCGCGGGTACTCCTCGGGGATCGGCTCCTTGACCTTGCAGATCAGCTCCGAGGCGGCCCAGACGTCGTCGGCCGTGTCGACGATCTTGGCGCCGGTGCGCACGAACTCGTCGTCGGACATGGACGATCCCGCCCCGGCGCCACGCTCCACGTAGACGGTGTGCCCGGCCGACACCAGCTCGCGCACGCCGGCCGGGGTCATGGCCACCCGGTACTCGTCGTCCTTCACTTCGCTCGGTATGCCGACGATCATCCGGCTACGCCTCGATGTTGCTCATGACGTGCTTGACCCGGGTGTAGTCCTCGAACCCGTAGGCGGACAGGTCCTTGCCGTACCCCGAGTGCTTGAACCCCCCGTGGGGCATCTCCGCCACCAGGGGGATGTGGGTGTTGATCCACACGCACCCGAAGTCGAGGTCGCGGGCCATCCGCATGGCCCGGCCGTGATCGCGCGTCCACACCGACGAGGCCAGCCCGTACTGCACCCCGTTGGCCCACTGCAGCGCCTCGTGCTCGTCGCTGAACTCCTGCACCGTGATCACCGGTCCGAAGACCTCGGACTGGATCAGCTCGTCGTCCTGGCGGAGGCCGCCCACCACGGTCGGCGCGTAGCAGTAGCCGCGCTCCCCCACCGGCGCACCGCCGGTCAGGACGCTGGCGTGGGCCGGGGCCCGCTCCACG
The DNA here is from genome assembly GCA_052148295.1 of Acidimicrobiales bacterium. Classification (GTDB taxonomy): domain Bacteria; phylum Actinomycetota; class Acidimicrobiia; order Acidimicrobiales; family RAAP-2; genus Bog-473. The sequence goes on from JBKQIP010000213.1 coordinate 21,507, forward strand.
AAGCCCTGCACGCGGGCGAGTTGCGCCGCGTTGTTGAGGGGCCCGTAGTCGGCGTCCGCGTTCTCGCGGCCGCCCACCGTCGTCGACTCCGCCGCGTCGACCAGGGCCGACAGCAGGTCGCCGTGCACCCCGGGCCCGGCCAGGACCCGGGTGGCCGCGGTGCAGTCCTGCCCGGCATTGAAGTAGGCCGCCCCGGCGATGCCCTCGGCGGCCGCGGCGGGGTCGGCGTCGTCGAAGACGATGACCGGGGCCTTGCCCCCGAGCTCGAGGTGGACCCGCTTGAGCGTCGGTGCCGCGGCGGCGGCCACCTCCATACCGGCCCGCACCGAACCGGTCACCGAGACCATGGCCGGGATGTCGTGGGCCACCAGGGCGCGCCCGGTGTCGCGGTCACCGCACACCACGTTGAACACGCCCGGTGGCAGGTGCTCGGCCATGATCTCGGCCATGAGCAGCGCCGACACCGGCGTGGTGTCCGAGGGCTTGAGCACCATGGTGTTGCCGGCGGCCAGGGCGGGGGCGAACTTCCAGACCGCCATCATCATGGGGTAGTTCCACGGGGTCACCGCGCCGCACACGCCGATGGGCTCGCGCCGGATGAACGAGGTGTGCCCCGCCATGTACTCGCTGGCGGCCAGGCCCTCGAGGTGGCGCGCCGCCCCGGCGAAGAAGCGGATCTGGTCCACCATGGGGGGGATCTCCTCGTCCATGGTCAGTTGGAACGGCTTGCCCGTGTTCTCGCACTCGGCCCGCACCAGGTCCTCGGCCCGGGCCTCCAACGCGTCGGCGATCCGGATGAGGGCCAGGCTCCGTTCCGAGGGAGTGGTGCGCCGCCAGGCGGTGAACGCCGCGGCGGCGGTGCGCAGCGCGCCGTCCATGTCGGCCGGACCCGACACGGGCGCCTCGGCGAACGGGTCTCCGGTACTGGGGTCGATCAGGGGGGCGGCGGGGCCGTCCTCCGCGTCGACGAACCGGCCCCCAACGAAGTTCTGCAGCCTGCGCACGTCACTCCCTCCCTGCCCGCCGGTTCCGGCCCCTACAGAAGCACATCCATGGCGCGCTCACAAGCGATACCGCCACAATTCAACCCAAAAACGCCGAATTCTGATCCAGTATCGGGAGAGGATGTTATTATTCTGCACAATCCGGGTGCGCGACACCGTGTGGCAACCCGGCGACCCTGGGGGTGATGAAGAGCATGTCCGACCCCGGCCCACGCGGTGAGCCATCGAGCGGGGACGACGCCGCCGCATCGGCGGCCACCAACCTGGACGAGCCCAACCGGGCCATCATCGAGGCATTGCAGAAGGACGGTCGCCAGTCCTACGGGGCGATCGCCGCAGAGGTGGGGCTCTCCGAGGCGGCGGTGCGGCGCCGGGTCCAGCGCCTGCGCGACAGCGGCATCATGCAGATCGTGGCGGTCACCGACCCGCTGCAACTGGGCTTCACCCGCCAGGCCATGGTCGGGATCTCGGTCGATGGGGACGTGCGGGCGGTGGCCGACAAGCTCACGGCGCTGGCCGAGGTCGACTACGTCGTGATCTGCGCGGGCTCCTTCGACCTCCTGGCCGAGGTGGTCTGCGAGGACGACGAGCACCTGCTCCACCTGCTCAACGACTCGGTGCGGTCCATCCCCGGGGTGCGGCGGACCGAGACCTTCCTGTACCTGAAACTGGCCAAGGAGACGTACAACTGGGGCACGCGGTGAGCCGGACGCGCCGCGATCGCTCCCCACGAGTGGAGGAACCATGAGCAGCACCAGCCCCGAGGACCCCGACCTGAGCGACCAGGCCCGCCGCCACCTCTGGATGCACTTCAGCCGGCTGGCCACCTACGAGACCCACGAGGTCCCGGTGATCGTGCGCGGCGAGGGCGCCTACGTGTGGGACCAGCACGGCAAGCGCTACCTCGACGGGCTGGCCGGCCTCTTCACCTCGCAGATCGGCCACGGGCGCACGGAGCTGGCCGAGGCCGGGGCCAAGCAGGCCAGCACCCTGGCCTACTTCCCGCTCTGGACCTACGCCCATCCGCGGGCCATCGAGCTGGCCGAGCGCATCGCCGCATACGCCCCCGGGGACCTCAACCGCGTCTTCTTCACCACGGGTGGGTCCGAGGCGGTGGAGTCGGCCTGGAAGCTGGCCCGCCAGTACTTCCGCATGACGGGCCAGCCGCAGCGCACCAAGGTCATCAGCCGCGACATCGCCTATCACGGCACCACCATGGGGGCGCTCTCCATCACCGGGCTCCCGGACCTCAAGACGCCCTTCGAGCCGCTGGTCCCCGGCGCCTTCCACGTCCCTAACACCAACTTCTACCGGGCCGAGCTCTTCGCCGACGACGAGGTCGCCTTCGGGCGCTGGGCCGCCGACGAGATCGAGCGGTGCATCCTGCGGGAGGGGGCCGACACCATCGCCGCCGTGTACCTCGAGCCGGTGCAGAACGCCGGCGGGTGCTTCCCGCCCCCTCCCGGGTACTTCGACCGGGTGCGGCAGATCTGCGACCGCCACGGCGTCCTGCTGGTCTCCGACGAGGTTATCTGCGCCTTCGGGCGTCTCGGCCACTGGTTCGGGGCCGAGCGCTACGGCTACCAGCCCGACATCATCACGGTGGCCAAGGGCCTGACGTCGGGCTACGCCCCGCTGGGCGCCATGATCGCCTCGGACCGCCTGGTCGAGCCCTTCCTGGGGGAAGGGGCGTCCTTCCTGCACGGGATCACCTTCGCCGGGCACCCGGTGAGCTGTGCCGTCGCCCTGGCCAACCTCGACGTCTTCGAGGGAGAGCACATCCTCGAGCACGTGTTGGAGACCGAGGCCGAATTCCGCCGCGCCCTCGAGACCCTCTACGAGCTGCCGATCGTGGGCAACGTCCGCGGCGCCGGCTTCTTCTACGGGATCGAGCTGGTCAAGGACAAGGACACCCGCCTCTCGTTCGACGACGACGAGTCCGAGCGGCTCCTGCGGGGATTCCTCTCGGGCGCACTCTTCGAGGCCGGGCTGATCTGCCGGGCCGACGACCGGGGCGACCCGGTGGTGCAGCTGTCGCCCCCGCTCATCTGCGGTCCCGAGGAGATCGAGTTCATCGCCACCACCCTGCACGAGGTCCTCACCGAGGCGTGGCGCCGGATGTAGGCCCGCCGGAGGGAGCGCCCGGGCGCGGTCGGCCCCTCTCCCTCTGGTGGGACGCCATCCCCCGACCGCTGGCGCCGCGCCCGCCCCTGGGCTCGGACCTCGCCGTGGACGTCTGCATCGTCGGGGCCGGCTTCACCGGCCTGTGGACCGCCCTGGCGCTGGCCCGGGCCGACCCCTCCCTCCGTGTCGCCGTGGTCGAGAAGGAGGTGGCCGGCTTCGGGGCCTCCGGGCGCAACGGCGGATGGTGCTCGGCCCTGTTCGCCACCTCCGACGCCGCCCTGGCCCGCGACCACGGGGTCGGGGCCATGCGGGACATGCGCCGGGCCATGCAGGACACCGTCGACGTGGTGGGAGCGCTGGCCCGCTCCGAGGGGATCGACTGCCATTTCGCCAAGGGAGGCACCGTGGTGGCCGCCCGCTCGGAGGCGCAGCGGGCCCGGGCCATGGCCGAGGTGGAGGCCGCCCGGGCCCTCGGGTTCGGCCCGGAGGACCTGCGCTGGCTCGATGCCGACGAGGCGCGGCGCCTGATCGGGGTGGACGGCCTGCGCGGAGCCACGTGGACCCCGCACTGCGCCGCCCTGCAGCCCGCGCTCCTGGCCCGCGGCCTGGCCGAGGCGGTGGAGCGCCGCGGCGTGACGCTCTACGAGGGCACCGAGGCCACCGCCATCGAAGGCGGGCGACCGGGTCGCCCCCCGGTGGTCCGCACCCGCGGGGGCACCGTCACCGCCGAGGTGGTCGTCCGCGCCGTCGAGGCCTGGACGGCGACCCTTCCCGGCTACGAGCGCGCCCTGGCGCCCGTGTACTCGCTCATGGTGGCCACCGAGCCGCTGGGCCGCGACTTCTGGGAGGCGGCGGGGCTGGGTGGACGCGCCACCTTCAGCGACCATCGGCACATGATCATCTATGGGCAGCGCACCGCCGACGACCGGATCGCCTTCGGTGGGCGCGGCGCCCCCTACCACTTCGGCTCCGCCATCCGGCCGTCCTTCGATCAGAGCCCCGGCGTCCACACCCTGCTGCGACGGACCCTCGTCGAGCTGTTCCCCGCCCTGGCCTCGGCCCGGATGACCCATGCCTGGGGCGGGCCGCTGGGCCTCCCCCGGGACTGGCACTCCTCGGTGGGCCTCGACCGGGCCAGCGGCCTGGCCTGGGGCGGGGGCTACGTGGGTGACGGGGTCTCGACCACCAACTTGGCCGGGCGCACCCTGGCCGATCTCATCACCGGGGCCGACACCGACCTGACCCACCTGCCCTGGGTCAACCACCGCTCCCGCCGCTGGGAACCCGAACCCCTGCGCTGGCTCGGCGTCAACGGCGGGCTGTGGACCATGAAGCTGGCCGACCACACCGAGGCCCGACGGGGCCGACCCAGCCGCCTGGCCGCCCGGATGGGGCAGCTGCTCGGGCACTGAGGCCGCGCCCCGGTCGAGCGATCGGTGCCACAATCGTCGCGTGGAGCCCACCGCCCGAGAGGCGATCACCGAGCTGATCTACACCTACGCCGAGCGCATCGACGCCGGCGACTTCGCCGGGGTGGCCCAGGTCTTCGCGGAGGCCACCCTGACCTTCGAAGGCTTCGGCGACGCCGTCTCGGGCCCCGGGGCCATCCGGTCCCTGTACGAGCGGACCACCCGGCGCTACGCGGACGGCACGCCGCGCACGAAGCACGTGATGACCAATGTCATCGTCGACGTCGCCCCGGACGGGACCACCGCCACCAGCCGCTCGTACTTCACGGTGCTCCAGGCGGTGCCCGGAGCGCTGGCGCTCCAGCCGGTGATCGCCGGCCGCTACCGCAACGCCTACGCCTGTGTGGACGGCCGGTGGCGCTTCACCGCGGTGCACATCATCGTGGAGCTCATGGGGGACCTGGGCCATCACATGCTCTTCGACCTGAGCTCGTGAAGCTGGCCCTGACCTACGACTGGGACTGCGATCCCGCCGACTTCTGGAGCCTGTACTTCGACCCCGACTTCGTGATCCGGCTCCATCTGGAGGCCCTGGGCTCGCTCTCGGCCGACGTGCTGTCCCAGGAGGGTGACCTCGGGACCGGCCTGGTGCGGACGCTGCGCTACAGCCAGAAGCCCAACGCCCCCGGTCCGGTGCGCAAGATCTTCGGGGAGGAGATCGTCAGCACCGAGGTGAGCACCTACACGCCCGCCACCTCGACCACCACCTTCACGCTCACGCCGGGCACCATGGCCGAGAAGACGCACATCGAGGGCTCCATCGCGCTGAGCGGGTCCGGCGACCACACCACGGAGCGCTTCGCCCTCGAGGCCCGGGTGAGGATCTTCGGTGCCGGGCCGATCGTCGAGCGCTTCATCGAGCACACGGCCCGCGAGATCCAACAGAAGTCGGTCGCCTTCATGCGGCGGGAGTTGGGCTCGACGTCGTGATCAGGCCCGGGCGGCCGACTCGACCAGGTGCCACAGGGCTGCGGTGTCGAGAGCGGCGGCGCAGGCGTCGGCCACCCGGTCGATCTGACGCTCGCGGGCCTGGGCGAAGCAGGCTCCCGAGGACCGCCAGGTCCGGCCGCGCACGGCGGCCACGTGGCCCAGGAAGGTGCCACGGAACTCGTCCTCCTCGAAGAGCCCGTGGAGGGTGGTGCCGAAGAGGCGGCCCGAGCGGTCGCACCCGCTCTCGATCCCGTCGTGGGCGCGCTCCGTCCCGTCGGTGACGCCCGGTCGCTCGACGGAGAGCCACGGCTCCCATCCCGGGTCGGGCACCGTGCGCCCGTGCCGGATCTCGTACCCGCGCACCTCGGCGCCGGTCGGCCCGGTCCCGGTCCGCAGGCGCGTCGTCTTCCGGGCCTCGAAGCGGGTGACCAGCGGTAGCCACCCCAGGCCCGTCACCGCGGTCACAGCCGACTCGACCGCCCCGGGATCCTCGATGCGGCGTCCCAGCATCTGGAAGCCCCCGCAGATCCCGAGGACCACCGGCGGCGAGGGACCGCACCGTCGCTCCTCGAGCGCGCCCAGCATCCCACCGGTGCGCAGCCACTCGAGGTCGGCCACGGTCGACTTGGTGCCGGGCAGCACGACCAGGTCGGGGTCTCCCAACACCGAGGCGCGCTCCACGAAGCGAACCTGGACACCGGCTTCGACGAGCAGCGGGTCGAAGTCGGTGAAATTGGAGAGATGGGGCAGGCGCAGCACGGCCACGTCGAGCTGCGGGGCGCCGGTCGGCGCCGGCCCGACCGTCAGCTCCTCCAAGAGACGGTGCAGTGAGTCCTCGGCGTCGAGCACGAGGCCCGGGAGGTGGGGCAGCACGCCCAGGGTCGGGACCCCGCAGCGTGCCTCCAGTTGCTCGGCGGCGTCACCGAGCAGGGCCGGGTCACCACGGAACATGTTGATGATGAAGCCGCGGACACCGGACCGGAGCTCGTCGGGGAGGATGGCCACGGTGCCGTAGAAGTGGGCGAACACGCCGCCGCGGTGGATGTCCCCGACCACCACGGCCGGGATGCCGGCCCGGCGGGCCAGACCCAGGTTCACGATGTCGTGATCGAGCAGGTTGATCTCGGCCGGGCTGCCGGCGCCCTCGCAGATCACCACGTCGAAGCGGGCCCGCAGATCCTCGAGGGCGCCGTCGACGATGCCGACCAGCTCCGCCTTGGAGCGCTGGTAGTCGCCCGCCTCCACGGCGGCACGCGGCCGGCCCATGACGATGACCTGGGACGAGCGCTCGCTGGTGGGCTTGAGGAGCACCGGGTTCATGGCCGCCTCGGGCTCCGCCCCGGCGGCGACGGCCTGGAGCCACTGGGCCCGCCCGATCTCGGCGCCGTCCACGGTCACCGCCGAGTTCAGCGACATGTTCTGGCCCTTGAAGGGCGCCACCGACACACCGCTGCGGGCCAGCAGCCGGCACAGGCCGGCCACCACCGTCGACTTCCCGGCGTCCGACGTGGTCCCGCAGACCATGAGGGCGCCCGTCACCGTCACGTGCCGAAGGTGACGGGCGTGGGCGGCAGCATGAGCACGACGGCGCTCGACCACGCGGCGCACTTCGCCAGGACTGAGACCACGCCCCGTTCTAGCGCACGGTCGTGGTGGTGGACCCGAGGGCCGCCGGTCGTCAATTCTCACGATGTTCACGCGGGCCCACTTGACGCGGGGCGATCCACCCAACAAGGTGAGGGTCGACAACCTTCGGTCGCGGTTGCCAGGGAGGCGCACCGAACCGGACGAGGCGAAGTGTGTGGACACGAGACCGAAGAAGGCTGCCCCGGGGGACGCGCGGCAGCTTCTGTCCCCTCCGCACCCCGCGCCGCCCGGCGCGGGCGCCTCGATGTCCGGTCGGAGCCGACCGTGGTTGCCACCCGTGCCCGGGCCCACCGGGTCACCTGACGAGGCGATGACAAGGGAGGCGCGATGGCGATCGCAGAGGACCTAGCGACCATTCACGACCCGGAGTTCGACGAGGCGCTCCACGTCGAACAGCACGGGATCGACTTCATCCCCGAGAGCGAGCGCTGGGCCACCCCGAGGGACATCGGCGGCATGTGGGCCGGCGCCAGCGTGCAGATCGAGTACTTCATTTATGGCGCCATCCTGATGACCTTCGGGCTGACCTTCGCCCAGGTGGTCATCGTGATCGTGCTGGGCAACCTGTCCTACGTCCTGCTCGGCCTGTGCTCGCTGCAGGGGCCCGACGCCGGCACGACCGTCTTCGCCATCAACCGGGCCCCGTTCGGCCCGAACGGCTCGCGGCCCATCTCGGTGTTCAACTGGCTCACCCAGATCGGCTTCGAGGTCGAGGGCCTCATCCTCATCGTCGGGGCGGGGCTCGTCCTCATGATCAAGGCGGGGTACCTGCCCGGGGACCCGGCCAAGGTCGTCCTGGTCATCGTGGCCGTGCTCATTCAGGGCATCCTGCCCTTCCTGGGCCACGCCGCCATCGTCAAGACCCTGCGCCTGCTCGTGCTCCCCTTCGTGATCCTCTTCGCCATCATGTTGGCCTTCGCCATCCCGCACGCCAACCTGCACGTGGTGAAGTCCAGCGGCGACTGGCAGGCCTTCACCGAGGCGCTCGCCTTCACCATCGCGCTGAGCGGCCTGGGCTGGACCGAGAACGGCAACGACTACACCCGCTACTGCCCGAGGGAGACGTCCAAGAAGGGCATCGTCGGCTGGGTCTTCGTCGGCACGGCCGTGCCCGAGATCCTGATCATGACGCTCGGCGCGGTGGTCGGCACCTTCGTGCTCAACATCGGGACCGGGGCGGGCGGGTTCCTGCCCTTCGCCCACCAGCACCTGATCCCCTCGTGGTTCGTGGTGGTGTTCCTCATCTTCGCCGCGGTGCAGATCTTCGGCATCAACAGCCTGGACATGTACTCCTCGGGCGTCACGCTGCAGGCCATCGGGGTCCCGGTCAAGCGCTACCACGCCGTGGTCATCGACTGCGTCATCTGCCTCGGCGTCACCATGTGGGCTATCTTCAGCGGCTCCTTCACCGAGTACCTGTCCGACTTCGTGGACCTGGTCATCGTGTGGATCGCCCCGTGGGCCGCCATCTTCCTGGTCGACTGGGTGCTGCGGCGCTACCGCTACGCGCCCACCGAGCTGCAGAAGACGGGTCGCACCTCGCTGTACTGGCGCAAGGGTGGCATCTTCTGGCCCGCCATCATCGCCCAGGTCGTCGGCATGTACGCCGCCATCTCCGCGCTCTACGTCAACCCGCAGTACTACTTCCGCGTGCCGAGCTGGATGAACGAGGTGACCGACCACACCCAGGACGCCTACCACTACGGCGGGGACTTCAGCATCTTCCTGGGTATGGGGGTGGGTGCGGTGGTGTATCTCGTGCTCGCCGTCCGCAAGGTGCGCAAGGAGGCCGACGCGCAGGAGGTGCTGCTCAAAGAGGAGGGGTTGCCGTAACTACTCCCAGTCCTCCACCAGCCCGTCGCTGCCGTCCCGGGCGGGCCGGAACAGCGGCATGGAACCGAGGGCGCGGACGTTGGCGGCGTCCGCGCCCAGGGCCGTCCGCCAGCCGGCACCCTCGGTCATGAGCGTGCCGATCACCACCGGATCCGCCCCGATGCGCCGGACCAGGCGGAGCGCGGCCAGGGTCGAGGCGCCTGTGGAGATCACGTCGTCGACCACGGCCACCCGGCGGCCGCGCACGGCCGGAACCCGGGCCGGATCCATGCGCAGGCGCTGCGGCGCCCCGGTGGTGATGGAGCTGACCGGCTCGGACCAGGTCTCGCCCAGGTGGATCTTCGGCGTCTTGTGCAAAATGACGTAATCGTCGAACCCCAGCGCGCGGCTGGCCTCGATGGCCAGGGGGATCCCCATGGTGGCCACCG
>JBKQIP010000214.1:0-4582 GCA_052148295.1 Acidimicrobiales bacterium
GGCGTACGCGGCGAAGGTCGCCGGCTCGAACTGGAACATGCCTTCGGCACACGCACCTGAGACCGCGGTTGCATCGAAGGACGATTCGGTCTTGGCGACTGCGGTGAGCAGTGTCCATGGCACCCCGCACGAACTAGCTAATGCCGCTTGTTGAAACAGGATCAGCAGATTGGCGGGGATGCTGCCCGTGGCGAGAGGCGAGGGATCGTTGGTGGCGAGCGCGGGGGCCCCGCCCGCCAAAGCACACAGGGTAAACGCACATGCTCCGACGAGTGCCGCCAGAAACTTGAGCGCGCTGCGTATCATGCGCCGACCTCGACGTCGACCACCCGCCAACCAGAGACTCCACGATCGCCAGCCGAGCGATCGTCATGGAGCGCGTGGAGTGCGATCCTTTCGGCGAGTGGCACGAGTTGCGGCGGACCCGAGTCCGAGGTCACTGTCATCATGCCGGTGACGATCACCGCCACCGTGTCGCCGCGTTCGGCCACCGGTTGTCCGGGCGGGTCGAGCACCACCGTCGTGGCGCGATCCTCGGTGCTCCAGGCGGCCGGGCCCACCGCGTCGTGCGGTAGCACCAGCCCCGGAGCGAGAGCGGCTTCGGTGGCCATGTCGCCGTCTGGATGCGCCAGATTGGTCGTATCGCACGCGGTGACGAACCCCTCTGCGGTCTGCTCGGCCCCCAGCATCTGGGCAGGCAGGTTGGCGAGCCGGTCGTCCTCTTTCCCACGGGAAATGGGCATCCGCGTCGGGCCCGCCCATGTGTGGTGCTGGGGGAGGAGTGCAACGACTGCCCCGACGGCGATCAACCCGACGCACACCGCCACACCGACTCGGGACCACGTGGGATAGCGCAGCGTCGCGGGGCTCATGGCCGGCTCCGCATGGCCTGGTTGGAATCGCACATGGCGACGTCGCGTGGCGAGAGGATCGTCTGGACGATCGCCCCATGCTCTCCGACCCGCCACAGGGCGCGACCTCTCGGGAGCTTGGGCACCAGGAGAGCCTCTGACTCGGTCCAGTCCATGACGTCACGAGACGCCCGGGCCTCACCACCACCTAAGTTGAACGTCACCTTCGTCTCGGCTTCGGTGACGAACCCCTGGGCTCGCTTCGACGTGGTCGTTCCGTCGTCAGCCTGGGCTGCCAGATCGGAGATCCGCTGGACGATGGTGACGAATTGCACGCCGTAGGCCCGGGACAGCTTCTGGGTTTCCTCGCCCCACGCCACGAACCCGGCGTCGCGGATCGCCTTCCAGCACTCGTCGACCACGATGATGCGATGGCGGTCCTTGGCGGCGACCGCCTGGGCCAGCCATGCCCCGGCGCAGACCAAGATGGCCGAGAACGCAGGACTCTGGAGCACGGCGGACAGGTCGATGGTGATGCCGGGCCCGGTCCAGTCGACTTTTGTCGTGGATTGACCGTCGAACATGCCGGCCAGGTCGCCCTCGACCAGGCGGTGCAGCCCCCGGGCCACCGACTTGCCGTCCGCGGCCAACTCGTAAGCGGTGGTATTCAGTTCGGCCGCCATGGCATCGGTCGGTCCCATCAGGAGGTCCATCACATGGCGCAGCGTTGGTGTCACTCGGCCACCTCGGCGCTCGAGCTCCATGAGGGCCGAGGTCACTACCGAGCGTTCATCGCTCGAGACCCGACGCCCGACCGCCGACTCGGCCAGGGCCACCACCACGCCGATGCGGCGGCCCCTGACGTCATCGGTCCCGCTCGCGGCGAGGGCCGGACCGGCATCGAGGGGATTGAGCCTGACCGGGCCACCCGGGCGCAGGCCCAGCACTGACAGTCCGTCGCGCCCGGCCAGGTCGAGGTACTCGCCCTTGGGGTCCAAGATGGCCAGCCACTTGCCGGCCATGGATTGGCGGTGCAGGTAGGCCTTGACGAAGGCGGACTTGCCGTACCCTTTGTTGCCCGAGACCAACATGCACGGAGAGAGCAATGTCTCGGTGTCGTAGAGGCAGAACGGGTCGTAGCAGAACATGCCCTGGCCGAGCACTTCTTGGCCGATGATCGGGCCGACCAAGGGCAGCCCGGCCTGGCATTGAAAGGGATAGGCGGAGGCAGAGTGGCGAGTGGTGACCGACATGGGTGCGAGACGCAGCATCAGAGGAGTCCCCGAGCGAAGCGGAGCCGGCACAGCGGCAACGTCGTCGCCCACGCTTCATGACCGCGGGCATGGAGTTCGCGCAGGTCAAGGTGGCATTCGACCGCCTTGCGTTCGGCCTGGCGCCAGGCCCGCCCTGCGGTCTCGGCGTCGGGACTGGACACCATGACGAGGCCGGCGATCTTGTGCTGGCGGAACCCTCGGGTCAGTTCGCGTTCTCGAGATCGGGCCTCGTCGACGCGTCGTTCCTCCTCTTCGGTGGTGATGATCCCCTTCTCGTCGCGCTTGCGTTGCGCCATCCCGCCCGTCGTCCGGGCGTCGCGGACCTCGGCGAAGGCCTGCTCGGTGGAGACCGCTTCGAGATGCATGGACACCGTGCGCACCGACCCTGGCAGTGCGGTCGAGAGCAATGGGTACATCCACTCGGTGGCCACGTCGATCCGGGGCCAGGCGGCGATCTGGCCAACCCGGTGCACATAGCCGTCGGTCCGCAGCGTGTCGTAGCCGACGAGGCGGGCCGCCGGCCCAGCCCCCGAGGTCGGGATCGACCCCTCACCCCAGAGCGCCAAGCGCTCCAGAGCCGTCGGATCCGCCCACTGGCGCATCACCGCCGCGATCTCCCGGCGTGAGAGCGGTGTTGGACGGAGCCCGATGGAGGTCAGCTGCTCGCATAGCTGGGCCAGCTCGCTCGCTGCCTCGGCCAGCATGTCGGCCTGCTTGCCCGTGTCCGTCTCCATCTGAGCGCCGAGGTAGACGTCGTGGTGGATGGCCGCCGTACCGATGGCGGCTTGGAGCGACCGGTAGTCCGCCCACTCCGAAGGAGAGACACCGCGCATCGCGCTCCTGGCCCAGTCCTCTTGGACGGTCGAGGGTTGGGGCGTGGCACGCTCGACCCACTGGAGCCGGCGGAGTCCCGAACCCTCTGAGGCCATGGCCTTTAGGACCTCACCCCATTGGAAGATCTGCGCCGCCTGCTCATCGGGTCCGGAGAACACGAACCGATCACCTCCCGACACAGAGATCACCGCCGTGAGAAGCTTCTGGCGTCGGGCCCGCTCAACCAAGAGGCCCGCTTCGGCGCCGTCATAAGGCAGCGCCATCCAGCGCAGCCGGCCCAACTCGGGAGGCAACTGCTCGCACACCTCCCGAGGACGGCGGCCACGCCGTGTCTTGCTTCCCCGGTCTCGACGATTCCCCTCGACCACCCCCAGATCGACAACCGGCGTGGCCTCAGTCAGCTCAGCGCGGTCGAGCGTTTTGGTGGCTGCCGGGTCCACCGCCACGTTCAACCACATGGCGGGCATCGCCCAGCGGGTCTTCCCGCCGAGTCGCAGAATCCCGTAGCGGGCCAGCGGTCCAACCACGGTCCGGACACGAGCGCCCCGGTGGCGCCCGAACGGGACCTTCCCGAGCGCGAACCAGAAGCCCACCAAGACCGGGCCGAGCGGCAATGGCAGCGGCGCACCCGCCAGGATCATCAAGAACCCGATGGACAGGCCGGCGATCCCTGGAGCGAGCTGGCTGGCAGTGCGGCTGACCAATTCGTACCGCTTGGTCAGGACGCCGAAGTTGTAGAGCACCTCGGGTTCAGCCATGTGAGGCACCGCCTCGCGCAGCTCGCACCGCGGACCCCTCGCCTGCTGCGCCCCGAACCCCTTGGCCGGGCGACGCCGGCCCTGGTGAAGGTCCGTCGGTTCCTGTCTGGGGGTTGGTGGCGGCCTGCGTGGTCGCAGGACCCCCGGCTCCTGCGCCCGATCCCCGAGACCCAACGCCCCCGGGGCCAGATCTCGATGGCCCGGCGCTCCCGGTCCTATGACCGGGTTCTCCGTCAGCGCCGGCCCTGGCCTTGGCGGCACCACCAGCTGCGTCGACGCCGGTTCGAGCGGCGGAGGTGGCGGCACCAACACCGACGGACGCCGCCACGCCGACCGGCCCGGCTGCTGCCCCGGCTTGGCGAACGATTGCCTGCTGGCCGCCGCCCGATCCGCCCATCATCTTGGCTGTGCCCGCGATCCGGCTCCCCATATACGTCATCCGACCCGGGGCAGTGATCTGGGAGGCTGCTGCGGCTGCGTGCTCGGTGGCCGCCGGAACGTGGCGCAGTGCCATCGGCAGGGCCAACGACCCGAGGAACAGGAACGCAACCGCCAGGAACAGTGTCGTCATGTCCCCACTGACCGAACCGCTCACAGAGAGCTGGCACTTCTTCAGGTCGGCGGCGGCGAGGACCATCAACATGGTGATGACCAGCTGGGAGAGGATCGTTGCCACGATCAGGTCCACCAACTTCTTGATCCAGTGCGCCGTCCCGCCCCAGTACAGGCCGCAGAGCGCCAGCGGGATGGCCAGCACCTCGAGGTAGAGGAGCGCTCCCCGGAGCGCGAGGACGAACCAGATGACGAGTGCCGCCAATCCGGCCAACGCCACGATCAGCGCCGCGGCCAGACCGGGCAGTCCGCT
>JBKQIP010000215.1:0-9368 GCA_052148295.1 Acidimicrobiales bacterium
GAACTCGGCAATGGCCACCGCCATCATCGCCTCTACGTCGGCCTCCTGGGACACGTCACAGTGGACCGGCAGGACCTCCGGGCCGAAGGCCGCCGCCGTCTCGTGCTCGGCCCCGCTGATGTCGGCGGTGACCACCGAGGCGCCCTCGCGGACGAAGACCTCCACCGACGCCTTGCCCATGCCGGATCCGGCGCCGGTGATCACCGCCACCTTGTCGTCCAGCAGTCCCGTCACGGGCTTTCTCCGATCATGAGGTGAAGACCGGGAGCGTCTCCCAGCCCCGGACGGTCGAGGTGGGGGCGAGCGTGGCCCGGTCCATGTCGACCTCCCAGGTGGGGAACCGGTTGAGGACCTCGTCGAGGGCCACCTGGCCTTCGAGGCGCGCCAGCGCCGCGCCCAGGCACAGATGGATGCCGTGCCCGAAGGTCAGGGGCTTCCCCTCGCGCCGGTGGATGTCGAAGGTGTCGCCGTTGGGGAAACGACGGTCGTCATGGTTGGCCGATCCCGGCAGGAGCACCATGATGCTCCCCCCGGGCACCGTCTCGCCGTAGAGCTCGACGTCCCGGGTGACGTACCGAGCCGTGTGGGGCGCCGGTGTCTCGAAGCGCAGGATCTCCTCGATGGCGTCGGGGATGAGCGACCGGTCCTCGACCAGTTCCCGCCGTTGGTCCGGATGGTCGGCCAGGATCTTCCCGGTCCACCCGATCAGCCGGCCGGTCGTCTCGTTGCCGGCGCCGGCGATGACGCCGATGTAGGTCAGCAGCTCGTCACGGGTCAATCGGCGGACGGTGCCCGTCTCGTCCTCGAACTCGGCCTGCAGGAGCTCGGTCATGATGTCGTCCGAGGGGTGATCGGCCCGCCAGTCGATGTACTCGGCGAACATGTCGGTGGGGACGAAGTTCTCCGACACCTCCATGGGCTGGCCCGCCTCGGTGCGGAGGTTGGCGTCGACCTTGTCCCGCACCGACTCCTGGTCCGGCTCGGGAATACCGAGCAGCATGCCGATGACCCGCATGGGCATCTGGGCTCCGAGATCGGCGATGAAGTCGAACTCCTCGGCGCCGACCAGCGGGTCCAGGCTGCGGACGCAGAACTCCCGGATCTGCGGTTCGAGCGCCGCCACCCGGTTGGGCGAGAACACGCGGGACATCAGTCGCCGGTGAATGGTGTGCACCGGCGGGTCCTCGAAGATCAGGACACCGGAGGGCATCGCGATGTTGGCCCGGATGAGCTCGATGATGCCGCCGCGCCCCGAGATGAAGGTCTTGACGTCGAGATAGCCGCGCTCCACGTCGGCGAAGCGGCTGAGGGCGTAGAAGTCGTGGGTCTCGTTGTGGTAGAGCGGCGCCTCCTCCCGCAGCCGGCGGAAGACCGGGTACGGGTCGGCGTCGATGTCGACGTCGTACGGGTCGTAGTACACGTCGGTGGCGCTCTCGTTCAGCACGCCCCACCTCCCCTTGCTTTCATGTCGTACTGTGACACTAAGCTGGGGACCGGTCAAGCGCGGCACAATGCTGCCAGCCACCGATGGCCCGAAGGGTGGGGAACCATGAAGACGCACGCGGCGGTGCTGTGGGGCCGGGAGCAGGACTGGCGGATCGAGGAGATCGACCTCGACCCTCCGGGGCGTCACGAGGTCGTGGTCAAGTGGGCGGCGGCCGGCCTGTGCCACTCCGACGAGCATCTTCGCTCGAGCGACATGGGCTCGGAGGCCGGCGCGCCGGCGGGTGCCCGGGAGCCCCGGCCCGGACTCTTCCCCATGGTGGGAGGGCACGAAGGGGGAGGGGTCGTGCTCGAGGTGGGCCCCGAGGTCACGGCCCTCCAGCCCGGCGACCACGTGGCCGCCAGCTTCTTCCCGATCTGCGGCCGATGCAAGATGTGCGTCACCGGCCACTCGAACCTCTGTGACCTGGGCGCAGCCACCTTCGCACCGGGCCAGATCTCCGACGGCACCGTCCGCTACCACCTCGACGGCCGGCCCCTCAACGTGATGTCCAAGTTGGGGACCTTCGCCGAGCACAGCGTGACCCATGAGGCGTCGCTGGTGCCGGTCGATCCCGAGGTGCCGCTCACCGCGGTGGCGCTGGTGTCCTGCGGCGTGGCGACCGGCTGGGGCTCGGCGGTGTACCGGGCCGAGGTCATGCCCGGGGAGACCGTGGTGGTGGTGGGCGTCGGGGGGGTCGGCATGAATGCCGTGCAGGGGGCCAAGATGGTCGGCGCGCGCCACATCGTCGCCGTGGACCCGGTGGAGTTCAAGCGGAAGGCGGCCCTCGACTTCGGCGCCACGCATACGGCGGCGTCCATGGACGAGGCCCGGCCCATCGTCACCGAGCTGACGCGGGGGCAGATGGCCGAGGCCGTGATCATGGTGCCGGGCGTGATGTACGGGGACCTGATGGCGGGGGCGCTCTCCCTGACGGGGAAGGGCGGGACCTGCGTGGTCACCGGCGTCGCACCCCAGGCGCAACGGGAGGCGGCGGTCAACCTCTTCGACCTGGCCATGATGCAGAAGGAGATCAAGGGGGTGATCTTCGGTGCGGCCAACCCGCGCTTCGACATCCCCAACCTCCTGTCCCTCTACACGTCGGGTCAGCTCAAGCTGGACGAGCTGATCACCAAGACGTACCGGCTCGACCAGATCAACCAGGGCTATCAGGACATGCTCGACGGCGTGAACCTCCGAGGCGTGGTCACCTTCGAGTGACGTCCCGCCTGCGCTCGGCCCGAGGGGGGCAACCGGCGGCCCGGAGGACGTCGCCGACCGCCCGCGAGCTGTTCGGCCCGGCCGGGACCCCCGAGGTGGTCGTGGTCGGCGCCGGGCTGGGGGGGATCGCCGCCGGTGTGAAGCTGCGCCAGGCCGGGATCCGCACCTTCACCATCTACGAGTCCTCGCCCGGGGTCGGCGGCACCTGGTGGGACAACACCTACCCCGGTGCCGAGGTCGACGTGCACTCCAGCCTGTACCGCTACTCGTTCAAGTCGTACGACTGGACCCGCACCCATGCCCGCCAGCCCGAACTGCAGGCCTACCTCGAGGAGACGGTCGACCAGTTCGGCCTCCGTCCGCATGTGCGGTTGGGGGTCACCGTGCGCTCGGCCACCTGGGACGACGACCGGCACGTCTGGTCGGTCACGCTCGACGGCGACACCACGGTCGAGTGCCACGTGCTCATCAGCGCCGTCGGGTTCCTCAACGTCCCCCGCTATCCCGACTGGCCCGGGTTGGCGGAGTTCTCCGGTCCGGCGTTCCACACGTCCCGGTGGGAGCACCGGCACGACCTGTCCGACCGCGTCGTGGCCGTGGTGGGGACCGGGTCGACGGCGACCCAGGTCGTTCCGGCCCTCCAGCCCACGGTGGGGAGGCTGTACGTCTTCCAGCGGGAACCGGGGTGGGTCATGCCCAAGGGGGAGCGGGAGCTCAGCGAGGCCGAGCGCCGACGCCTGGCCCGGCCCGGGCGACGGGCGCTGGACCGGGCCCGGTTGCGGTACTCCCTCGAGAAAGGCCTGTGGGGCGCGGCCACCTTCCGACCGGGCACCGACCTGCACCGGCAGCGGCAGCAGACCTGCCTCGACTACATCGAGCGGGAATTCGCCGACCATCCCGAACTGCAGAAGGCGGTCACCCCGACCTATCCCTACCCCGGCAAGCGACCGGTCATCGCCAGCACCTTCTATCCCGCCCTGAAGGCCGACAACGTGGAGCTGGTCCCCAAGGCCGTGTCCCGGGTCACGCCGTCGGGCATCGTCGACGCCGACGGGGTGGAGCGGGCGGTCGACGTGATCGTGATGGCCACCGGCTTCCAGGCGGCCGACTACCTGGCCCGCCTCCGGGTGACCGGGCGGCGCGGGGAGACCCTCCAGGAACACTGGGCGGGCGAGCCGCGGGCCTATCTGGGCCTCACCGTGCCGGGCTTCCCCAACTTCTTCATGCTCTACGGGCCGGGAACCAATGGGGGTGAGCTGGTGTCCATGCTCGAAGCCCAGGCCGAGTACGCGGTCCGGGCCGTCAAGCGGATGCGGCGCCGTCGCGTCAGCGCCGTCGAGGTCAAGCCGGCCTTCGAGGCCCTGTGGTTCGTGTGGCTCCAGTCCAGAATGGAGGGAACGTCGTGGACCCTGACCACCAACTACTTCCGATCGGCCACGGGCAAGATCGTCACCCAGTGGCCCTCGGGCAACCTGGTCTACCGCGTGCTCACCAAGGTCCTCGGCGGGGTGTCCGAGACGACCCGGCGCCGACATGTGTGAGCGCCGAGCCCTCCGGGACACCGACGCCCCGGCCGCTCCGTCGGGCCCGACGGCGGTGCCTCGTCGCGGCCCCAGCGGAGTGAGGGCGTGGAGACTGACGCCGAGTGTGCAGAGGAGTCCCGCATGGCCATGAACCTCGACATCGACCCGCTCGACCTCGTCGACCCCAAGCGGTTCGCGGACCGTGGCTATCCGCACGAGGTGTGGACCCGGCTGCGAGCGGAGGCACCGGTGGCCTACATCGAGCCACCGGGGTACCCGCCCTTCTGGGCCGTCACGAAACACGCCGACGTCCTCTACGCGGCCTCCCAGCCCCAGCTCTTCTCGAGCGCACAGGGAATCACGTTGGACATGGACCTCAGCGGGATGGATGTGCCGGCCGAGATGATCGTCTACCTCGATCCTCCCCAACACGGTCCCATGCGGCAGGTGGCCAACAAGAAATTCCTGCGGAGTGCCGTCCGGGCCCGGAGCCAGGAGATCGAGCGGATCGCCGCCGACCTGGTCGATCAGGCCTCGACCGGGAGCGAGGTCGGGGCGTGCGACTTCGTCGACACGTTCGCGGCACCCTTTCCGGTTGCGGTGATCTCCTGGGTCCTCGGTGTGCCGCAGGCCGACTGGCAGTACCACTTCCGCTGGACCAACGAGATCATCGGCAAGGACGATCCCGAGTACCGCCTCCCGGGTGAGAGCCCCGAGCAGACCTCCCTGCGGGCCCGCGGTGAGCTCCACCGCTACTTCAAGCAGATGGTGGCGCAACGCCGCGCCGATCCCCGGGACGACCTGGTCACCCATCTGGCGCAGAGCGAGGTCAACGGGGTGCCGTTGACCCAGAGGCAACTGGTGACGTACTGCGAGCTCCTGGTCGAGGCGGGGAACCAGACGACGCGTGACGCCATTGCCGGCGGCATGCAGGCCTTCTGCGAGTTCCCCGACCAATGGGAGAAGCTGCGGGCCCACCCCGAGCTCCTGCCCGACGCCGTCGAGGAGATCCTGCGCTGGGTCACGCCGATCAGCTACTTCTCGCGCACCGCCACCGAGGACTGCGCGTTGCACGGGCAACGGATCCGGGCCGGGGACAAGGTGGCGCTGTACTGGGCCTCGGCCAACCGGGACGAGGAGGTGTTCGAGGACCCGTTCGCCTTCCGCATCGACCGACCGCCGGGCCAGCCCGTCGTCTTCGGCTTCGGCCCCCACCTCTGCATGGGTGCCCACGTGGCCCGGGCCGAGCTGTCGGCCATGTTCGGCCTCCTGATCGCCCGGATGGAGTGGTTCGAGCAGTCGGGGCCGGTCGAGCGCCTCAACTCGTCGGTGAACGGGGCCATCAAGCACTTGCCGATCCGCTACCGCCTGGCGTAGCGGCCGACGTGCCGCGCCGGGACGGAGCGGTACCCGACGGGCCGGCCGAGAACCGGAAGCACCAAAAGGGAGGAAGCAAGGACATGGACGCAACGAGCATCTACTCCTGCGACGACCACCTGGACCTGCGCGCCGTTCCGCCCGAGCTGTGGCAGTCCCGGCTGCCCAAGGACCTGGTCGAGCGGGGGCCGCGGGTGGTGACGGGCGACGGCGATCCCCAGTGGGTCTGCAACGACCGGGTCCTGGGCCGCAGCGGCCTGCCCCACGGGGACAAGCTGCAGGTCCTCAGCGCGGTCAGCCGGGCCGGCCTCGAGGACGACGGGTTCCGGGTCTCCGACCCGAAGCTGCGGCTCGAGGACATGGACCTCGACGGGGTGTGGGCCTCGGTCATCTACGGACCCATCCCCCTGACCCTCTCCATCCCCGAGCCGGACCTGCAGACGGCCTGCTACGCGGCGTGGAACGACTGGGCCATCGAGGAGTTCAACGCCTTCGCCCCGGACCGGTTGTGCGCCCTGCCGTTCCTGCCCACGCACTCCCCGGAGGCCGCCGTGGCCGAGCTGGAACGGGTCGCCGGCCGGGGTCACCGCGGGGCGATCCTCGATGTGTTCGACATCGACGCCGGTGACCCGGCCTGGGATCGCCTGTGGGCCGCCGCCGAGCAGACCGGGTTGCCCCTCAGCTTCCACATCAAGGCGGGGGCGTCGGACCGCCTGAGCTACCAGGTGGGCCGGTGGCAGTCGGCGGCCTTCGCCACCCTGCTGCCCCTCCAGCTCGACGAGGCGTTGGCCATCATGGTCTTCTCCGGGGCCCTCGAGCGGCACCCCGGGCTCACGCTGGTCCTGGCCGAGGCGGGCGTGGGCTGGCTGCCCTACTTCCTGAGCCGGATGGACCTCGAGTGGGAGAACCTCCGCGACACGATCGACTACGCGCCGAGCCTGGCGCCCAGCGAGCTGTGCCGGCGGCAGGTCATCGCCACCTTCGAGGAGGAAGCGCTGGCCTCCCGGTACATCCCGCACCTCGGCGCCGACTCGTGCATGTGGGCGTCCGACTTCCCCCACACCGACAGCACGTTCCCCGAGTCACAGCGCTCCATTCACGAGACGCTGGGCCTGCTCCCCGCCGAGGACCGCCGCAAGATCACCGCGCTCAACTGCGCCAAGCTCTACGGCTTCGACCATGTCGTCTGACCCGGCGGACCCGGCCGGGTCGGGCGCGGTGCTCGGTTTCGATCACGTCGCGCTGCCCATGCAGGACACCGAGGCCATGATCGCGTTCTATCGGTCGCTCGGCCTGCCGGTGGAGGAGAACCCCTATCTGGTGCAGGTCTACGTCGGCCCCCAGATGATCAACTTCCACCGGCCCGAGCTGTGGCAGCGGGATTTCCCGCTGCGGGCCCCGGCGGCGCTGCCCCCCTGTGGCGACCTCTGCTTCGTCTGGCGGGGATCGGCCGACGCGTTGGCCACCTTGCTCCGGCGGGCCGGTGCGGGCGTCGTCGAAGGCCCGGTGGAACGACAAGGAGGGCGCCGGGCGGCCGCCTCGAGCGTCTACGTGCGCGACCCGGACGGCAATCTCATCGAGTTCATGAGGTACCCCGACGATGTGGAGGAGCACGGAGATGGCGACTGAACTGGTCATACGCGGTGGCACGGTGATCGACGGGAGCGGCGAAGCCGGCCGTGTGGCCGACGTGGCCGTCGGGGGTGGAGTGATCGAGGAGATCGGCCCGAAGCTCCAGGGCCCGGTCGAGCTCGATGCCTCCGGGTGCGTGGTGGCGCCGGGCTTCATCGACATCCACACCCATTTCGACGCGCAGGTGTTCTGGGACCGCCAGCTCAAGCCGTCGTCGTATCACGGGGTCACCACGGTGGTGGCGGGCAACTGCGGCTTCTCCATCGCCCCCTGCCGCCCGGAGCATCACGACGTGATCGTGCACACGCTCGAGAATGTGGAGGGGATGGACGCCCGGTCGCTCTCGGCGGGGATCGTGTGGGACTTCGAGACGTTCCCCGAGTACCTCGACCTGGTGCGCCGTCGCGGCACGAGCCTCAACTTCACCGCCTACATCGGGCACACCGCCCTGAGGCTCTTCGTCATGGGGGACGCCGCCTATGAGCGGGCCGCCACCCCCGAGGAGATCGAACGGATGAGCCGGCTCGTCGGGGAGGCGATGGCGGTCGGGGCGGCCGGGCTGTCCACCAGCTTCTCGTTCGCCCACCGCGGCGTCGACGGGAAGCCCGTCCCGAGTCGGTTCGCCGAGATGGACGAGGTCGAAGCGCTGTTCATGGCGGTGGGCCGGGCCGGCAGGGGAGTCGTGCTCACCACCCCGGGTCGGCAGTGCGAGTACCCGGACATCTTCACCTGGCAGCCACGCGTCGGCCGGCCCTTCACCTGCCCGCTGTTCGCCCTGTCGAGCGGAAAGCACCGTGAGGTCGTCCAGCTGCACGAGGAGGCCCTGGCCCGCGGGGCGGACGTCTGGCCCCAGGTCACGCCGCGCCCGCTGACCATGCAGTTCACCCTGGCCGATGCCTACAACCTCAACGTCGGCGAGGTGTTCGGCGAGCTCATGAAGGTCGGCCCCGCCGTGCGCAAGGCCGCCTTCCGCGACCCGGAGTGGCGGACGCGGGCCTTCGACGATCTGGAGCGGGGCGAGACGGGCATGAAGCCACGCTGGGAGACGTTCGAGGTCTCCGAGTCGGAGCGGTTCCCCGAACTGCTGGGCCGCCGGGTCACCGACATCGCGCGTGAGCGCAACGCCAGCCCGTTGGACGTCATGTGCGAGCTGGCGCTCGCCGAGGATCTCACGACGCGCTTTCGCGCCTACATCGCCAACGATGATCCCGAGGAGGTGAGCCGCCTGCTCGTCGCGGACCACGTGGTGCTGGGTCTCACCGATGCCGGAGCGCACGTGGATCAGCTGTGCGACGCGCCCCTCCCCACCGACCTCCTCGGCACCTGGGTCCGCGAGCGGGAGCTCATGCCCCTCGAGCGCGCCGTCCGGAAGCTGGCGGGCGAGCCCGCCGACCTGTTCGGCATCGAGGGTCGGGGCTACCTACGCCGCGGCTACGCCGCCGACGTCTGCGTGTTCGACCCGGCCACGGTGGCCCCCGGACCCCAGCGCCGCCTCCGTGATCTGCCGGCCAACGGGGAGCGTCTGACCAACGAGGAGCCGACGGGAGTGCGCCACGTGATGGTCAACGGCACGCTGATCAGGACCGGGGAACGACAGCTCGACCTCGAACGGCTCCCCGGGACACGCCCCACGCTCGTCTGAGCGCCCCCCGGGCCCTCAGCGGGCCCGGCGGAAGTAGCGGCGGAGGTCGTCGACGAACAGCTCGGGCTGCTCCATGGCCGGGAAGTGCCCTCCGCGCTCCATGACGGCCCAATGCACGACGTTGTACTGGCGCTCGACCCACGAGCGGGGCCAGCGCAGCACCTCCTTGGGATAGCGCGCCACGCCGGTGGGGACGTCGACGAAGGGGAGCGCCTCCGCCGGACTGCCTTGGTGCTTGTTCTCCCAGTACAAACGGGCCGAAGACGCGCTCGCCTGGGTGACCCAGTACAGCATGACGTTGGTGAGGAGCTGGTCCCGGGTGAAGCAGTTCTCCGGGTGGCCGTCGCAGTCGCTCCACGTGCGAAACTTCTCCACGATCCACGCGAGGAGTCCAGCGGGTGAGTCGTTGAGGGAAACGCCCAGCGTCTGGGGCTTGGTTCCCTGCACGGAAGCGTACCCGGACTCCTCGCGGCGGAACTGGTCCATCGCG
>JBKQIP010000216.1:0-18233 GCA_052148295.1 Acidimicrobiales bacterium
CGGCTACGTGCCCCAGGAGGCCTTCCGCTTCAGCGGCACCGAGCGCGACAACATCGCCTACGGTCGCCCCGAGGCCACCAACGCAAAGGTGGAGGCTGCCGCCCGCGCCGTCGGGGCGCACGACTTCATTGCGGAGCTCCCGGGGGGCTACCGGCACGAGCTCTCCGAGCGCGGCCGCTCGCTCTCGGCCGGTCAACGCCAGCTCATCGCCCTGGCCCGGGCCGAGCTGGTCGATCCGGTCATTCTCCTGCTGGACGAGGCCACCTCCAACCTCGACCTGGCCTCCGAGGCGCGGGTGGCGGCCGCCATGCAGCAGGTGTCGCACGGGCGCACCACCGTCGTGATCGCCCACCGCCTGCAGACGGCCCGAACGGCCGACCGCATCGTGGTGCTCCACGCCGGGACCGTGGCCGAAGTGGGATCGCACGACGAGTTGCGCGCCCAGGGGGGGCGCTACGCGTCCATGTGGGAGGCCTTCGAGACCGTCAGCCGCCACGGACCCGCCGAAGCGGCACGGACGGTGGCCTAGGCCTCGGAGGGCTCGCGGGGAGCGACCTCGGAGAAGAACCGCAGGGACTGCTACGTTCGCCCAGTGGACGATGAGCGATTCGGCCCGATCGATTTTGATCTGTTTCATCGCGAGCAGCTCCCCGCGCTGCTCCGGACCCGCGGACCCGTGTTCTCCGACGATGATGCCGCCGTCGTCCGGCCCCTGGCCTTCCAGCTGACCGACGGCCGGGGGTACACCTATCTCCCGTCACCGCCCACCTTTTCCGTCGAGGCCGGGACCGGGAGCGCCCAGACGGTGGTGGAGCTCTCGGCCGATCAGTGGTGCTCCTTCGTGTGGGAGCTCCAATCATGCTTTGCCCTTCTCTATGCCGACCGACTGGCGGTCACCCGGGGCAGCTTCGGCCAGTTGGCGCGTTGGGAACCGAGCCTGCGAGTGGCCTTCAGCGGACAGGCGCTCTACGACCTCGACGACCCGACACCGGTGCGGGATGCGATGGGCCGGGAGCTCGATTGCACGCGGCGATTCACCCTCGATGACTCCGATGACGAGATCACCGACTTTCTCCGTCGAGCCGGCTTCGTCCATCTCGAAGGTGTGATGGGGGTCGACGAGGTCGAGGCGCTTCGGGCCGACGTGGCGGCGGCAGTGGCCGCGGCACGGCCTGATGATCGACGCTCGTGGTGGACGATCGTCGATGGCGTCGAGGTGTGCCATCGGGTCAACTACCTGAACGACGGGTCGGCGCGCATCGGCGATCTGGGGTCGGACGCCAGATTCCTCCGCATCGCGTCGCTCGGTGGACCCGATCTCCGTGACGCGCGCGACCGTCTGGACGGGAACGGCGTGGTGATCAAGGTCCCCGGGGCCACCGGGGGCCTGGCCGACCTGCCGTGGCACCGGGACTGCGGCATGGGCGGGCACCCGGTGAAGTGCCCCATGATCAACGTGGGGATACAACTCGATCGGGCCACGGCGGCAAGCGGCCAACTCCTCGTGATCCCGGGGTCACATCAGGGCACGTCCCGACTGCCGAGTGCGCACGAAGCAGCGGGGCTCCCCGTCGCCGCACTCACGACCGAACCCGGCGACGTGACCGTGCACTTCGGGCACACCTTGCACTCGGCTCCCCCGCCGAACGATCTCCGTGCTCCCGGGCGTCGGGCGCTCTACCTTTCCTTCGTGCCTCCGCTGACCTTCGAGATGGTCGGCCCGGGACAGGGGTACAACGACGTCCTCTTCACCCGCGACGGGGGTCGCGTGAAACACGTCGATCAATTGCGATGAGAGACGCGCCATCGCGACGAGACACGCACACGGCCTGCGCCCCCGCCCACTGTCGGCCGCCACCGGCGCCCGGGGGCCGTCGGGACCGGGGGCCGGCCGGCTTCGGGGGCCATCGGGCCTCGGGGCGGGCACGGTCCCGGCGATCCATCCCAACTCGCACGTGCCCGGGTCAGTGTCGCAGGGTGCGCCAGCACAGGCAGCGCATGGGCACCTCGATCACCTCCTGGCCGGCCAGCTCGGAGTGCCCGTCGAGGAATCGGCCCATGGCGGCCAGATGCTCCTGGCGTTCCGACGCGCTCATGGTGATGACGATGCTGAACGTGGCGGCCATGCCGATCAGCTCCTCCCGGGTCAGGGAGATCGTCCAGCGCAGGAGGCGGCGTTCCGGCTCGGAGAAGGGGGCCCCGGGCTCGACCTGGACGATGTGCCGCTCCCGTCGGCGATCGTCGGCGGCCGCTTTCTGCTCCGCGCTCAGCACCTTGCCGCCAGCCCAGAGCGAACTGACCCAGTCCACCGAGCGGTCCGGTCCGCTCCACAGCAACGAGAACATGCCCCCCGGCCGCACCACGCGGGCGACCTCCGGCAGAGCGCGTGCCTCGTCGACCCAATGCCACGACGAGGCGGCGATCACCGTGTCGTACGAGGCGTCGTCGGCCGGGATCTCCTCGGCCCGGCCGGCCACGACTTCGGCTTGCGGCACGCGCTCGGCCAGCACCGCCCGCATGCGATCGTCCGGCTCGACGGCCCGCACGCGGGCGCGGCCGACGAGCAGGCGAGTGAGCGCCCCGGTCCCGGCACCGAGTTCCAGGACGTCGGTGGCCTGGGGGGCGATCAGCCACGCCACCGCCTCTTCGGGTGGTCCGGGGCGGAAGCGGTCGTAGTCCTCGGCGATCTCTCCGAATGATTGGCGGCGTCTCTCGATGAACTCGTCCTGTCGCACCGTCCCCAATGTATCGGCACCGGCGTCGGACCCCGTGGGGCCGCCGTGAGGCCGCCGTGAGGCCGGGCGCCGTGCCCACCGTGGCGCGCCGCAAGGCGCTCACCGTGGGCGCCGGCCGGTGGATCGACGATCTGCCCATGCTGGTCCAGAGCCTCGAGCGGGAATGGACGATGACGGTCGGGAGCGCCTACGGCGACGCCACCGAGGCGTTCGTGGCGCGGGCCACGCTCCGCGACGGGACGCCGGCCGTGCTCAAGCTGGTCATCCCCCGATCGGGCGAGGCCGCGCACCATGAGATCACCGTCCTCCGCCTGGCCGGCGGCGAGGGCTGCGTGCGACTGCTCCGGTCGGACGCGCGGCGCGGCGCACTGCTGCTCGAACGGCTCGGCCGCTCCCTGCACGACCTGGCGCTGCTCCTCGCCGAGGCCGAGTACGACATGGGCATTCTCATGCGGGAGGACCCGCGTGAGCTCCTGGACGGCGACCCGCACGAGCGGGCGCGCCGGCTGGCCCGGCACACTGGTCTCGATGCCACCGCCATCTGGGAATGGGGTGTCGTCGAGCGCGTCTCGACGGGGCTCTGGTGCACCCAGATCGGCCTGCAGCCCACGGGCCGCCAGATGCTCGCCGCGGCCGACCGCCTGGCCGAGTAACCCCTCGTCCCCCCTCGCCTACCGGTACGGCGTCATGTCCATGCCGGGATAGCGGGCCGCCACATCGGCCAGGGTCTGCTCGTTCCAGTACGGGTCGCCCGGCCGGGGGAAGCCGAAGAGGTCGCGCTCCCGCACGCTGCACTGCGGCATCAGCTTGGCCCACCGCTGGGGAGCCTGCTTGGGCCACGCCATCTTTCCGCCCCACGTCGTGCCCCTCACCTGGTAGTCGGCCAGGATCGAGAAGCGCGAGCGGCCGGGGCCGGTGAGGTCCGAGCCTCGGTGCAGAATGTCGGTGCGGTACAGGAGCAGGGTTCCCGCCGGCCCGACGGCGGAACGTTCGGCCTGGGCCAGCGCGCCGCGTTCGAGGTAGAGCGGCGTGAACGGGACGGACTGGCCGACCTCGAAGGGAACGAGACGCGTCGGACCGTCCGCCTCGGTCACGTCCGAGAGGAAGATGAAGGTGGTGATCTGCTGGTAGCGGGTGTCGGGCCGGGGCACCACCAGGCTGTGACTGCCGTAGTCACGATGGAGGGGCTGGTCGTAGTCGACCGCGCCGGCGTACTTGGCCCAGAGCTCGACCTTGTAGAGGTGGAGGTCGGGCGTGCCCAGATAGCGCTCGACCGCATCGACCAGATCGGGGTGGAAGGCCAGGCGGTTGAGGTCCCACGAGCGGTAGGGGAACTCCTCGACCCCGGCGAACTGGCTGGCGGCGAACTCGGCATGACGGCCCGGGTCGGCGAAGTACTCCTCCGGAGCCGGGAAGTGCAGCCGGAGCGCCCCTTGCGCGGCCCGCAGCTCGTCGTGGGCCAGGAACCCCTCCAGGAGGGAGAACCCGTGCCCGCGCACCTCCTCGAGGGTCGCGTCCGGCACCTTCACCAGTGGCCAATGTAGGGGAAGGAACGGTGCGCCCACCGGAGCGTACGCTGCCCGGGTGCGCGCCGTGCAGTTCGACATGGAGGACCCGGCGTTCCCGGCCTCGCTGGTCGACCTGCCCGATCCCGACCTACCGGGAGCGGCATGGGCCCGGGTCGCGGTCACCTCGGCCGGGATCTGCGGGAGCGACCTCCACCTGTTCGCCCACAACACGGGACCGTCCCCCACCCTGTTCTCGCTGGGCACCTTTCCCTTCGTCCTGGGCCACGAGATCGTGGGGCGGGTGATCGAAGCGGGGCCCGAGTGCCCCCATCCGGTGGGGCAGCGCGTGGCCCTCAACCCGTGCATCCCGTGCGCGGCGAGGGGGATCGACCCCCCGTGCGCGAACTGCGCCCGCGGTTGGGCCTCGTCGTGCCTCGCCCTCGACAGCCGCATCATCAGTGGCGGCCGCTCGCTGGGTTTCACCCAGGACCTCGGGGGTGGGTGGTGCGAGCAGGCCCTGGCGCACACCACCATGGTGCATCCCCTCCCCGATGCGGTGCCCGACCGGGGCGGGAGCCTGTACGAGCCGGTGTCCATCGCCTGTCACGGCCTGCTGCGCGCCGCCCCGCACGACGGCGACCCGGTGCTCGTCGTGGGCGCCGGCGTCATCGGCCTGGCCACGGTGGCCGCGGTGAAGGGACTCTTCCCGGCGTCGCCGGTGACCGTCCTGGCCCGCCACCCCCATCAGGCCGAAGCGGCGTGGGCCTGCGGGGCCGATCACGTCGTGCGGTACCGCGCCGGAGGCGACCACTTCGCCGAGCTGGCCGTCCTGGTCGGCGCCCGGGTCGTCGGCCGCAAATCCGAGGTGATGCTCATGGGCGGGTTTCCCTTCGTCGTCGAGGCGGTCGGCGCCCCGCGGTCAGTCACCGAGGCGCTGCGTGCCGTGGCGCACCGGGGCACGGTCCTGCTGCTCGGGGTGGCCGGCATCAGCGAGGTCGACCTGACGCCGGTGTGGTACAAGGAGGCCGCGCTCATCGGCTCGATCGACCACAGCGTGGATGCCGGCTCGGCGCCCGGGCTCGCCGGCGGGCCGGACCGCCATTCCGTCGACCGCGCCCTCGATGTCCTGGCCGCCGGTCTCCTCCCCTACGACGTGGTCATCACGCACGAGTTCCCGCTCGAGGAGTACCGCCAGGCGGTCGAGACCGCCATCGACCGGGAACGGGCGCGGGCCATCAAGGTGGTCTTCCGCCCGTAGCGGGGCGGCGCCGCGCTCAGCCCGCCATGGGCCGGGCCGGCGAGGCATCGGCCGCCACGGCCTCACCGAGCCGAGCCTCCAGCTCTCCGGCCCGGGTGCGGAAGCGGCTGATGTTGCGCCGCTTCACGTCCTCGTAGCCCCGGATCTCCTCGGCCAGCGCGGCGATGGCGGCCACCGCGCCGGCCGACCCCGGGTTCAGGGCACCCAGCGACCGGTGCACCAGGGCGACGTACTCCTCCACCAGTGCCCGCTCGGTCCGGCGCATCTCGGTCCGGCCGAAGGGGTCGAGCACCGTGCCCCGCAGGCGGCGGCCGGCGCGCAGCACGCGGAAGGCCGGTCGCGCCGCCGGGCCCAGGTGGATCTTGCGCTTGAGGCCGAGCGCCTTGAGCGCCGGCGGGTGCAGCAAGACCTTGGTGACCGCTCCCGGACCGAATGCGGCCGCGAGCTCGGACTGCTGGGTGGCGTCCAGATGGAGACGCGCCACTTCGTACTCGTCCTTGTAGGCCATGAGCTTGTGGAGGCCCCGGGCGAACGCGGTGGTCACCGGCGCGGCGGGGTCGCCGGTCCGCTCGGCCTCTATCGGGGCCACCTCGAGCACCTGGCGGAGGTACCGCTCGGCGTAGCCGACGCTCTGGTACCCCGCCAGATCCGCCGTGCGTCGCTCCACCAGCGAGGCCACAGCGGCGGGCGCCGAATCGAGGAGCCCGCGCAGGGAGGCCGGCGGGTCGGGCTCCGGTGAGCCCGGAGGGGCCAGGGCGGCGGTGACGGCGGCGGCGTCGAGGACGGCGGCCCGTCCCCAGCGAAAGGCGGTGCGGTTCTCCGCCGCCCCGGCGCCGTTGAGGCGGATGGCCTCTTCCAGCGCCTCGGCCGTGACGGGCAGGCATCCCGTCTGGTACGCCGCGCCGAGCATGACCAGGTTGGTGGGCAGGTGGTCGTCGAAGAGCCGCTCGGAGATCCACTGGGCATCGAGGTAGCGGTTCTCCGCCGCCCGGGTGGCCCGGTCGATGCGGGTCGTGTCCCGGAAGTAGGGAATGGAGGGCTCCCGCACCATGGCCGCCGTGGCCACGCCGGCCACGTTGACCACGGCCACCGTGCGCGCCGGATCGGCCACCGCCAGATTCTCGTCGCTGACCGCTCCGAGCAGGTCGAGCCCGAGCAGGAGGTCCACCGACCGGGCGCTTGCCTTGACCGCGGCCTCTACCGGTCGGTCGGCGATGCGCACGTCGGAGGTCACCGGGCCGCCCTTTTGGGCCAGGCCGGTCTGGTCGAGGCCGGCGGCGTACAGACCGTCGAGATGGGCGGCCATCTGGAGGATCCGCGAGACGGTCACGACCCCGGTCCCGCCGATGCCCGGCATCCGGACCAGGAAGTCGACGGGGCCGGCCCGCTGCGGTGGGCGCACCAGGGCGACCGGCGGGACGATCGCCGGGGCGATCGCCGGGTCGGGCGGGAGGTCCGGCCTCCGGTCGCGATGGCGCCTGCGCCGGCTCGGGGTGACGACGACGAAGGACGGGCAGTCACCCGAGAGACAGGACAGGTCGTGGTTGCACGACGACTGGTGGATCGTGGTCTTGCGCCCGAACTCGGTCTCGAGGGGAACGACCGAGAGGCAGCTCGACTTCTCTCCGCAGTCACCGCAGCCCTCGCACACCCTGGTATTGATCCACACCCGGCTCGCCGGTTCGGGCAGGCGGCCGCGTCGGCGTAACCGACGTTCCTCCGCCGCACAGCGGTCGTCGTGGACGAGCACGGTGACCCCTGGGATCTGGCACAGCTCCCGCATCGCATCTCCGAGCTCGTCGCGGTGACGGACCTCGGCGATGGGATCGAGGGCGACACCGCGATAGCGCTGCGGCTCCGGCGTGGTGACGATCACCCGGCGCACGCCCTCGGTGGCCAGCAGCCGGGTCAGCTCGGGCACCGCCACCTGGCCCTCGGGTGGCTGGCCGCCCGTCATGGCCACGGCGTCGTTGTAGAGAAGCTTGTAGGTGATGTCGACGCCGGCGGCCACGGCGGCCCGCACGGCCAGGGAGCCGGAGTGGAAGAAGGTCCCGTCCCCGATGTTCTGGACGAAGTGCTGCCCGCGGGAAAACGGCGCCAGACCGGTCCATTGGGCGCCCTCGCCGCCCATCTGGGTCATCCCCACCTGGTGCCCCCGGCCCTGGGTGTCGAACCCGGCCATGATGTGGCACCCGATGCCCAGTCCGACCAGCTGGTCGTCGTCGGCGCGCGTCGAGATGTTGTGCGGGCAACCCGAGCAGAAGGCCGCCGTGCGGACCGGGGGGGCATCGACGTGGAGCATCAGGCGCGGCCGCGCCGTCACGGCCTCGGCCCGTCGTGCCGCCGCCGGCGTGAGGCGGTCCGGCCCGAGACGTGCGGCCAGCACCCGCGTCACGGTGTCACCGTCGACGGCACCTTTCGCCGGGACGAGGGGTCGTCCCACCGGGTCGAGCTTGCCCACGACCAGGGGCTGCCCGGGCTGGCCGTAGAGGGCCTCCTTGATCTGGGACTCGAGGAACGGCTCCTTGTCCTCGATCACCACCACTTCCTCGAGCCCCGCCGTCAGCCGGCGCACCTCGTCGCCGTCGAGCGGCCAGGGCAGGGAGATCTTGATCAGCCGCAGCCCGATGTGGGCACAGGCGTCGGCGTCGAGCCCCATGTCCTCGAGCGACCGCAACACGGTGCCGTAGGTGTGCCCGGCGGCCACGACGCCGAGTCGGGCCCGGGGCGGGTCGATCGAGACGGCGTTGAGCGACGCCAGCCGGGCATAGGCCAGTGCCCGGGGCAGCCGGACCGAGAAGAGGTCCTCCTCGGCATCGAGGGCGCGCGGGCCGACCAGCAACGGCACGCGGGCCACCCGCGTCAGGTCGGGGGCGGGGATCCCGGTCCCCGCCCCGCCGAGGTCGACCACCGCCGCCCCGTCGGCCACGTCGGTGACGATCTGCAGTCCGACCCACAGACCGGCGTAGCGCGACAGGGCGACGGCGTGGAGGCCGAGCCGCACGACCTCGGCCACCGAACCGGGAGCGATCAGCGGCAGATGCAGGCTGCGGGCCATCGACACCGACGAGCTGGGGAGGGTGGACGACTTGCAGCTCGGGTCGTCGCCGATGAGGGCCACCGCACCGCCCAACGGCGCAGTGCCCGAATAGTTCCCGTGTCGGATGGCGTCGGCGGCGCGGTCGAGGCCGGGGTTCTTGCCGTACCAGAAGCCCACGACCCCGTCATGGTCGTGCCGCGGCACGTCGGCCAGCAACTGGGTCCCGGCCACCGCGGTGGCGGCCAGCTCCTCGTTCAGCGCCGGGGCGAACACCACGCCCTCCTCGATCAGTCGCGCCCGGGCCCGTCCGAGCTCGAGGTCCAGGCCGCCCAGCGGTGAGCCCTCGTAACCGCTGACGAAGGCGGCGGTGTCGAGACCCCGGCTCCGGTCGAGGCGACGTTGGTCCAGCACCAGCCGCACGATGGCCTGAATGCCCGACATGAGGGCGCGTCCCTGGCCCGCTCCATAGACGTCATCGAGGCTCACCTGGTGCGGATCCCCCACCGACGCCCGGTCCATGGGGACCACGGCGGCGGCCCGGCGGGCGGTCAAGGTGGCCCGCATCGACTCAGACGGGCAGGGCCACGGGGCGCCCCAGGCGGTGCGACGCCATCTCTTCGGCCACGGCCAGAGGCGTCTCGCCGCTGCGGGCGGACCGGCCCAGAACACCGGCGACCCGGTCCCCGATGGCCAGCAGGGACCCCTCGAGCTTGTCGTGACCCCAGCCCGAGCGCAGGGCGTGGATGTGGATGACACCCCCCGCGTTGATGACGAAGTCGGGGACATAGACGATGCCGCGCTGGGCCAGCTCGATCGCCAGGTCCGCGTCGGCCAGCACGTCGTTGGCCCCACCGGCCACGATCCGGCACTGCAGGGCGCCGACGTTCCCCCGGTCGATGACCTTGGCGGTGGCGCAGGGCGCCAGCACGTCGCAGCGGGTGGTCACCACCGCCACCGGGTCGACCGTCTGGGCGCCGGTCTCGTCGGCGACGGCGCGGGCCCGGGCCGGATCGGCGTCCGCCACCGTGACCCGACACCCCGCTTCGACCAACCGCCGCGCCAGGTCGGCCCCCACGTGCCCGGTGCCCTGGACGACCACATGGGCCCCGGGCAGCTCTTCGTCGAGGGTCGAGAGAGCGGCACGGATGCCGGCAAAGACCCCGACGGCGGTCCACGGCGAGGGGTCCTCGTGATCGCACGAGACCTCGTGCGACTCGTGACCGATGATCGCGAGGTCCTGCACGGTCGTGCCCATGTCCACGCCGGGGATGTAGGCCCCACCCAGGCGGTCCACGGAGCGCCCGAAGGCGCGCAGCTGGGCCCGCCGGTGGGCCGCGTCGTGATCGCCGTCATCCATGAGCACGGACTTGGCGCCCCCGTAGGGCAGGTCGGCGCAGGCGTTCTTGAGCGTCATCACCCGGGCCAGACGACGGGCCTCCTCCCCGGCCGACCTCCGGCTGGGATACGTGCACCACCGCACGCCGCCGAGGCCCGGCCCCAGCGTGGTGTCGTCGATGGCGATCACCGCCCGCAACCCGCTGCCGTCGTCGTCGCACTCGACCAACCGCTCCGTCCCTGCCACATGCCAGCGCGATCGATCCACGCTTGAATTGAACACTTTCCCTGACGGAGAGAAAGCTAAAACCCAGAAATCTGAGCAGTGACGCAATAGAACTGTGCTTCTGGGGCGTGGTGACGCAATGGCGATGAGCGACGACGGACCGAGCGCGGGGAGTGTGCGGGATGGCATACGGGCGGGCGAGGCGGGGAGTGGTCCAGGCCGTGGCGGGCGAGGCGGAGAGTGGTCCAGGCCGTGGCGGGCGCGGCCGGGGGGCGGCGGGCCAAGGGACGGGCGGGCGGGCCAAGGGGCGGGCGGGGCGTCCGCTGGGTGGCAGGATCACTCCGTGAAGAAGATCGAGCACTGGATCGGCGGCAAGTCGGTGCCGGGCACCTCGGGCCGCTTCGGGCCCGTCTACAACCCCGCGGCGGGAGAGCGGACGGCGTCGGTGGCGCTGGCCTCCGCCGACGATGCGGCCGACGCCGTGGCCCAGGCCGACGCGGCGGCCCGCGAGTGGTCCCACAGCTCGCTGAGCGGGCGCGCCGCCGTGATGTTCCGGCTCCGCGAGCTGATCGATACCCACCGCGCCGAGCTCGCCGCCCTCATCACCGCCGAGCACGGCAAGGTGCTCAGCGACAGCGCGGGCGAGGTGGCGCGGGGATTGGAGAATGTGGAGTTCGCCTGCGCCCTCCCCCATCTGCTCAAAGGGGACCACTCGACGGAGGTGTCGGCCGGCGTCGACGTGCACACGGTGCGCCAGCCGCTCGGCGTGGTGGCCGGGATCACGCCGTTCAATTTCCCCGTCATGGTTCCGCTGTGGATGCTGGCCAACGCCATCGCGTGCGGGAACGCCTTCATCCTCAAGCCCTCGGAGAAGGACCCGTCACCGTCGCTCCTCCTGGCCGAGCTCATCCAGCAGGCTGGTGTCCCCGACGGCGTGTTCAACGTGCTGCACGGCGACAGCGAGGCGGTGGACGCACTGCTCGCCCATCCCGGGGTGGCGGCGGTCTCCTTCGTCGGCAGCACGCCGATCGCCCGCCACATCTACGAGGCGGGCACGAAGAGCGGGAAACGGGTACAGGCACTCGGTGGCGCGAAGAACCACATGGTCGTCCTTCCCGACGCGGAGGTGGACGCCGCCGCGGATGCCGCCGTCTCCGCCGGGTTCGGTTCGGCCGGGGAGCGTTGCATGGCCATCTCGGTGGTGGTCGCCGTCGGGGCCGTGGCCGACCCTCTGGTCTCGGCCATCGCCGATCGCATCCCGTCGGTGGTCGTCGGACCGGGCTCGGATCCGACCTCGCAGATGGGTCCGCTGGTCACCGCCGCACATCGCGACCGTGTCGCCTCCTACGTCGACCGGTCGGAGGAGGAGGGAGCGACGCTGGTCGTCGACGGGCGGCACGGCGACTGGCCGCACGGCTTCTACCTCGGCTGCACGCTCCTCGATGACGTCCGGCCCGGCATGCACGTCTACGACGACGAGGTCTTCGGCCCCGTGCTCAGCGTCGTGCGCGTGGCGACCTACGACGAGGCCGTCGCCCTGGTCAACGCCAACCCGTACGGCAACGGGGTGGCGCTCTTCACCCGCGACGGCGGCGCGGCCAGGCGGTTCCAACAGGAAGTGACGGTGGGCATGGTGGGGATCAACGTCCCCGTCCCCGTCCCCGTGGCCTCCCACTCCTTCGGCGGGTGGAAGGCATCGCTGTTCGGCGACAGCGCCATCTACGGACCCGAGGGCATCCGCTTCTACACCCGTCCCAAGGTGGTGACCTCCCGGTGGCCGGACCCGGCGAGCAGCGTGATCGACCTCGGCTTTCCGCAGACCCGCTAGTCCGCGGACGGTCAGATCGTGCCGCCCCAGGCGATGAGCTGAGGCGCCAGGAGGGGCCAGCGCGAAAAGATCCCCACGCCGGTCCCCGCCGCCTCCATCCGCTCGTTCCACTCGCGGTCGCCCCACGGAGGCTCGGTCAGTTGCGCGCCGGGGAGCAGTTGGGACAGTCGTTCCGACGTGGCCCGCGTGTGGTGCGGATCGCTCTCCCCGCTGCGGAAGACTAGGGCGGGGAGGTGCATGGCCTGCGCCTCGGCATCGGTCAATCCGGGAACCAACTGGTCGGGGCGGGGGCAGTAGGCCAGCATCCATTGCTCCAGGGTGCCAATGAACGTCCCGGGATCCTGAGCCAGGAGCTTGGCCCGGTTGTCCGGATTGCGCTCGAGCACTTCGGCCCATTCGGGCAGCGCGGCCACCGCCTCCATCCCGTCCCGCCACGCCGCCGCGAGGGAGTCCCCGCAGTAGTGCGTGGCCAGGGTGAGGAGCCCGTACGGTCCGCCACTGATCCACCAGACGGCCAGGGCACGGGCCACCTCGGGATGCCGCGCCGCCGTGAGGAGCGAGACGCGTGCACCGCCGGACCCGCCGGTGATGACCGCCGGCGCCATGCCCAGCCGCGGCAACAACGCCGCCAGGGCGTCGGCCTGCATGGCCGACTCCGAGTCACCGGTGAAGCACACGTCCGAAGCGCCCGTGTTCGGTCGGTCCCACAGGAGCACCTGCTTTCCCTCCGAGGCCAGCGCCTGGGCCAGCTCACGCAGGCCGGGAGCGTCCTTGCCGAAGCGACCCCCCGGGGTGATGACCCAGGGCTCGCCGGCACCGATCACCTCATACGCGATGTCGAGGCCGTTGACGTGCTCGAGCGGCATGTGCTCCCTTCGGGGTTTTGGTCGTAGGGTACTCGGCGGACGCTGAATCGGGAGGGTACATGGCACTCGCACTGGACGGCCTCCGGGTCATTGATGCGGACACCCATCTGACCGAGGCCCACGACCTGTGGACCAGCCGTGCACCCGCCAAGTACCGGGACCGGGTGCCCCACGTGCAGGAGATCGACGGGCGACCCATGTGGATCGTCGACGGGGCCGAGCTCGGCTTCGCCGGTGGGGGCGGAGTCATCGGCCGGGACGGAGGCAAAGGGCGCGCCCTCGAGGCGCTGTTCGAGTGGACCATCGACAAGATCCACCTGGGGGCCTACGACCCCAGAGCGCGCATCGACGTCATGGACGAGTCGGGCATCTGGGCCCAGGTCTGCTTCCCGAACTCGATCGGCCTGGGTGGTCAGGGCATCTCCAACGTGGTCGACGATCCGGAGCTCCGCCTGCTGTGCGTGCAGATCTACAACGACGCCATCGCCGAGATCCAGGCGGAATCGGGCGACCGCCTCCTCCCCATGCCCGTGCTGCCGGTCTGGGACCCGGTGGCGGCGGTCATCGAGGCCGAGCGGGTTGCGGGCCTCGGGCTCCGAGGGGTCAACCTGACCTCCGACACCCAGGATCTCGGGGCTCCCGACCTGGCCAACCTGGCCTGGGAACCGCTGTGGGACGTCTGCGCCGACCTTCACCTGCCCGTGCACTTCCACATCGGGGCCAGCCTGACCACCATGACCTACTTCGGGACGTACCCGTGGGAATCGCAGAACGAGGACACCAAGCTGGCCATCGGCGGGACCCTCCTCTTCATCGGCAACGCACGGGTGATCACCAACATCATCTTGTGCGGCATATTGGAGCGTCACCCCACGCTCCAGATCGTCTCGGTGGAGAGTGGGGTGGGGTGGATCCCGTTCATCCTCGAGGCCCTCGATTACGAGATGTCCGAGAACGCGCCCAAGGAGCTCGACAAGCTGTCGATGCCGCCGTCGGCGTACTTCAAGCGCCAGTGCTTCGCCACGTTCTGGTTCGAGAAGAACAACGTCCCGGCCCTGATCGCCACCGTGGGCGAGGACAACGTCCTCTTCGAGACCGACTTCCCCCATCCGACCTGCCTGTACCCCAAGCCCCTCGACACGGTCGCCGAGAAGATGTCGACGCTCACCCCGGAGGTGCAGCGCAAGGTGCTCGGGGAGAACGCAGCCAAGCTCTATCGCGTCTAGCCACTCGCCGACCTGAGCGCGGCTGAGTCGCCGCGCTGCCGGATGAAGGTTCCGGGCCGAGCGGCACCGCTAGTGTCGCCCCGTGGCGAGTGATCCCGAGGTTCTCGTCGCGGGGAACGGGTCGCCGCGGACGACGCCGGACGTCTCACGTCGCCGCTTCGCGTGGGGTTGCGTCGTCGGCACCGTGGTCTCCGGCGCCGCGTTCGCCTGGATGGTGACCGGTGGCACCTTCCAATTCCTCCAATCCTCCGCGTTCTCGAACTTCTACGACGCGCAGGCGCGGTCACTGCTGCGCGGCACGTGGAGCATGCCGGCCAACGTGCTCTCCATTGAGGGCATCCGCACCGACGGTCGCACCGACATGTACTACGGGCCCGTTCCGGCGCTCCTGCGGATCCCGGTGCTCATCTTCACGCACCGCTTCGACGGGAGGCTGACCGCACCGTCGTTGTTGCTGGCCTTCCTCGTCGCCCTGATCTTCACCAGCCTCCTCAGCTGGAGGATCCGCACCATGGTGCGGGGACCCGCCGAGGTCGGCTGGCGCGAGGCGGTGTTGGCGGGGGCGCTCATCGTACTCGTCGGCCTGGGCTCCGTCTTCTTCTTCCTCGCCGCGAACACACTGGTCTACGAGGAAGCCGAGATGTGGGGCGCAGCGCTCGCCCTGGGCGCGTTCTACGCGCTGGTGGGCTTCTTGGACGATCCACGCGTCGGCCGTCTGGTGGCCGCCGGTGTCCTGACGACGCTGTCCCTGCTGACGCGGGGATCGGTGGGCGCCGGACCCGTGGTGGCGATCGGGTTGGCCCTCGGGGTGTACCTCGTCGCCTGGCTGGCCGGGCATGCCCCCCGGTGGCGGCCGCTGGCGCGACAGATCAGCCGGACGTGCGGCGTTCGGGTGGCGGACTCGTACGGGCGTTTCAGTGCCGGGCTGCTGGCGGCCATGAGCATCCCCGTCGGCCTCTACGTGGCCATCAACGAGGTCAAGTTCGACACGCCGTTCAGCATCCCGCTGAACCACCAGGTCCTCTCTTTCGAGAACGCCCACCGCAAGGCGGTGCTGGCGGCCAACGGGGGGAGCCTGTTCGGGCTGAGGTTCCTTCCGACCAACCTGCTGGCGTTTGCCCGACCGGACGCGCTCACGGCGACCCGGACCTTCCCCTGGATCTTCTTCCCCGGCAAGGCGCTGGTGCTCGGGCATCTCCTCTACGACACCAGGGACTGGTCCTCGAGCGTCCCGGCCAGTATGCCCGCGCTCTTCCTCCTGGCGGTGGTGGGGGTCGTGGTCGTGTACCGTCCCCGCCGATCCTCGGACCGGGCCGCCCCCGGCTCCCCGCCGGCCACACCGGATCCAGCACCGGGAGTGGCGGCGCTGCGGCTTCCCCTCGTCGGTGCCGCCGCGGGGACGATCGGCATCTTGACCATCGCCTTCATCGCCGAGCGGTACCTGGCCGACACCATGCCGCTCGTCATCCTGGCCGCGCTGGTCGGCTGGCACGTCGTGGCCCGGAGATGGGCGGTATTCCCCCGGCGGGCGCGCACCGCAGGGCTGGTCCTCCTGGCCGTGCTGGCCGTGTTCGAGTTGTGGACGACCTTCTCGCTGAGCCTCTTCTACGAGCGGGGGGTCGGCGCCGTCGTGGACATCCCGCAGCGCGCCGGCATGGTGTCCTTCCAGGAACAGGTTGGGCAGTCGCTCTTCGGGGTCCCGACGCCGGGCGTGCGGTTCGTATCGCGCCTCCCCTCGGGCGCCAGCGCACTCGACCTGGCGGTGGTCGGGAACTGCGCCGGTGTCTACCAGTTCACCGGGGAGAGCTGGTCGCCCGTCGAGATCGGTGCCGGCGGGGGCGCCCGGCGGCTCGAAGTGACCTTCCCCCGGGCCGACCTGGGACGGCGCCAGCCCTTGCTGGTCACCGGCGGCGCCACCCCGAGAGATGTCGTGGCGGTGACCTGGGTGGGGGGTGACCTGTACCGCTTCTCGTACCAGTACGCCGCATCCCTTCGGGGCTACCGCCCGACGTGGGTGAGGGGGTCGCCCATCGTGGTAGCACCGGGGAGGCCACACGTGGTCCAGGTGGACCTCGACTCCCTGGTCCACCAGATCTTCATCACCGTGGACGGGTCGCCCGCCTTCGCGCTGTTGAACCCGGTGGGCCCACCGACGCCGCTGCGGCTGGGCTCGGCGCCACCGTCGATCTCGACCACTCCGGTCTTCGCCGGCCGGATCCGCACCCTGGCGGTGCCGACGCCCATCTGCCACGAGCTCCAGCGCACCCGGTCCGCCGCGACGGGGAGAGCCGGCGGGGCCTAACGGTCGCCGATCGACACCGTGCCGGAGACCAGCGGCTGCTCCGCCACGGGCACCAGCTCGTACAGGAGCTGGTAGGCGAAGAGCTGGGGACGGAGCTCGGCGGCGGCCCGGTCGGCCCGGCCCAGGGCGCTCCACCCACCCTGACTCGCCTCGGCGCCGAGCGCCGTCATCGGCAGACCGGTGACCGCCCGCCGGCGGATCTCGAATCCGGCCTCGTGCACGGCCCGCTCAATACTCCGCTTGGTGAAGAAGCGCAGATGCCCGCTGTCGAGGATGCCGCGGCGGTCGTAGTCGAAGCGCCCGGACATGGTGCGGAGGCGGGGATACCAGTGGCCGAAATTCGGGACGGACAGCAGGAGCACGCCGTCGGGTGCCAGGCGGTCGCGGGACTGCCGGAGCACCAGGTCGGGCCGTCGATGGTGCTCGATGATGTCGGCCGCCAGAACGACGTCGAAGTCCTCTCCGACGGCGTCGGGGATGCCCTGGTCCAGGTCGGCCCGGACGAATTCGTCCACCCGCCCCTCCACTCCGGCGAACTCCTCGATGTCCACCCCGACCACGTGGTGCCCCAGCTTGCGCACTCGCTCGGCCAGCAGGCCGCTCGAACACCCGAGGTCGAGCACCCGCCCCGGGGGCCGCGCGTCCAGCCAGGCCAGCAACTGCCCGTGGGAGGATCCCTCGTCCTCTTTCAATTCGTACGGCGCGGTGGAGAAGGGGTCGGGTCCCAGGCAGTGTGGCCCCGCGCCCAGGCCGAGCTGCGCCAGCCGGTAGCGAGCGGCCTCGGCGGAGACCTGCCGCGCGTAGCGCAGCCCGTTCACCCGGCTGATCTCGTCGCCGTAGAAGGTCGGGATCGGGATCTCCACGACGCGCTTCCGGGCATGGTGGAGCTGGATGAGGATCTGCGTGTCGAAGTCGAAACCGTCCGAATTCCGCTCCAGCGGCACCGATTGCAATGCGTCGATGCGGTAGGCCCGGTAACCGGAGTGGTACTCGGAGAGCTCGGTGCCCACCATCCTGTTCTCGAACGTGGTGAGCACGCGGTTGCCGATCCGCTTGTGTAGCGGCATGCCTCCCCGACGGGCCGCTCCGGGCATCATCATGCGCGAGCCGAGCACGGCGTCGGCCTCGCCCCGCTCGATCGGACCCACCATCTCGGGCAGCAGCTCGGGTGCGTACTGCCCGTCCCCGTGCAGGAGCACCACCACATCGAGCCCGTGCTCGGCGGCGATGGAGTAGGACGCCTTCTGGTTGCCCCCGTAGCCGAGGTTGCGCGGGTGCCGGATGACGGTCAGGGGGAGGTCGGGGAACTCCGCCTTGTAGCCCAGCCCGACGAGGTACGTGGAGTCCTGGCTGTGGTCGTCGCCCACGAGGATCTCGGTGATCCTGGGGCGGAACGCGGCGGGGATCCGGTCCAGGACCCCGGCCAGCGTGCCTCCGGCGTTGTAGGCGACCACGACGATGCCGATTTTGAGATCTTGCACGTCCACCGGAATGCCACCCTAACAATCCATCAAACGGGTGCCTCGTTTGGGCACTGGCGGGTCGCTTCACGGCCGCGCCGCCACCCGATCCACCTGCGCCGTGGCGCGCCGAATGCCCAGGACGGGCCTGCTCCGGGGCCGTGGGCGGGGCGCCGCGAAAAGCGGCCTGAACTGGCCTACTGTGCCCCGGCGTGGAAGGACAGTCCCCGGACGTGCCCCGCCCGGCCGCCGCTCTGGCTCCGGCTCTCCTGGCTGCCGCCGCTCGGGCCGAGCTGTGCCAGATTCAGTCGGCGTGATCGAACCCGCCCCGACCGCCGTCACCGGCCACCACCTGCCCGCCCTCAACGGGCTGCGGGCGGTGGCCGTGTTCGGGGTGGTGGCCTACCACCTGGGCTTCCACTGGGCCTCGGGGGGGTATCTGGGCGTCG
>JBKQIP010000217.1:0-3725 GCA_052148295.1 Acidimicrobiales bacterium
AGGAGGCGGCCATCCTCCGCGCCGAAGCGGAGATGAAGGTGCTCGAGCTCCAGGCCGAGGGTGAGAAGAAGGCCTTGCTCCTGCGGGGCGAGGGCGAAGCGGCCCGCCTGACCTCCATCGACTCGGCCACCATCAACCCGCGTACCCTGGCCGTGCTCCAACTGCGGGCGCTCCAGGAGATCGCGTCGGCCGACAACACCAAGGTCGTCGTGCCCTACGAGGCGGCCAGCCTGATGGGGTCGGCCGAGGTCCTGTTGAGCACCTTCCGCACCAACACCGACGCGGCCAGCCAGAACGACAAGCCGAGCGCAGCGGTCACCTAGCCTTCAGGCGACCCGGTACGCCACCAGCCGGTAGCAGGGGCTTCACGACCGGGGCGCCCTCCGACCATTGGTCGCGTGGTCGCGTGGTCGCGTGATCGGGAATCGGCTCGTCGACCCCTGATCTGACCGGTGACTCCAGCCGAGGCGACGACCGTTCCTTCACATGGCGCTCGCCGCCGTTTCCACCGCCATCCTGTCGGGCGCCGTCGGCCGACCGGTCTCGGTCGAAGTGCACGTGTCCAACGGCCTGCCCGGTTTCACCATCGTGGGCCTCCCCGACGCCGCCGTGCGCGAATCGCGCGACCGGGTGCGCGCCGCCCTGCTCTCGAGTGGCCTGCCCTGGCCGTTGCGCCGGGTGACCGTCAACCTCGCTCCCTCGGGCATGAGAAAAGGAGGGGCTGGCCTCGACCTGGCCATCGCGGTCGGGGTGCTGGTGGCCACCGGCGAGCTGCCGGCCCGGGCCGTGAGCGAACTGGCGTTCTGTGGCGAGCTCGGGCTCAACGGCGCGCTGCGCCACGTCCCGGGGATGATCGCCTTGGCCGACGCCACGGCGCCGCTCGGACTGGTGGTGCCGCTGTGCGACCTGCGCGAGGCGTCGCTGGTGCGCGGCGACGCGGCCCGCGGGGTGGCCAACCTGGCCGACCTGGCGGCCATCCTGCGCGGGCAGGCACCATGGCTGCCCGCCCCGCCCCCCGGCGCGGCGACCCCCCAAGCGCCCCGGCCCGACCTGGCCGATGTCCGGGGCCAGTTGGTGGGACGCCACGCGCTCGAGGTCGCCGCCGCCGGTCACCACCACCTGCTCATGGTCGGGCCGCCGGGATCGGGCAAGACCATGCTGGCCGAGCGGCTCCCCGGGCTGCTGCCGCCGCTCACCCGGGCCGAGTCCCTGGCCGTCACCCGCGTCCACTCGGCCGCCGGCTGCCCGTTGCCCGACGGGGCACTGATGGCCGACCCGCCCTTCCGCGCCCCGCACCACCGCTCGACGGTCGTGGCACTGGTGGGCGGGAGCGGCCCGGTCGACGGCGGCAGCTGGTCCCTGCGGCCTGGTGAGATCAGCCTGGCCAGCCATGGTGTCCTGTTCCTGGACGAGATGGGCGAGTTCCCCGTCGCCGCCCTCGAGGCCCTGCGCCAACCGCTCGAGGAGGGGGTCATCCGGGTCAGCCGCGCCGGGGGGACGGTGACCTTCCCGGCCCACTTCCTGCTGGTGGGGGCCATGAACCCCTGCCCCTGCGGTGAGGGCGTGTACCCCGGTGCCTGCCGGTGTTCCGTGGTCGACCGGGCCCGCTACGCCCGCCGCCTGTCGGCCCCCCTGCTGGACCGCTTCGATCTGGTGGTCCCCCTGGCCCGGCCCGATCCCGACGAGTTCCTGAGCGGCCGGCCCGGCCCGTCGACCGCGGAGATGGCGGCCCGGGTGCGCGCCGCCCGGGACCGAGCCGCCGCCCGCGCCGCCGGCCGGGGCCCGGGGGACGAGCCCCCGATGGGCCTCGGGGTCCCGGGGCTGCTGGCCGACCGCCTGCGTGCCGGGGAGCTCAGCGCCCGGGGCGTGCAGAAGGTGTCCCGAGTGGCGCGCACGGTGGCCGACCTGCTTGGTTCCGAGGTCGTCACCGAGGAGCACGTCAGCGATGCCCTGTCGCTGCGCCGGGCCCGCGAGATGTTGGTCCGGTGAGGGACGACCTGCCTCCGGAGGCCTTCGCCGCCGCGCTGGCCTCGGTCGAGGGGGTCGGCGCGGCTCGGCTGCGCCGGCTCCTGGCCCGCGATCCGCCCCCCGTGGCCTGGTCACGGTCCGGGTTCGGGGCCGACGTGGAGGCCATCTGGCAACGTCACCTCGACGCCGGGGTGGCCGTGCTCACGGCCGACAGCCCCTCGTACCCGGCCCGTCTGGCCGGGGACCCCGAGGCGCCGGCGGTGCTCTTCTGCCGGGGTGAGCCGGCCGCGGCGCGGCTGCCCACGGCGGCGTTGGTGGGCACCCGCAGCCCCACCCGCTACGGCATCGGCGTGGCGGCCCAGTTCGGTGCCGATCTGGCTGCCGCCGGGGTCAGTGTGGTGAGCGGTCTGGCGCTGGGGATCGACGGCGCCGCCCACGAGGGAGCCTGCGCGTGCGGGGCGCCTCCCATCGCGGTGGTGGCCGGCGGGCTGGCCGAGCCCTACCCGCGCCGCCACGCCCGCCTGTGGGAGCGGGTGGCCGCGCAGGGCGCCCTGTTCTCGGAGTCACCGGTGGGCGTGCGCACGGAGCGCTGGAGGTTCCCCAAGCGGAACCACCTGCTGGCCATGCTCAGTGACGTGGTGGTGGTGGTCGAGAGCCGCCACGGGGGCGGGTCGACGCACACGGTGGCGGCGGCGCTGGCCCGGGGCAGGCCGGTCGGCGCCGTGCCCGGGTCCATCCGCAGCCCCGCGTCGGAGGGCACCAACGCGCTGCTGGCCGACGGCTGCTTTCCCGTCCGCGACGTGACCGACATCTT
The DNA here is from genome assembly GCA_052148295.1 of Acidimicrobiales bacterium. Lineage (GTDB taxonomy): Bacteria > Actinomycetota > Acidimicrobiia > Acidimicrobiales > RAAP-2 > Bog-473. The sequence goes on from JBKQIP010000217.1 coordinate 2,783, forward strand.
GGTGGCCCTGTCCCTGTGCGGGGCCGAGGTTCCCCGGCCCGCACCGGCGCCGCCGGGACCCGACGAGCGCGACCGGGTGGTCTGGGAGGCCCTGACCCACGATCCGAGCTCGCTCGACGAGCTGGCCCGCTGCACCGGGTGGGAGCTCTCCGCGCTCTGCGGCGGGTTGGAGCGCCTGGCCGCCGCCGGCCTGGCCCGCCAGGTGGGGGGTTGGTGGGAGCGGGCCTGAACTGGCCTAATGTCCCGGGACGTGGAAGGACGGTTCCTCGACGAGCCATCCGTGGCCGACCTGCGCGCCGCCACCGCCCGGGCGGCGGCCGACGGAATGGGGGCCGTCTTCCTGACCACCGGCCCCCTGGGCGACGCCATCACGCTGGCGGCGGCCCTCGGGGCCGGGACGCCCGCCCTCCTCCTCGGCATCCGCACCGACCTGACCACCACGCCCCACCGTCACCCGACCGTGCTGGCGCGGGAGATGACCGCCCTCGACCTCGTCACCCGGGGCCGCACCGTGCTGGCCTTCATGCCGCCCCTGGGCGACGAGGTGGCCGAGGCCATCGCGTTGTGCCGGGAGATGTGGCGCCGGGGCATCGCCGCCAGCGACGGGCCCCGCTACCCGGTGCCCGGAGCCGTCAACCGCCCGCGGCCCCACCGGGACGGGGGCCCACGGATCGCGCTGGACCTGACCGACGGGTCGCCGGCCGACCGGGCGCTGGTGGAGGCGGCTGACCTCCTGCTGGTGCGGGACGGCCCGGGCGCGGTACCCGCGACCTTCAGCGGGGCCGAGCTGTGCCAGATTCAGTCGGCGTGAGCGAGCCCGCCCCGACCGCCGTCACCGGCCACCACCTGCCCGCCCTCAACGGGCTGCGGGCGGTGGCCGTGTTCGGGGTGGTGGCCTACCACCTGGGCTTCCACTGGGCCTCGGGGGGGTATCTGGGCGTCG
>JBKQIP010000218.1:0-12980 GCA_052148295.1 Acidimicrobiales bacterium
ACACCGAGGACGTCTACGCCGGCTACGAGGTGCAGTCGGGCACGCCCGAGGCCGAGAAGCTGGCCGAGTACCTGCGCACCGAGATGGGCTGGCCCATCCGGGAGCTCTCCGGCATCGGGATCAAGCCGATCTCGCCCATGGGGTCCAAGCGCCTCATCCGGGCCGCCATTCAGTACGCGCTCGAGCACAAGCGCGAGTCCGTCACGCTGGTGCACAAGGGCAACATCCAGAAGTTCACCGAGGGCGCGTTCTTGGACTGGGGCTACGAGCTCGTGCGCGAGGATTTCTCCGACGTGGCCGTGGGCTGGGAGGACTGCGGCGGCGACCCCGGCGACAAGCTGCTGGTCAAGGACACCATCGCCGACATCACGCTGCAGCAGGTGCTGACCCGGCCGTCGGACTTCGACGTCATCGCCACGACGAACCTCAACGGCGACTACCTCTCCGACGCCCTGGCCGCCCAGGTCGGCGGCATCGGGATCGCCCCGGGGGCGAACATCAACTACGTGACCGGCCACGGCATCTTCGAGGCGACGCACGGCACCGCGCCCAAGTACGCCGGCCAGGACAAGGTCAACCCCGGCTCGGTGCTGCTCTCGGGCGTGCTCATGTTCGAGCACATCGGCTGGAACGACGCGGCGTCCGACATCGTGCACGCGCTGGAGGCCACCATCGCCGACAAGATCGTCACCTACGACTTCGCCCGGCTCATGGAGGGCGCCACCGAGGTGAAGTGCTCGGAGTTCGCCGCCGCCATCGTCGACCGCCTCTGAGCCGCCCGCTCGGCCCGCTCGACGCGCTCGACCCCCCTCGCCGGCCCGCTCGACCTGGTGACCGCGACCGACCTCCCGCGTGGCCTCGTGGTCGAGGCCTCGGACGGCCCCAATCCCTGGACGCACCTCGGCCTCCCCGACGCCGGGCCGCACTTCAGCTTCGTCCTGGTCTCGGACCGGACCGGCGGGGCGCGCCCGGGCGTGTTCGAGCGCGGTCTGGCCGTCACCGACCTGCTGGCACCGGCGTTCGCCGTCCAGCTGGGCGACCTGATCGAGGGCTACAGCGACGAGGCCGACACGATCGAGGAGGAGTGGGCCGAGATCGACCGCCTGTTCGAGGGCATGCGCACGCCGGTCTTCCACACGCCGGGCAACCACGACGTCTCGTCGCCCTACCAGCGGGAGGTGTGGCAGCGGCGCTACGGCCGCCTGTTCTTCCACTTCCGCTACCACGACGCCCTGTTCTGCATCCTCGACACCCAGGACGACCCGGCCGCCCCGGACCCGCACGTGGCCCGCGACGTCGACGCCTTCCTCGCGCTGGTGCGCCGTGACCCCCGCCGGGCCCGCCTCGGCCTGGGCGGCGACGCCGCCTGGAACGGCCTGCAGCCGGCGTCCCTGGGCGAGGAGCAGCTGGCCTACTTCGAGGACGTCCTGGCCCGGCACGCCGACGCGCGCTGGACCTTCGTCATCATGCACATGCCGCTGTGGCAGGGCGACCACCCGGCCTGGGCCCGGTTGCGCGCCGCCCTCGGGCCGCGCCGCTACCACGCCTTCGCCGGCCACGTGCACAACTACCGGCACGAGCACCTGGGGGGCAACGCGCACATCCGGCTGGGCCCGACCGGTGGCCTGTGGGTCCTCGGGGGGCCCGAGGGCAATTTCGACCACGTCACCCTGGTGACGGTCACCGGCGACGGGCCGGTGGTGGCCAACATCCTCCTCGAGGGCGTTCGCGACGTCGACGGGGAGGCGATCCTGCCCGTCGCCACCCGGTCGGTCCCGGTCTTCTGAGCCGGCCCCGGCGCCGATTTCGGTTGTCGGCCCCCGCCGCATAACGTGGCCCCATGGCCACCCAACCCCCCCTTCACGTCACCGTCACCGGAGCGGCCGGCCAGATCGGCTACTCCCTCCTGTTCCGCATCGCGTCGGGCCAGCTGCTCGGGCCCGATCAACCGGTCGTCCTGCGCCTGCTCGAGATCGAGCCGGCGCTCAAGGTGCTCGACGGCGTGGTCATGGAGCTCGACGACGGCGCCTTCCCGCTGCTGCACGACATCGTGGCCACCGCCGACCTCAAGACGGCCTTCGACGGCGCCTCGTGGGCCCTGCTGGTGGGCTCGGTCCCCCGCAAGGCCGGCATGGAGCAGGGCGACCTCCTCAGCGTCAACGGCGGCATCTTCAAGCCGCAGGGGCGGGGCATCGCCGAGCACGCCGACGCCGACGTCCGGGTGCTGGTGGTCGGCAACCCCTGCAACACCAACTGCCTGATCGCCCGCTCGAACGCGCCCGAGGTGCCGGCCGACCGCTGGTTCGCCATGACCCGGCTCGACGAGAACCGGGCCAAGGCCCAATTGGCCCGCAAGGCCGGGGTCCCGGTGGCCTCGGTGCGCCACCTGGCCATCTGGGGCAACCACTCGGCCACCCAGTTCCCCGACTTCGCCAACGCCACCATCGACGGCAAGCCGGTGACCGACGTCATCTCCGACCACGAGTGGCTCCGGGGCGACTTCATCACCACCGTGCAGAAACGCGGCGCCGCCATCATCGAGGCCCGCGGCCTGTCCTCGGCCGCCTCGGCCGCCTCGGCCGCCATCGACACGGTGGTGGGCCTGCGGACCCGGACCGCCCCCGGCGAGTGCGTCTCGGTGGCCGTGACCAGTTCGGGCCAGTACGGCACGCCCGAGGGGCTGCAGTTCGGCTTCCCCGTCCGGGCCGACGGCAACGGGGGCTGGAGCGTGGCCGAGGGCTTCGGGCACGACGAGTTCGCCCGGGACCGGATTCAGGTCACCACCGACGAGCTCGAGGGCGAGCGGGCCGACGTGCGCGAGCTCGGGCTCATCGCCTGACCGCCCGATCCGCTCCGATCCGCCCCGAACGGGCCGCACCGCCCCGAACGGGCCGCACCGGGTCCGGGGAGCCAATTTGCCACGAGCGTTCGCGAAGTTGAAACGCTGGGGAAACACGGCTCTGGCAGTCTCGCGAGGGTGGGCGATCTCTTCGACGGCTACGGGGCCGGGGCGCGCGGCCTGACCGAGGCGGCGTTCGACGAGATGGCGGGCCGGGGCGGGGAGGCCCGCTCGCCCTACGCCGGGGTGATCTCGTCGCTCTCCCAGATGGGTCCCGAGGACGTGTCGGCCCGGGGCTCCCGGCTGGCCCGGGCCTTCATGGACCAGGGGGTCACCTTCGATCTCGACGGCGAGGAGCGGCCGTTCCCCCTCGACGTGGTGCCCCGCATCTTCACCGCGGCCGAGTGGTCCCAGGTCTCCGACGGCGTGGCCCAGCGGGTGCGGGCGCTGGAGGCCTTCCTGGCCGACGTGTACTCGACCGCCCGCATCGTCAGCGACGGCGTCATCCCCCACGAGGTGGTCACCAGCTCCCCCGGCTTCGTGCGGGCCGCCCACGGGCTGACGCCCCCCAACGGGGTGCGGATCCACGTGGCCGGCATCGACGTCATCCGGGACGAGGAGGGCGAGTTCCGGGTGCTCGAGGACAACGTGCGCAGCCCGTCGGGGGTGAGCTACGTCCTGGCCAACCGGGCGGCCATGGCCCGCGTCCTGCCCGAGCTGTTCTGGGGGCAGCCGATCCAGATGGTGACCGACTACCCGGCGCGCCTCATCCACGCCCTGCGGCGGGCGGCGCCGGCCGGCGTGCACGACCCCACCGTGGTGGTCCTCACCCCCGGAGTGCACAACTCGGCCTTCTACGAGCACGCGCTGCTGGCGCGGCTCATGGGCGTGCACCTGGTCGAGGGGCGGGACCTGGTGTGCCACGGCACCGAGGTCTTCCTGCGCACCACCGAGGGCGAGGTCCCGGTGCACGTCATCTACCGCCGGATCGACGACGACTACCTCGACCCCCTGCAGTTCCGCCCCGAGTCGCTGGTCGGTTGCCCCGGCGTCCTCAACGCGGCGCGGGCGGGCCGGGTCAGCATCACCAACGCCGTGGGCAACGGGGTGGCCGACGACAAGCTCGTCTACGCCTACGTCCCGGCCATGATCAAGTACTACCTGGGCGAGGAGCCCATGCTGCGCAACGTCGAGACCATGCACCTCGAGGACGCCCTGGTGCGGACCGACGCGCTGTCCCGCCGGGACGAGCTGGTGTTCAAGAAGGTGGACGGGTCCGGCGGCAAGGGCCTGGTCATCGGGCCGGCCGCCACCGGGCCCGAGCTGGACGCCCTGGCCCGGGCCGTGGGGCGTGACCCCCGGCACTGGATCGCCCAGCGGGTGGTGGCCCTCTCGACCGCGCCGACCTGGGTGGACCAGACCAGGGCCCGCCGCCACGTCGACCTGCGCCCCTTCGCCGTCAACGACGGTGAGGAGGTCTGGGTCCTGCCCGGGGGACTGACCCGGGTGGCCCTCCAAGAGGGCGGGCTGGTGGTCAACTCCAGCCAGGGCGGCGGGTCCAAGGACACGTGGGTGATGGGCGGCGGGCCCCCGGCACCGATCCTGCCGGCCCGCCAACGGGCCCCGCGCTCCGCGGGCCCACCCATGGACGCCGGGCCGCGGGGCGACTCGGAGAGCGGCCGCCAACAACAGCAGCAGCAGCAATGACGCGCGCCCTGTTGAGCCGGGTGGCCGAGTCCATCTTCTGGGTCGGGCGCTACGTCGAACGGGCCGAGGGGACGGCGCGGATCCTCGACGTGTCGGTCTTCCAGGCCCTCGAGCAGAGCGACGTCGAAGGTGGGCACGCGGCGCGGCGCCTGCTGGCGGTGATGGGACTGCCCGACGCGCAGAACGAGACCCTGTGGCAGGCCACCGAGCGGCTGGCCACCGATCCGACGAGCCGGTCGTCCATCGCCGGCGCGCTGGCCGCGGCGCGTGAGAACACCCGTGGCGTGCGCCACGTGGTCCCCGTCGAGTTCTGGGAGCACGTCAACGCCACCTGGGCCGCGCTGCCCCAGCAGTGGCAGTCCACCCGCCGGGTGGGCCCGGCGCCCTACCTGTCGTTCGTCAAGACCCAGGTGGCCGGCATGACCGGCCTGGCCGACACCATGATGAGCCGCGACCAGACGTGGCTCTTCTTCACCCTGGGCCGGTGCCTGGAGCGGACCGACGTGGTGGCCCGCCAACTGGCCACCGTGGCGTTCGAGGACGTCCACGACACCGGCCTGGTCATGCTGCTGCGGTCGTGCGGGGGCTACGAGCCCTACCTCCGCCTGTCCCAGGGCGTGGTCGAGCCGGGGCGGGTCCTCGACTTCTTGCTGCGGGACCGCCTCTTCCCCCGGTCGGCCTTCGCCTCGCTCACCCTGGCCGAGGAGTGCCTGGACGAGATCAATGCCGGCCGCGAGGGCACCTGGGAGGACGCCCGCGGCCTGGTCGGCCTGGCCCGGGCCGAGCTGGAGTACTCGGCGCCGGACACCCTGTCCCAGGGGCTCGAGCTCCGCCTCGAGCGGCTGCAGGCCTCCATCTCGTCGGTCAGCGACGCCGTGACCCGGCGCTACTTCGCCCAGGACCTGCCCACCCAGTGGCACCGGGGAGGTGGGTCGGGGTGAGCCGGGTCGACGGCTGGCGCCTCCGGGTGACCCACGAGACCCGGTTCGACTACGACGGGCCGGCCCGGGCGTCGTACAACGAGCTGCGCCTGACCCCGCGCACCGAGCGACGCCAGACCGCCCTCGAGACCAAGATCGTCACCGTCCCGGCCGCGCCCCAGTACGCCTACGTGGACTACTGGGGCACCCAGGTGGTGGCCTTCAACGTGGACCGCGGCCACGAGGCGCTGTCCATCGTGGGCAGCGCGCTGGTCGACACCCAGCGGGCCGAGGGGTCGGCCGACGCCACCTGGGAGGAGGTGGCCGACGCCTCGCTCACCATGGCCGATCAGCTCTCGCACAAGCTCTACACCCAGCCGGGGGCCGAGCTGTCCGAGCTGGCGGCCAGCCTGCGCACGGCCCGCCCGCGCCAGACGGCCGAGCAGATCTTGGACCGGACCCACCACGCCCTGCGCTACGTGCGCGGGGTCACCACCGTCCACACCTCGGCCCCCGAGGCCTTCGCCGACGGCGCCGGCGTCTGCCAGGACTTCGCCCACCTGGCGCTGGCCATGACCCGGTCGGTCGGCCTGCCCTCGCGCTACGTCTCGGGCTATTTCCACCCCGAGGCCGACGCCATCGTGGGCGAGGAGATCACCGGCGAGAGCCATGCCTGGGTCGAGGTGTGGACGGGGGAGTGGTGGGGCTACGACCCCACCAACGACTGCGCCGTCGGGGAGCGCCACGTGGCCATCGGGCGCGGCCGCGACTACTCCGACGTCCCTCCGGTCAAGGGCGTCTACGCCGGCGACGCCGGGCACACCATGAAGGTCGGCGTCCGCATCACGAGGACCCACTGAGCGGTGCTGGCGCGCCTGCGCATCTGGCTGCCCGACGCCCCCGGGGTGCTCGGCGCGGTGGCGGCGGAGATCGGGGCCGTCGAGGGGAACCTGGTCGGACTCGAGGTGCTCGAACGCGACGCCGGGGTGGCCATCGACGAGCTGGTGATCGAGCTGCCCGACCAGCCCGGCGTGATCGACGCCGTGTGCAAGGGGATCCGCACCGTGCCCGGCGCCGGCGTCGAAGACGCCCGGGAGCTGCCGCAGGAGGCGCAGGACCGCGGCGACACGGTGCTCGGTGCCGCGGCCGCCATCCTGCAGGCGGCCACCACCACCGCCGCGCTCAACGCGCTGCTGGGCCAGCTGCTGGCCCTGTTCGACCTCACCTGGATGGCCCTGGCCGATCTGGGACGCGAGCTGTTCATCGAGGTGCACGGCGACGTCCCCTCGGTGCAGTGGGTGACCGCCTTCGCCGAGGGATCGCGCAGCGGCGCCGACCCGGCCAACGACACCACCGGCTCGGGCGTGTTCGTCGAGACCATCGCCGAGACCGACTTCACCGTGTGCGGCGGGCGGGCCGCCTCCATCCGGCGCCGGGAGCGCCACGAGATCGCCATGCTGGTGCTGGTGACCGCCCGCTTCATCGACGCCCTGGGCCGGCGGGAGTTCTCCCACTGAGCCCCACGCGTTGCCTAAGGTCCCCCCATGCTGCGCATCGGGCTGGTCGGGGCGGGACTGATCGCCTGGGCCCACGGGCTGGGCCTGCAGGCCATGATCGAGGCCGGGGTGATCGACGCCGCCGTGACGGCGGTGCACGACCCCAGCGAGGAGCGGGCCCGGCACTTCGCCACCACCTTCGGCGCCGAGGCGCTGGCCGGCCCGGGCGAGGTGGCCGACCGCTGCGACGCCCTGTGGGTGTGCACGCCGACGGCGGCCCACCGCGCCGGGGTCGACGCCGCCGCCGCGGCCGGGCGGGCCGTCTTCTGCGAGAAGCCGCTGGCCCCCGACCTGGGCCGCGCCCGGGCCCTGGTCGACGCGGCCACCGCGGCCGGCGTGCCGGCCCAGTCGGGGCTGGTGCTCCGCTCGGCGCCGGTCTTCCGGGACCTGCGCCACCTGGTGCGCTCCGGCGCTTTGGGCCGCCCCATGGCCGCCGTGCTGCGGGACGACCAGTACTTCCCCATTGAGGGGACCTACGCCTCGCGGTGGCGGGCCGACGTGGCCCAGGCCGGCGGCGGGTGCCTGATCGAGCACTCCATCCACGACCTCGACGTCCTGCGCTTCTGCTTCGGCGAGGTGGAGGGCGTGGCCGGCCGGACCGCCAATTTCTCCGGTCACGACGGCGTCGAGGACGTGGCCACCGTGTCGCTGCGGTTCGCCTCGGGCCTGACGGCCCAGGTGACCAGCGTGTGGCACCACGTGCTCAGCCGCGGCTCGACCCGCCGGCTGGAGCTCTTCTGTGAGGAGGGCATGGTGTGGCTGGACGACGAGTTCCGGGGTCCGCTCCACGTCCAGACCAGCGGGGCCACCGAGGTCCGCCGCTGTGTCTCGCCGGCCTGGGTCGACGCCCTGCCGCTGCGCCACGACGAGGTGGGCCTGGCCCTGCGGGCCTACGTGGAGGAGGACCGCGACTTCGTCGACGCCGTGGTGGCCGGCCGCGCCCCCGCGCCGTCCCTGGGCGAGGCGCTGGTGGCGCACGGCCTGGTCGACGCCGCCTACCGCTCCGCCGCCGCGGGGGGCAGGCCGCTCACGCCCCGCTGAGCGCGGGCCCGGGCGGCGGCTCCCAGCGGACGTAGTTCTGGTAGCGGTAGAGCGTCTCGTAGCCCAGGGCGGTGTAGAGCGGCTCGCCCATGACCGAGGCCTGCAGCGTGCAGGCGGCGGCGCCGCGGGCGAAGGCCACGTTGGTGGCGGCCTGGGTGACCACCCGCCCGAGGCCCGACTGCCGGGCCGCCGGCACCGTGCCCACCCACTGCAGGCTGGCGATGCCCCCGCTGAGGAAGGTGAGCGCCGTGGCCACCGGCTGCCCGTCCCGGTAGGCCACCACCACGCCGACGTGGTCGTCGGCCAGGAGACGGGCGGGCCGGTCGAAGCTGTCGGTGAACACCTCGGGCGGCATGCCGTAGGTGGCGTAGGCCTCGGCGTTGACGGCGCTGAAGTGGCGCAGGCCCCGCTCGTCGGTGACCGGGCGCAGGTCCACACCCGGGGGCGGCGCCGGGTCGGCCAACGGGGCGCGGCAGATCATCTCGGGGAAGGGGTCGCCCACCGCGACCAGGCCGGCGGCGCGGCACACCGCCTCCACGTCGTCGTCGGCGCCGGTGTCGCGGACCTTGACGGTGTAGCCCCGCCGGCGCCGTGCGAAGAAGGCATCGGCCCGGGCCACCAGGTCGGGCGCGGGCACCGACTCGTCGAGGCGGAAGGCCCCGTTGCAGTTGACCGGGATCCACGAACCGCCGGCGTAGCAGAGGACGCCACCGTCCTCCTCAGAGGAGCCCCGGCGGCACCAGGTGGTGTTGACCCGGCTGTAGGCCACGAGGTTGGCGTAGGCCAGCCGGGCCTCGTCGGCGCGCGACGGCGGTGCGGGCATGCGCCATGATGCCTCGCCGGGCCGCCGGCGGCCGGACCGGGCGGCCCGGTCAGCGCAGCACGAACACCGGGTGCCGGGCCGCGATGGCCTCGAACTCGGCCTCGGACGAGTCCGGCCCCACGCCGTCGAAGAACAGGCCGACCTCGAACTTCCAGCGCCGGAGGTAGGCCCGCAGGATGGGCGGGCGCTCGGCCACGGGGACCTCGAGGGCCCGGCGGGCCAGACGGCGCCGTCCCAGGATCAGCACGAGCTCGCCGTCGGCGGCCCGCACGTTGCGTACCCATTCGGTCTCGCCCCGGGGCGACACCAGGTACAGCTCGGCGTCGACCATGAGGGGGTTGACCGGGGTGTGGTGGGGCGCCCCCGTGCGGCGGCCCCGGTGCTCGAGCACCTTGGATCCCCTCACACTGATCCCGGCCCGCATCAGGGCGTTGAGCAGCGGGTTCATGACCGTGCGGGTGAACCGGTCCGGGCGCCGGTAGTGCGTGGTCGTCCCCGTCCCCGCCGTCTCGGTCGTGGTGTCGGTGGTCGTGCGCGCTTCCATCGGATCCTCCTGTGCTGTCGAAGCTCGGCCGCTGATGCGACTCAGCCTTGAGAACATTGATACTAAACAAGAACAATGCTCTTGTCAAGTACTTGTGTTCTGAGATGAGAACGACGAGACTGGGGGGCATGTCGGCGCCCCGCACCGCCCGGGACCGGATCCGCGACGAGGTGACCCGCGAGATCCTGACCGTGGCCCGGGACCATCTGGCCCATGAGGGGGCGGCGGCCCTGTCGCTGCGGTCCGTCGCCCGCGAGCTCGAGATGGCCCCCTCGGCGCTGTACCGCTACTTCCCCAGTCGCGACGCGCTGCTCAGCGCGCTGATCCTGGGCGCCTACGAGTCACTGGCCGACCACGCCGAGGCGGCCGCGCCCGGGGCTCCCGGGGCCGGGGCCGACGGGGCGGCGCGATGGGGTGCGGTGCCCCGGGCCATGCGGGCCTGGGCGCTGGGCCATCCGCACGAGTGGGCCCTCATCTTCGGCTCGCCGGTACCGGGCTACGAGGCGCCCGAATCGACCACCGTGCCCTACACCCGCCTGGCCCGGTGCCTGGTGCGCCCCCTGGTCGAGGCCCAGGCGGACGGCGGGCCGGCGCCGGTGGCCCACGCCGGGGCGGACGCCGCGCCGGCGCTGGCGGGCGCGGTGCGGCCGGTGGCCGAGCTTCTCCTCCCCGGCCTCCCCACGGCCACGGTCACGCGGGCGCTGGCGGCCTTCGCCACCCTCATCGGGATGATCAGCCTCGAGCTCTTCGGGCACTGGCGCAACACCGTGCTCGACCCCGAGGTCTTCTTCGAGGCGACCGTCGCCGAGCTGGGGTCGTCCCTCGGCCTCTGACCCCGATGGCCCCGGGCGCGCGCCGCCGGCGGTCGGGCCCCGCGGTGCGGTGGGCGCCCGGGTCAGGTGGGCACGGCGAGGCGCACGTCGACGCCGGCGCTGTGGAGGAAGAGCAGCTTGCGCTCGAGTGCCTCATGCCAATCAACCATGTCCTTGTCGAACTGGGCGCGGTCGCCGTCCTCGCACGCATGTTCGAGTTCGTCGAAAGCCAGGTCTTCGGCGTCGAGCAGGGCCCGGTACTTCGACAGGAAGTGGTCGTCGATCGGCTGGTGCACGTCGTCCTCCCTACTGCGGCCCGCTCGGTACGAGCCGGTGAGAGAAACGTTACCGCCCCGGTGTGCCGGGCGCCTTGGGGCCCCTCTACCAGCCCTTTCGGAGCCGGTGGTAGGTCCGGGGCATGAGGGAGCGGAACACCGTGGCGGCGTCGGTCAGGCCGGACACGCTGATCTCGAGCGAGGGCCCACCGGCCCGGCCCAAGATGGCGGCGGACACCGCCTCCACCGGGCGCGTGGTGAGGCGCGGCGGCCGGCGCAGGCCCCGCTCCAGGGCGCCGAGCCCCAGCTTGGTGGCCATGAAGGCGGGATAGACCACGTGGACGTGCACGCCCTTGGGGGCGAGACGCCAGGAGATGGACTCGGCGAAGGCCGACAGGGCCGCCTTGGAGGAGGGATAGGCGCCGGGCCCCGGCGACGGCAGGCGCCCGCCGTCGGACGAGACGTTGACGACGATGCCCCGGCCGCGCGCCACCATGGACGGCAGGACGGCCAGGGTGGCGGCCACGGGGGCGAAGAAGTTCACGTCGAGGGTGCGCCGGAAGTCCGCCTCGGTGATGTCGACCAGTCGCACGCCCGGGTCGAGGGCGGCGTTGTTGACCAGGAGGTCCACCGGCCCCACCTGGGTGACGACCGAGGCCAGCGCGGCGCGCAGCGCGTTCGTGTCGGCCACGTCGCAGGTGATGGTGCGCGAGCCCGGTGACAGGGCGTCGAGTCGGACGGCCAGGGCATCGAGGAGCTCGGTCGTGCGGGCCAGGCCGACGACGGTCGCCCCGGCCCGGGCCAGGTCGAGGGACAACCGGGCCCCGAGGCCCGACGAGGCGCCCGTCACCACGGCCACCTGGCCCCGGTAGCGCGCACCGAAGTCCGGTGGCCGCCGTTCGGGTCGGCGCGGCGCCCCGCTCACTCCGTCGCGCCGCGGTCGCCGCGGGCGGTGCCGTCGCGGTCGGCGTCGTCGCGGGCGGTGCCGTCGGTGAGCCCGTCCAGCGCCGGACCGAGCTGGCCGGCCACGGCGTTGAGCACGGATTGAGCGGCCACCAGCACGGCCAGCTCACCGCGCACGCGGACGCGCCCGGCGGCCAGCGCGTCCGCCGGGTCGAGCGCACCCCGGGCGATGGAGCGGGCGTCGTCGTAGCCCACCACGATGGTGACGTCGGCCGACCGCTCGGCGGCGGGGTCCAGGGCCAGGGTGGCCCGACCGCCCGCGACCCGGAAGAGGGTGCGCACCGTGCCGCCGGGGCCGCCGATGTCGTCAGGGGCCCCGGTGACCACCTGGGCCACACCGAAGGTGCCTCCCGACGCGGTGAGCGAGACGGCGGCGGCGGCGTCGAGGGCCGGCGTCAGGTCGACGCCCACCAGGGCGGCGTTGAACGCCTGCACCCATGGGGGGGAGAGGTAGGGGGGCATGGCGCGGCCGGGCCTCCTCCGGCTCAGCCGGCCGATGCCTCTTCGGCCGTCTTCTTGGTGCGGCGGAGGATCTTGCGGCCCAGCCAGGCCACCGGGTCGTAGCGGGCGTCGACCACGCGCTCCTTCATCGGGATGATGGCGTTGTCGGTGATCTTGATGTGCTCGGGGCACACCTCGGTGCAGCACTTGGTGATGTTGCACATGCCGAGGCCCTTGTCGTGCGCCAGCTCCCGGCGGTCGTTGACGTCGAGCGGGTGCATCTCGAGCTCGGCGAAGCGGATGAAGAAGCGGGGGCCGGCGTACTTGGGCTTGTTGTCCTCGTGGTCGCGGATCACGTGGCAGACGTCCTGGCACATGAAGCACTCGATGCACTTGCGGAACTCCTGGCCCCGCTCCACGTCGATCTGCATCATCCGGTAGCCGCCCTCGGGCTCGGGGCCCGGCCTGAAGGCGGGGATGGTCTTGGCCACCTCGTAGTTGAAGGAGACGTCGGTCACCAGGTCGCGGATGATGGGGAACGTCTTCAACGGCGCCACCGTGACGGCTCGGCCCTCGGGCAGGGTGTCCATGCGCGTCATGCACATCAGGCGGGGCAGGCCGTTGATCTCGGCCGAGCACGAGCCGCACTTGCCCGCCTTGCAGTTCCAGCGGCAGGCCAGGTCGGGTGCGTCCGTGGCCTGGATGCGGTGGATCACGTCCAGCACCACCTCCCCCTCGACGGCGGGCATGACGTAGTCGGTGAACGCACCGCCGTAGTCGTCCCCCCGCCACACCCGCATCGTCACCTCGTCGGCCATGAGCTCAGTGTCCTTCCTCGAACAGGGCGCGCAGCTCGGCCGGCATCTCCGGCAGCGGCTCGGGGGCGATGGCGATCGGCGCCAGGTACCCCCGCTCGGCGGTCTGGTGCTGCACGAAGTTGACCTTGCCCAATTCGGGGTCCGGTCCGGGGTAGTCCTCTCGGGTGTGGCCCCCGCGGGACTCGGTGCGGTGGAGCGCCCCCTGGGCCACGGCCAGGGAGGTGGTGATCATGGAGGGCAG
>JBKQIP010000219.1:0-5218 GCA_052148295.1 Acidimicrobiales bacterium
GCATGTAGATGGTGGCGCCGGGCCACGGGGGGATGAGACCGTCGGGCCCCCCGAAGAAGAGCGTGACGACCACCGCCGACATCGTGATGGTGTTCATGAACTCGGCCAGGTAGAACAAGCCGAAGCGGATGGAGGAGTACTCGGTGTGGAACCCGCCGACCAGCTCGGACTCGGCCTCGGTGAGGTCGAAGGGTGGCCGCGTCAACTCGGCCGTGATAGCGATCATGAAGAAGATGAAGGGTAGGAAGCCCAGGCGGATCAGGTTCCAGTTCCAGAACCCGCCCGACTGGGCCACCACGATGGCCCGGGTGGAGAGCGAGCGGCTGACCAGCACCACGGTGACCACCGTCATGCCCAGGGCCGCCTCGTAGGAGATGACCTGGGCCGACGCCCGCACCGAGCCGAGCAGGGGGTACTTCGACCCCGACGACCAGCCGGCCAACATCACCCCGTAGACGGCGATCCCCGACATGGCCAGCACCAGCAGGATGCCGATCGGGGGATCCGCCACCTGGAGCTCGATGATGTGGCTGCCGATCCGGATGACGCCCCCCACCGGGACCACGGCGAAGGCCACGAAGGCCGGCAACACCGAGAGGTACGGCGCCAGCTTGAAGGTGAAGGAGTCGGCATGCTCGGGGAGCAGGTCCTCCTTGAAGACCAGCTTGGTGCCGTCGGCCAGCGTCTGCAGCAGGCCCCAGGGCCCGGCCCGGTTGGGCCCGATGCGGCTCTGCATGTCCGAGATCACCTTGCGCTCGAACCAGATCATCATGGCCGTCGCCGTGAGCAGCGCCACGAAGGCGACCAGCACCTTGACAAAGACGATCACCAGGACTTCCCAGTTGATCCCCTGGACGAAGAGGGGGTCGGTGGCCAGGAACGGGGTCATCCCACCGACTCCAGTCGAACGTCGGTCACCGGGCTCCGGCTGTCGATGAGCATGGCCACCGCGTTACCGGGCGCCTCCGGTCCGGCGGGCACGTTGAAGTCGATGGCGACGGCGCCCCGTGGCACTCCCCCCTCCGCCCGGGCCGGCAGCACCAGGTCGCCCCGAGCCGAGCGCACGCGGACCCGATCACCCGTCTTCGCTCCGAGCCGGTCGAGGTCGTAGGGGTTGGCCCGGACCACCAGGTGTGGCACCAAGGGAGTCAGGGAGGGCGATCCGGTGACCGAGCACCCGGCGTCGTAGAGCCGACGGGTGGACACCAGGCGCAGCGCGTAGCTGTTTGCGGGCGGGACGTGCACCCCGTCTGGCCCGTCGGGGGACGGAACCCCGGCCAGGAGGGCGGGCGCGTCTCCCTTCGCGGCGATCCTGCCCTGGACGTCCCCGTCGCCCATGGCCGAGCCGCTCCGGGGCGGTGCGCCCTGCCGCTCCACCGACTCGACACCGGGGAGGGCGATGGGGTCGATGGGATCGACGTCCTCGCGCCGCTGGCCCCCCTCTCCGATGGGCAGCAGGATCCCGTCGTGCGCGGCGGAGGAGTGCAGCAGCGACCGGCTAAGGCCGAAGTACGCGGGTGCCGTGGTGTGCATCTCGTCGGCCAGGTCGTTGGCGCTGCTCACACCCAGGTCGGCGCCGAGTGCAGCGGCGAGCTCCGCGGCGATCATCCAGTCCGCCCAGGCGAACCCGGGGGCGGTCAACTTCTGCCCGAGCCGGCTCACCCGCCCCTCAATGTTGGTGGACGTGCCGGGACGCTCATGGGCCACGGAGCAGGGGAGCACGACGTCGGCGTACACGTCGACCGACTCGGAGGGGTGCCCGGTCACCGCCACGACGAAATGGCCGGCCGCCAGCGCCTGGCGGGCCAGCGCTCGGTCGGGGAAGTCGCTCAACGGGTCGGCGCCCAGCAGGACGAGCGCGGTGACCCCCGCCGGGTCGGCTGCCATGGAGGAGAGGATGGCGGCGGTGTCGAGCCCGGTCGCCTGCGGGGTGGCGCCCCAGGCCGCGGTGAACCACTCCCGGCCCGACTCGAGGCTGACGCGTCCGGGCAGCAGCCCGGGGGCCAAACCCATGTCCAGCGCGCCGAACACGTTGCCGCGCCGCAGGGCGGGCAGGAAGGTGGCCTTGGGGAGCGCCCGGGCCAGGACGCGGGCGGCCTCGGCCACCACGCTGCCCGACTCGGCGTACGACGGCCGCCCCAGCACCACGACGACGCCCTCACCGTCCGGCCGCGTGGCCAGGACCCGGCGCGCCACGCCGAGCGCGCCGTCGTCGACCGCCGATCCCTCCGGGTGCGACGCGAGCTCGGTGACGGCGGCGTCGTCGCCGCACAGGGCGCGTGCCACCAGCGGGGCCTCGCCCGGGCGGATGGGCAGCGAGGCGGTGGCCAGGCCGGTGAGGGCGGTCGTCGTCGGTGCCATCTCGATCAGGCTCGTCGACCCGGCGACCGCCTCGCGCAGGCGGAGGAAGAGGACGGGCAGCTCCTCACGCAGGTCGCCGGCCAGCGTGACGAGGACGGGGGCGGCGCAGGCGGCATCGATGGTGGCCCTCGGAAGGCCGAGCACGATTTCGGCCGGCAGGCCGTCGCCGAGCTGGGCGTCGACCGAGTCCGTGCCGATGATGCCCTTGGCCAGCTTGGCCCAGGCGTAGGCCGACTCGTTGGTCAGCCGGGAGCCGCCGATCATCGCCACCGCGGCCGGCCCCCCGGCGTCGCGGGCGGCCTCCAGTCCGGCGGCCGCCGCCGCGAGCGCCTCCCCCCAGCTCACCGGGACCAGCTCACCGCTCTTGCGGACCCGGGGCTCAATGAGACGCCCGTGTTCGAACCGCCCCGTCTCGTGCACCTCACCGAGGAACTGTCCCCGCGACACGCCGAGGCCGACCACCTGGGCCGCCGTGGCCGGCGCCACGTCGACCGCCTCGTCGGCCAGCGCGGCGTCCGTCGGCGAGTCGTCGACCTCATCGCCGTTGACCGACTCGAAGGCGAACCGCCCTTTGTCGCACAGCCAGCCGTGGTTGACCGGCTCAGAGTCGATGCCGAGGAGCCGGGTCAGGCGGTTGGAGGAGGACTGCACCGCAACGCGGCATCCCACCGAGCAGGTGGTGCAGGTGGACTCCACCTGGTCGAGGTCCCACGGCCGCGCCGTGAAGCGGTAGGGCGTCGCCGTCAGGGCCCCCACCGGGCAGATCTGCACGGTGTTGCCGCTGAAATACGAGGAGAACGGCTCGGTGGGGAAGGTCGCCACCTCCACCATCTCGCCGCGCCCGGCGAAGTCGATCTGGGCCTCCCCGGCCACCTCGGAGGCGAACCGGGTACAGCGCGCGCACTGGATACAACGTTCGCGGTCCAGCAGCACCAGGTCCGAGATGGCGATCGGCTTCTCGAAGTGGCGCTTCTCCTCGACGAAGCGGCTCTCGCCCGGACCGTAGGCCAGGG
The DNA here is from genome assembly GCA_052148295.1 of Acidimicrobiales bacterium. GTDB lineage: Bacteria > Actinomycetota > Acidimicrobiia > Acidimicrobiales > RAAP-2 > Bog-473. The sequence continues at coordinate 3,375 of JBKQIP010000219.1, forward strand.
TCTGGTCCTGAAGGGGGCACTCCCCGCCCTTGTCGCAGACCGGGCAGTCGAGCGGGTGGTTGGCCAGGAGGAACTCCAACACCCCGTCCTGCGCCTTCTTGACCTTCTCGGAGGCGGTGTCGACCACCATGCCCTCGGCCACCGGGATGAAGCAGGCGGGCTGCAGGGTGGCGCCGCGCGGGCTGTCCACCTCGACGAGGCACATGCGGCACATGCCCACCGGTTCCATGCGCGGGTGGTAGCAGAACCGCGGGATGAACGTCCCGGCCCGCTCGGCCGCGACGATCAACAGCTCGCCACGCTTGGCCGGAACGGTGCGCCCGTCGAGGTTGATGGTGAGCTCGTCGGTTGGTTCGGGCTCGTCAGTCAAAGGGGCACCCCCCCTCTTTGACATGGACCAGGAACTCGTCGCGGAACATGCGGATGCCCGAGGCGATGGACGACGGTATGGAGGGCCCGAGCACGCAGATGTTCGTCTGCTGCGGTGGCCAGGCCACACCGGGCGAGATGTTGTCGCACAGGTCCATCAGGAGGTCGAGGTCCTCCTCGCGGCCGTCGCCGTTCTCAATTCGGTACATGATGCGTTCGAGCCAGCCTGCGCCCTCTCGGCACGGCGTGCACTGGCCGCAGGACTCGCGCGCGAAGAACTTGGTGATGCGCCACGCCGCCCGCACCATGCAGGTGGACGAGTCCATCACCACCACCGATCCCGAGCCCAGCATGGACCCCGCCTCGCCCACCTCGTCCTGCCCCAGCGGGAGATCGACCTTGTCCGGGCCGAACCACGGCGCCGAGACGCCTCCCGGGATGAAGGCCTTCAGGGTGTTGCCCCCTGTGATCCCCCCGCCCAGCACCGGCGCGTAGATCAGGTCCCGGAAGGTGGTCTTGACCATCTCCAGCTCGTAGGTCCCCGGATTGCGCACGTGGCCGGCCAGCGCGAAGAGCCGGGTCCCGGTCGAGCGGCCGGCGCCCAGCGCGGCGAAGGCCGCCCCCCCGTTGATGATGATCCACGGGATGTTGGCTATCGTCTCGACGTTGTTGACCACCGTGGGCTCGTTGTAGAGGCCGTAGACGGCCGGGAAGAACGGGGGCTTGATGCGGGGGAAGCCGCGCTTGCCCTCGAGCGACTCGAGCAGCGCCGTCTCCTCGCCGCAGATGTAGGCGCCGGCTCCGGGGTGCACCACCACATCGAGGGAGAAGCCCGACCCGAAGATGTCGGCCCCGACGGCGCCGTGCGCGTACGCGTCGTTCACCGCCTCCTGCAGCCGCTCGAGTCCCAGTGCGAACTCCCCCCGCAGGTAGATGAAGGCCTGGGTGACCTGCAGTGCGTAGGCGGAGATCAGCACCCCCTCGAGGATCTGGTGGGGGTCGCGCTCGATCAGGAGGTGGTCCTTGAAGGTGGCCGGCTCGCTCTCGTCCCCGTTGACCACCAGGTAGGTGATGGCCGTCTTGCGCAGCATCGACCACTTGCGCCCGGCGGGAAATCCGGCGCCCCCCCGGCCGAGCAGGCTCGCGGTGTCCACCTCGTGGGCCACCGCCTCGGGAGTCATGGTGAGCGCCTTGCGCAGACCCTCGTACCCCCCGGTGGCCAGATAGCGCTCCAGGGTGTGCGAGTCCTCGTACCCGAGCCGGGCCGTGACGATCTTCGGCGCGTCGGTGATCGCCATCAGGATGCGGTCCCGCTCGGCGGCTTTGCCGCCGATGCCCGCGTCGCCTGCGCCTCAGCCATGGCCGCACGCTCCGCCGCCACCACCTCCTTGTCCGCCGTCAGGCCGACGGTGCGTCGCACCCGCACCAGCGTGCCGTGCGGTGGGATCGTGTCGGACAACGACCCGGCACGGAGG
>JBKQIP010000220.1:0-5293 GCA_052148295.1 Acidimicrobiales bacterium
CGAGGAGCTCACGGCGGCGCTGGCCGGTATCGGCGTATCGGTGCACGAGGCCGTCAACCTCCGCTGCGTGACCGGAGCCGGCGTGCGCCAGGTGCAGGTGCGCGCCGGCACCCCGCGGCCCGACGTCCATCCCCCCCTCGATGCCGCCCCCGACGAGGAGCGCCCGTGGCTCATCGGCATGGACCGCCTCGACGATCCCCGCCAGGCCCGCCGCTTCGTCACCTCGCGCCTGCTCTATCGCCGGCTCCGGCGTTACCTGTGGGCCCCTCCCCTGGTCGTGGCCGCTCTGGCCCTCCTGCTCCGGGTGGCGTTCGTGATCGACGGCTTGGGGCACGTGTTCCGCTCGCCCCGTCAGCAGGCCGCCCTCCAACGCGCCTACGACGCCTCGTGGTTCTCCCGGTTCGTGGTGACGGTGCTCCTGGCCGTCGCCCTCCTGGCCGTGCTGGGCGTGGTGGTCGCCCTGACCTCGCGGGGCATCTGGCGCGCCCTGGGCGGCGGCGAGCTCTCCTCGCCGTGGGGCGCGCGCGACGGACGGCCGCACGGCACCCGACCCACGGCCTCGTCACTGCTCACCGTCGACGGCCGGGACGCCCTGGACGCCACCCGCCAGGCCATTGAGGGCGGCGCCACCGGCCTGATCCTCGGCGGTGCGCTGGTGCCCGAGCTCACCCACCTCGACACCGGGTTCTTCGCCTGTCCGGGCGCCACGTCCGAACTGGTCCACGAGCACCGCGGGCGGTTCGGCCTCCCGCCCACCTTCTTGCACCACCGCCAGTCCGCCACCCTCGAGATGGAGACGGGCGCCGACCTGCACGTCCGCCTCATGCGGGCCCAGGTCGACCTGCCCCTGTCCACCCTGGGCGAGCGCCTGGTCACCCACGACGCGGTGGTCAAGGGTCGCACCCGCGCCGCCGAGCTCCACCTCGAGCTGGTGGCCAGCTGGCCCAGCGGGGCCTCGTGGCCCCCGGCCCCCGAGGTGGCGGCGGACCGCATCCGGGTGCGGTGGATCCGCCGGATCGCCGCCGCCGCGCTCTGCGCGGCCGGGCTGATCGACCTGCTCTCGGCCTTCACGGTGCCGCTGCGCGACCGGTTGCACCTGATCCAGCAGTACGTGCCGATCGAGGTGGCCCAGGCCGCCGGGGCCCTGGTGGCCCTGGCCGGCATCGGGATGGTGATGCTCTCGCGGGGCATCCTGAAGGGTCAGCGCCGCTCCTGGCTGGTGGCGGTGGCCCTGCTCACCGCGGCCCTGATGCTCCACATCGTCCACGCCGCCGACGTCATCACCATCATCGTGTGCGCCGCCGTCCTCGTCTTCCTCGTGGTCCAGCGCGAGCGCTTCCGGGCCGAGACCGAACACGGCACCATCGTCTCGGCCTTCCTCATCCTGGCCATCGGCGGCGTGGCGGCCACCCTGGCCGCCTTCGTCGCCGTGGAGGCGGCGAGCCGCGTCCGCCACCACCCCCTGCCGGCCTGGCCCGACGTGCTGCTCGGCTCGGCCGAGCGGCTGATCGGCGTGCAGTCCGTGGCCTTCCCCCCCCACTTCAACCGCCTCGCCTCGTGGAGCCTGCTCGCCGTCGGCATCTCCCTGGTCGTCATCGCCCTCTACCTGCTCACCCGGCCCGTGGTCGACCGGCGCCTCCTGTCGGGCCGGGCCCCCATGGGTCGTCGGGCCGCCGAGCTCCGGGCCCGGGACATCGTGCGCCGCCACGGCACCGGGACCCTCGACTACTTCGCCCTGCGGGACGACAAGGAGTGGTTCTTCCACCGTGACTCCCTCGTGGCCTACGGCATCTTCGGTGGCGTGTGCCTGGTCTCCCCCGATCCGATCGGGCCGTTCTCCGAGCGGGCCCACGTCTGGGACGCCTTCCGGCGCTACGTCGACCGGCACGGGTGGGGACTCGGCGTCATGGGCGCCGGTGAGGAATGGCTGCCCACCTATCAGGCATCGGGGATGCGCTTCGTCTACATCGGCGACGAGGCGGTGGTGGACCCGCGATCGTTCTCGCTCGAGGGGGGGAAGATGAAGGGGCTGCGCCAGGCGGTGAACCGCGTGGCGCGCTACGGCTACACCGTCCGCTTCTTGGACCCGGCCCATCTCGATCCCGAGGACGCGGCCCGGCTGGTCGACCTGATGGCCAAGAGCCGGCGCGGCGAACAGGAGCGCGGCTTCTCCATGATGCTGGGCCGGCTCTTCGACCCCCGCGACAGCGGCCTCCTGCTGACCCTGGTCGAGGGCCCCGACGGGGCGCCCGTCGCCATGTGCCAGTTCGTCCCCTCACCGGCCATCGGGGGCTACTCGCTCGACCTCATGCGCCGGGACCCCGGCGAGCACCCCAACGGCCTGGTCGACTTCGCCCTGTGCTCGACCATCGCGCATCTGCGCGAGCGCGGCATGAAGGGATTGAGCCTCAACTTCGCCGCCATGCGCTCGGTCCTCGAGGGCGAGTCGGGTGACGGCGTCTCCCAGCGGGTGGAGCGCTGGGCGCTGCGGCGCCTCTCGGGGGTCCTCCAGATCGAGACGCTGTGGCGCTTCAACGCCAAGTACGAACCGACGTGGCTCCCCCGCTACATCGTCTTCGACTCCGCCGAGCAGTTCGTCCCCGTGGTGGTCCAGATCATGCGGGCCGAGTCCCTGACCGAGGTGCCGGTCATCGGTCGTCTCCTCACCACCGGCGTGGCCAGGCGCTCCGGGCCCGCCGTCCCGGTGGAGGTCCTGGCGGCCCGGGGCGACGAGCCGGCGCCCCCCGGGGTGGAGGGGGTGGAGGCCGTGCCCGACACCGAGCCCGCCCCCACGCGGCCCGGCCGGGCATGACGACCGACGCTCCGCCCCGGTGCCCCCGCTGCGGCCATCCCGCCGATCACGGCTCCTGCGACGACTGCGACCGCTGCTGGGCCGAGCACCAGACCAGGGAGCGGCCGCCCCACCACGGCTGAGCCCGCGTCAACCGAGACGGCCGCCCGCCCGCTCGGGGTCGACGGCCGGGGACGCACCGGCCCGTCGGCCGGCCTCGTCGAAGGTCTGGAGCGTCACGATCTTGGTCGATCGGTCCGGGTAGGGGTCGGGGTAGTCGACCACGCGGACGCGCCCGGTGGGACGGTAGCGCCCGCTGGCGATGGCCTCCCGGGGCACGTAGGGGTCCCGCCCCAGGTTGCGGAACAGCCGGGCCGTCGGCTCCCAGATCGCCGTCCGCTCGTGCCAGCGCAGCCGGTCCAGCTTGCGCAGGAGGACCATCAGGGTCACCAGCGCCCCGGCCAGGACGCCGGCGACCAGGGCACCCAGCACCGTCCCGCCGGGCAGCACGGCAATGAGGCACATGAGCAGGAAGAGCAGGAGGAGCAGGCCCGTCCACTCCATGGGCGAGAGGTACTGGCCGCCGGCCGCCTCGATCAGGGCACGGTTCGTACCCATGTCGATGCAGATCTTGATCGACTCCTTGTACACCATCTCCTCCTGGCTCGTGCGCGGTTCGATGGCGTAGATGGCGTCGACCAGCGCCAGATGCGCCGGCGTGGAGAGGTGGTTGTCGACCAGGCGATAGTCGATCTGGTCGGTGAGCTGGTGGTCGATGAGGTCGCGGATGGTGGCACAGAGGTCGGCGGGGAAGACCGCCATCATGGAGTGGATCGAGAGGAGCTCGGCGTTCCCCCGGCTCACCAGGTCCTGCATCAGGACGAGCCGCTCCCGGGTGCGCACGATGGTGAAGGCCATGAGGATGCCGAAGAGGAAGGCGGCCGTGCTGGCCAGGCCCACGTCCACCCGGATGTCGCCCCGCTTGGCGCCGATCAGGTACGACGCCAGGGCGACGAGGACCCCGCTGGCCACGGCGGGGCCGGCGGCCCATTCGCCCTGCACGATCGCGGTGGCGGTCCATCGGAGCCGCCCCATCGCTTCCCGGACCATGGATCCCCGCCCCACCGCTTCCCGCCCCATCGGCCCTCGACCGCTAGCGGGGCAGGAAGATCAGCGTGGCGTGGCTGGCGAAGTTCAGCACCGGCTCGGGGAAGATCCCGAAGACCACGGTGACGGCCACGCACAGGCCGATGGCTACGGCGGTGAGGGCGGGCACCGGGACCACCGAGGGTGTGGCCTCGCCGGTGTCCGGCGGCACGGCGTCGGCCAAGATGAGCTCGGCGTTGAGCGCGGAGATGGAGCCCGACACCGCCTCGGGGCTGGCCCAGCCCGACGCGGCCAGGCCGGCGGCCGGGGCCCGATCGACCGGGGCCGCGCCGGCGGACGGGGCCAGGTCCGCCACCGCCGGCTCGTCGGCCACCTCGTGTGCGTACATGAGCACGGCCACCCGGAGATAGAAGAAGGCGGCGATCACCGCGGTCACCATGGCGATGACGGCCAGCGGCACGGCGCCGGCGGAGACGGCGGCCAGGATGATCTGCAGCTTGGCCCACAGCCCGGTGGTGAAGGGGGCGCCGGCCTGGGCCAGCAGGAGGACGGCGAACGACAGGGCCAGCAGGGGCTGGCGCTTGGCCAGCCCCTTGTAGCGGGTGAGGTCGTGGTCGGTGTCGCCCGAGCGGCCCAACACGGTGACCACGGCGAAGCTGCCCACGGTCATGAAGGTGTAGGCGAAGAGGTAGTAGAGCGACGCCTGCACGCCGCGGGCCGTGGCCGTCTCGACGCCGACCAGAATGAACCCGGCGTGGTTGATGGAGGAGTAGGCCAGCATGCGCTTCACGTCGCGCTGGCGCAGGGCCACGATGGAGCCCAGCAACAGCGTCACCACGGCCAGGCCGTACACGATCGGTCGCCAGTCGGTGGCGACCAGACCGAACGACGAGAACAGCACCCGGAGCATGGCGGCGAAGGCGCCCACCTTGGCCACGGCGGCCATGAACCCGGTCACCGGCGAGGGCGCGCCCTCGTAGACGTCGGGGGTCCACATGTGGAAGGGCACCGCCGCCACCTTGAAGCCGAAGCCCACCAGCATGAGGGCCAGACCGGCCAGCAGCAGCCCGTTGCTCAGCACGACGTTCTTGGAGAGGAAGTCGGCGATCTGGGTCAGGTTGGTGGAGCCGGTGGCGCCGTAGGTCAGCGCCACCCCGTAGATGAAGATGGCGGAGGAGAATCCGCCCAGAATGAAGTACTTGAGCGCCGCCTCGCCCGAACTGGCGCGGTGGTGGCTGAACGCCGTGAGGACGTAGAGGGCGATGGAGAGGATCTCCAACCCGAGGAAGACGATGATCAGGTCGTTGGCCGACCCCATCAGCATCGCTCCCGACGCCGACACCAGGGCCAGGACGTGGAATTCGGGGCTGTCGATGCCCTCCCGCCTGAGGTAGC
>JBKQIP010000221.1:0-17142 GCA_052148295.1 Acidimicrobiales bacterium
CACGCTGGCGTCTGAGCATTTCGGCCGCCTCGACGTCTTGATCAGCAATGCCGGCGTGCTCTCGCCGAACGGGCGGATCCACAATCTGGCCACCGAGGACTGGGAGCGCGCCTTCCGGGTCAATCTCCTCGGAGCCGTTAACGGCATCCGTGCCGCCGTGGCCGTGATGCGCCCGCAGAGGTCGGGCTCGATCGTGCTGACGGCGTCGGTCGCCGGCCTGACGGCGTGGTCCCATGCCGCTCCGTACTGTGCGACGAAGGCGGCCGTGATCCAGCTTGCGAAGGTCGCCGCCGTCGAATACGCGCGGGATGGCATTCGCGTCAACTGCGTCTGTCCGGGTACCTTCCTGTCCGCCATCCATGCCGATCTTCCCCCCGGCGCGCTGGACGCGCTGGCCGAGCGTCATCCCCTCGGGCTCGGATCCGCCACCGACCTCGTCGGGGCCTACTCCTATCTGGCGGGGGACGCGTCGCGCTGGACGACCGGATCGGCGGTCGTCGTCGACGGCGGGTACGCCGCGCCATGAGAGCCGCTATGGCCGCGCCTCGGCAGCCGGGTTGACGATCCCCCGCATGAAGATATCGGCAAAGGGCTTCGCCACATCTCGCGCCGACAGCCGACCTCCCGCCTTCAGCCACAGGTAGGTGTAGTTGTGCATCCCGAACCAAGCCATGGCGGTGAGCCTCGGCTCCAAGTCACGGAACTCGCCCGAGTCGACGCCGGCCTGGAGCACCGCCTCGACCCGCCGCTCGTACACGCGGCGGCGTTCGCGGAATTGCGCGGCGCGCTCGCCGGTGAGCGCCGGGAATTCGTGGAGGAAGACCCAGACGTGATCCGGGTAGCGGTGGATCACGTCCAGCAGCTCGTCACCCAGCATGGCCAGCTGCTGCGACGGGGACCCTCCGGCCTCCGCGACGCGGTCGGCGCCCAGCATGACCTCGTCCATCACTCGGTCGTGGATGGCGGCGAGGAGTTCCTCCTTGGAGCCGATGTAGTGGTAGAGCGCGCCCTTCCCCAGGTCGTTGGCGGCACAGAGCTCCATGATGCCCGTGGCGTGGTACCCGCGTCGGGCGAAGACGGGCGCTGACGTATCGATGATCACCCGGCGACGCGCCTGCCAATTCGTTCTGCGTGGAGAATCATTCGCCGCGTCCGTCCGTGCCATTGGTAGCGAGGTTAGCGGGCCGTCCCCTCGAGAGGCCGTTTCTCAATGAGGGGAGAGCGGGCATCGCGTGGCCGTCGCCGAGGGTGGTACCTCGTCCCACGGGCTGGGCGTGCATCGGCCGTCAAGTCGTCGTCGGGGGGATTCCGGTCGTTCCTCCGAACGTCGCACGTCGGCGGTGGGCATCTGCCTAGGCTGACTCGTCGATGTTCGATGGTGACGAAAGACGCAGTCACTCCGCCGTGGTCCTCCGCCGTGGTCCCTCCGCCTGGTCACTCGGGCGCAGGTCTCCGAGCGGTGACGGCGTGAGGTTCGGACCGTGATGCCTCCGCCGACGATGCAGGCGGACCTGAACTGGTTCGCCGTGCTGGACCACCACGCCACCCGCGCCCCCGACAAGGCCATCACGGTGTTCGAGGGCGAGACCACGACCTACGGGGAGATGGCCCAGCGCGCCGTGGCGCTGGCCGGCGGCCTGTCCCAGCGCGGTGTCGGTCCCGGCGAGGTCGTGGCGCTCCTCTCGTTCAACTGCCCCGAGTTCCTCGAGACGGTCTTCGCGGCCAACTACCTCGGGGCGATCGCCATGCCCATCAACTGGCGGTTGGCCGCGCCGGAGGTGCGGTACATCCTCGAGCACTCCGGAGCTCGAGCGCTCGTGTGCGACGAACCATCCCTCACTCTGGCCAACGAAGCGACAAAGGGCATGGAGGCCACGCTCGTCCGGGTGTCCGTTTCACCCGCGGTCGCCGACCGATGGACACCCCTCGCCGATCTGCGGGTCCCACACCGGGTGGCGCGCGGGCAGGCGGCGGCCGACGACGTCCACCGCTTGATGTACACATCGGGCACCACGGGACGGCCCAAGGGCGTCATGATCACCCACGCCAACCTGGCCTGGAAGAACCTGGCGCACATCGTCGAGTTCGGCTTCACGAGCTCCGATCTCGGGCTGGCCTGCGGGCCCCTGTACCACGTGGGTGCGCTCGACCTCACCACGACCTCGCTCATCGCGGCGGGTGCGACGACGATCATCCATCGCTCGTTCGACGCGTCGGGGGTGGTCGACGAGCTCGAGGGATCGGGTGTGACCGCCGTGTGGTTGGCGCCCGCCATGGTCAACGCGATCATGGCGCTGCCCGACATCGAGCAGCGCGACCTGTCGTCGGTCCGCCTGGTCATCAACGGGGGCGAGAAGATGCCCATCCCGCTCATCGAGCGGCTCCGGCGCACGTTTCCCTCGGCATGGTTCGCCGATGCCTACGGGCTCACCGAGTCGGTTTCCGGCGACACCTTTCTCGACCGGGACAGCATGGTCACCAAGCTCGGCAGCGTGGGCCGTCCGTGCCTCTATCTCGAGCTCGACATCTGGGACAAGGACGGGCAGCCGTTGCCGGCGGGGGAGCGTGGGGAGATCGTCCTCCGTGGCCCGAAGATCTTCAAGGGCTACTGGCGGGATCCCGACGCGACCGCTGCCGCCTTCGCCGGGGGCTGGTTTCACACCGGGGACATCGGCACGCGCGACGACGACGGGTACCTCTACATCGTCGATCGGCTCAAGGACATCATCGTGTCCGGTGGGGAGAACATCGCGAGCTCTGAGGTCGAGCGCGTCCTCTACGAGCACGATGCAGTGCTCGAGGCCGCCGCGGTGGGCCGTCCGGACGATCGCTGGGGCGAAGTCCCCGTGGCGTTCGTCGTCCTGCGCCAGGACGCACACACGACCGCGGACGCCCTCCTCGACCTCTGCCGGGCCCGACTGGCGCGCTTCAAGGTCCCCAGGGAGATCACGTTCCTCGACGCCCTCCCCCGCAACCCGTCGGGGAAGGTCCTCAAGCGCGAGCTCCGCGACCGGGAGTGACCGGACCGTTCGTTCACCATGGCGGCGTGGCCGGAGCCGGGTCGTCTCCCTCCTGCCGGGGATCACGACCCGGGTGCCGTCGTGGCGAGGCGTCAAGCCACGAAGTCGAACTCGACCTGGGCTGATTCGAGACCACGCACAAAGGCGTTCGGCATCTCGACGGGACGGGTACCGGGCACCAGGTGCCACCCCGACGTGCGCCGCAGGAGCTCTTCGAAGAAGACCCTGATCTCCAGGCGAGCGAGTGAGGCGCCGAGGCAGAAGTGCGTGCCGAACCCGAAGGCGATGTGGTGGTTGGGGTTCCGGGTGACGTCGAAGCGCTCAGGGTCGTCGAAGTGCGACTCGTCGCGGTTGGCCGAGGCGTACATGAGGAGGACCTGGTGGCCCCGGGGGATGGTCACCCCGGCCACGACCGCCTCGGACGAGGCGACGCGGCACATGTTGTGCACCGGTGTGACATAGCGAATGAACTCCTCGACGGCGACGGTGAGGTCCGCACCGGCGCGAAGCTTGTCCAGCTCGAGCGGGTGGTCCATGAGATTGAGGACGGTGCGGGCGATGACGGTGCGGGTGGTCTCGGCGCCGCCGTCGAGGAGCAGCAGCGAATCGGAGATGACCGTCTCCGCGTCCATCGGGCAGCCGTCGATCGTGGCCGTGCTGTAGTGACTGATCACGTCATCGCCCGGCCTGGCCTTCTTCGCCGCGAACAGCTCGGCGCAGGCCTCCGCAAACTCCATGGCGGAGACCATGCCCTCCTCCGTCCGGTATTGCGGGCCACCGCCCAGCGCGATGGTGGATTCCGACCAGTGCTTCAGCTCGGGCCACCGGTGTTCGCCGAAGCCCAGCAGGCGCCCGATCATCATGGCCGGCAACGGTGCCGCCAGCTCCTCGACGATCTCGGCGGTGCCACCCTTGGCGGCCACGGCGTCGAGCAGTCCCGTCACCTTGGCGCGGATGTCGTCCCGCCAGGCGGCGGCCGCACGCGGTGAGAAGCGGGGTGACACGAGCTTGCGCCGCTTGTGGTGGAGGGGATCGTCAAGGCCGATGATCGAGGGGTCCGCCGGCAGGTTGGGGCGGTAGCCGCCCTTGACCTGGTCCGAGGAGATGAATGTCTCCTTGTCCCGCTCGATGGCGACGATGTCGTCGTAACGCGAGATGCCCCATAACTCGTTGGTGGCATCCCAATAGGCGGGCTCGTTGGCCCGCATCCAGGAGTACAACGGGTACGGATCTCCGGCGTAGAGCGCGGGTGCCAACAGATCGATGTCACCGCCCACCGGTGGTTCGCGTCTCACGTCGTTCTCGTTGCCCATACGCACGCCCAGTTCGGTCACCCTGGTGTCGGCCGGTCACGCCACCGGTGAAGAAAATATCAGAGCATGCGTCGTCGCAGCGGCTCCGGGCCCGTCCGTCCGCTGGCGGGCCGAGCGGGGAAGGTGAGATCGCGGGGGAGGGCGGGGTGCACCGCCTCCCATCAGGACAACGATCTCCCGCGGAGGTCAGCTAACCTGCAGCGCCGAGCACGGACTCGGCGCCAAGGCCCGTCGGCGCCAAGCCCGAGACGCCCGATGAGCGACGACCACAGGGAGGAACGGGGAATTGCAGCGACGCCCGAACGTCGTCCTCATGAACTGTGACGATCTTGGCTACGGCGACCTCGGCTGTTACGGCTCCGATCGCAACGAGACACCGGTGCTCGATCGCCTGGCGGCCGACGGTGTGCGCTTCACCGACTTCTACATGGCATCACCGGTGTGCTCGCCGTCCCGGGCGGCTCTGCTCACCGGTTCCTATCCACCGCGCCTCGGGTTCGGCGAGTTCGACGGACTTCCCGTGCTGTTCCCCGGCCAACGGCTGGGGCTCCATCCGGACGAGGTCACGATCGCGACCCTCCTCCGCGGCGCGGGCTATGCGACGAAGCATGTGGGCAAGTGGCACTGCGGGGACCAGGCACCGTTCCTGCCGACGCGTCACGGTTTCGACGGCTCCTACGGCATCCCCTACAGCAACGACATGGGGCGTCAGGTCGGCGACGGGCCCAATTGGCCGAAGCTCCTGGCCGAAGCGGGCGTGGTGATCGCACCCGAGTACCCACCCCTCCCGCTGCTGCTCGACGACGAGGTGATCGAGGCGCAGCCCGATCAGTCGTCGCTCACGGCGCGGTTCGTGGAGGAGTCGGTGCGGTTCATGCGCGCCAACCGGGAGCGGCCCTTTTTCCTGTACCTGGCCCACATCTATGTCCATCTGCCGATCTACGTGCCGGACCGCTTTGCCCGCGAGTCGCGCAACGGGACCTACGGCGCGGCCGTGGCGAGCATCGACTGGGCCGCCGGCGTGCTGCTGGCGGAACTGCGGCGTCTCGGTCTCGAGCGAGACACCGTGGTGATCTTCACGAGCGACAACGGTTCACGGGCGAACGGCGAGGGTGGGAGCAATGCGCCCCTGCGGGGGGTGAAGGGCACGACGTGGGAGGGCGGCATGCGGGTCCCGTGCCTGGTTCGCTGGCCCGGACACGTCGAGGCGGGGTCCGTGTCGTCCGCTCTCACGACCGCCATGGACGTGCTCCCGACGCTGGCGGCGATCGCCGGGACCGAGCCCCCATCCGACCGGACCATCGACGGCCGTGACCTGACCCCGGTGCTCGAGGGATCGACGTCCTCGCCCCATGAGTCCTTCTTCTACTACCGGGGGAACGGTCTCGAAGCCGTGCGCGCGGGACGCTGGAAGCTGCATGTCGCCCGATCGGGCGGTGCGGTCACAGAGCTGTACGACCTCGGGTCTGACATCGGCGAGACGCACAACCTCTGCGCACAGCAGCCCGACGTCGTCGTGCGGCTGGAGGCGCAGGCCGATGCGGCGCGGGCCGAGCTCGGTGACGCCGTGCAGGGCATCACCGGCCAGGGCGTGCGACCGGTCGGCCAGGTCGAGGCCGCCGTGCCGCTCACCACGTTCGATCCGGATCACCCGTACTACCTGGCGGAGTACGACCTTGCCGAACGCGGATAGGGAGCCACATGGGAACGTTCGGTCGACGTCGTTGCGGCTGGCTCGACGCCGAGGCGGTCCGATGAAGCCCCGGGACGGTGGAGCGCGACGGTGACGACATGACCCCGACACGGCGTATCCCCTACGCCGGCAGCGTGCACGATGACCGTGAGATCGAGGCCGTGGTCAACGTGCTGCGCGGTGGCCCCCAGGCGCTGCGCCTGGGCCAGCACGTGCGGACGTTCGAGCACGGCGTTGCCGAGCTCTTCGGGAAGCGTCGCGGCATCATGTGCAACTCCGGGTCGTCGGCGCTCTACCTCGCCGTCGAGCTCCTCGACCTGTCGCCGGGTGACGAGGTGGTGACGTCATCGGTGACCTTCTCGACCGACATCGCCCCTCTCGTCCGCGCTGGCGTCGTTCCTGCCCTGGTCGACATCGAGGCGGACACGTACAACATCGATGTCGACGCCATCGAGGAGATGATCGGTCCGCGCACCAAGGCGGTACTCGCGCCCAATCTCATCGGGAACGCACCCGACTGGGACATCATTCGTGCGCTGGCCGACCACCACGGGCTCAAGGTGATCGAGGACTCGTGCGACGCTCTGGGCGCCACGCTCCGCGGCAGGCCGACAGGGACGCGTGCCGACATCTCGGTGACGTCCTTTGCCCTGAGCCACATCATCACGGCCGCCGGGACCGGGGGCATGGTGTGCCTCGACGACGACGATCTGGCTGACCGGTGTTTGTTGCTGCGCCGGTGGGGTAGGCGATCGGAGGTGCAGCTCTTCGGAACCGCGAAGGGTACCGACGCCCGCTTCTTCTCCCTCATCGATGGTGACCTCGAGTACGACAACTTGTTCATCTTCGACGCCGTGGGGTGGAACTTCGAGCCCTCCGAGCTCTCGGCCGCCTTCGGTCTGGTCCAGCTCGAGAAGCTGCCGGAGAACCTGACCACCCGCAAGCGCAACTTCGCGCGCCTGAGCGAGCACTTCTCACAACGGCCCGACGTGTTCGTCCTGCCCCGCACCGCGGCGGACCTGGACACGGCGTGGCACATGTTCCCGGTCCTCCTCCGGCCGGGGTCCGGGGTGCGCCGCTCCGAGTTCCAACGGCACATGGAGGATCACGGAGTGGATACGCGCATGGTCTGGACGGGGAACGTGAGCCGGCAGCCGGCCTTTCAGGGTGTGGGACTCCGCCTGCCCGCCGGTGGCCTCCCCAACGCGGACCGGGTGATGGAGCAGGGCCTCGTCCTTCCCTCCAACCACGCCCTCGGTGACGACGACATCGACTACATCTGGTCGACCGCCGAGGCGTTTCTGTCATGAGCGCGACACCGCATCAGGGGCGTGGGCTGTGGACGCGGCCGAACGAGTACGCATCCGGCCACCGCTGTGCGGCCAGTCGTTCCTCCTGGCGTGCGATCACGGCCGGCAGATCGTCCGGCTGCCACCCCTCCACGAGGTGCACACCGTGGAGGTCGTGGACCGGTCGCCGCAGCTCGACCAGAAGCTGAAGGCTGTACGCGATGCGGCCCGTCATCACCGCCGGATCCCCCGAGCACAGGGCGAGCGCGGCCTCGGCCATGGTGTCGAGGGGCTCGAACATGGCCTCGTCGATCCACCCGGCGGCCACCAGGCTCGGCGTGGCGATGGCCGCCTGGGGGGTGAGCGCGTTCACCGCGACGCCGTCGCGGGCGCACTCACTGGCCGCAGCGATCGTGAGCCGGTTCAGCGCGGCCTTGGACGCTCCGTACTGAAAGCCGGCGGTCGCCGGCTTGTTGGTCGGGAAGGGCGGCCCCGGGGGGAGCTCGGCCGCGAAGGAGGTCAGGTTGAGGATCCACCCCCGGCCCCGGGCGCGCATGCCCGACACGACTCCTTGCATCAGGACCCAGGGCGCCCACAGGTTCACCTGGAGACAGCGCTCGAGTGCATCGACCGTGGTCGCCTCGAACGGGTGGTACCCGTTCACGGCCGCATTGTTCACGAGAATGTCGATCGGGCCTAGCTCCGCCTCGACCCGTTCGACCAGGTCCCCCCTCCCGCCGCCCGGATCGGCGAGGTCGCAGGTCATGATGCGCGCCTCACCACCGATCGCCTCGATCCGTCGCCCGGTCTCCTCGAGACCCTCCAGCGAGCGGGCCGTGACCGCCACCCTGGCGCCCTCGGCGGCCAGGCGCAGGGCGATGGCCGTTCCCGTTCCACCCTGGCTCGCACCGGTGACCAGGGCGACCATGCCCGCGCAGGCTCGCTCCGACATCGACGGTCCTTTCTCGAGTGCTGCCGCGGCTCGGGTCCATCAGGTCCGTTGCCACATGATCCGCCCCCGGCAAAGTAGCGGCACATGCGTGGCGGCCACAGGGCGGCTCGCCTCGGGCCGGCAACCGGAGAGGCGGTTCGACGCCGACATGGCACACATCGGGCGTGCATGGAAAGGTGTCGTGATGACGAGACTCGAACCATCCCCGCACGGAGGCGCGGCTCCCCGAGCCCGGGGACCGGCCCCGAGCCGGGAGGACGCCCAGTGAGCGAACCTCTTTCCGATGTCTGGGCCGTGATGTCGACGGCCCGCACGATCCGTCGCTTCACCCACGAGCCCGTGGGCGACGCCACCCTGGCGCGGTGCCTCGAGGCCGCGACCTGGGCCCCTTCGGGCGCCAACGCTCAGGCCTGGCGGTTCGTCGTCCTGAGGTCCCCGGAGCAGCGGGCCGTGGTCGCCCGGGCGGCGGCGCAGGCCCTCGAGGTGATCGAGCCGGTGTACGGCATGGCGCGCCCGGCCGAGGACGACCGCAGCCGGCGGGCCCGCACCAACCGGGCGACCTACGAGCTCCACGACCGGGCCGGCGAGTTCACCACGGTCTTGTTCGCGCAGAAGCGGTACCCGTCGGCCTCGGAGCTCCTCCTCGGGGGCTCGATCTTCCCGGCGATCGAGAACTTCCTGCTGGCCGCCCGTGCCCTCGGGCTCGGGGCCTGCCTCACCAGTTGGGCCTCCTACGGGGGTGAGCCGCTGCTGCGTGACGCCGTCGGCGTACCCGACGACTGGATGCTGGCCGGGCACGTCGTGGTCGGTTGGCCCCGGGGCACGCACGGACCGGTCCGCCGCCGCCCGCTGGCCGACGTCGTGTCCCTCGACCACTGGGACCAGCACGCCGGCGACATCGTCGGATGGGTCGGCACCCCGCATGAGGCCGAGAGCTGAGCTCGTCGACCTCGCTTCTGCTCGACCGAGGCCGATCCGACGGGGCCGGACGGTCACCGATGGTTGTCCCACCGTGGCCGGGCCGTGGTCCCGCTACTGCGGGAGGGCCCCTTCGGTCCGTGTCTCGTCAGCATCACGGTCCCGGAATCCCGGGCCGGGCCGGGCCGTGACCGCGGCGGGCGTCACCACGTCGTGGCAGGCAGCGCAACGGAGCTGGAGTTCGAGTGCACCCCCACACCCCTCGTGTGCGTAGAGGATCGGGGGGCCTTCGGGCGCCGACCAACGGTCGCCCCAGCTGGTCAGGGCGATCAGGGCCGGGACGAAATCGCGGCCCTTGTCGGTCAGCACGTACTCGTGTGGTCCCTTGCGCTCGGCCGTAGGTGCTTGATCACCACCGGTACCGGGGAGCCGAACCCGACAGAGCCGTAGATCCGAGCATGGCGACGCCACGATCCCACGTCGCCGACCCGGCGCAATGGCGCCCGCCCACGATTCCCGGCGGGGCAAGACTGGTAGTTTGAGGTGGCGTCACCCACCGGCAACCGCAGGTGACGGGCATGATCTGCAGTTCGGCACACACGTCGCATCGAGTTGGGGGGTCCCACCCATGGCCGCTATCCCGAGTACCGACAGCATCACGGCGTCGGTGATCCGCTCGTCCATGGAGACCGTGTGCTTCGAGATGGCCACCTACGTCTCGCGGACGGCCACCACGCCGATCCTGAACCAGTCCAACGAGCGCAACGCCACCATCATGGACCAGCACGGGAGGCTGGCCTCCCTGTCGGTGGGCATCCCCCAGTTCATGCTGTCCTCGACGCTGCCCGTGCGCCTGGCCATCGATTTCTTCGAAGACGACCTCCGACCCGGCGACGTGATCGTGGCGAACGACCCCTATCACGGCGGCGGCCACCTCCCGGACTTCAACGTGTTCAGCCCGGTGTTCGACGACGACGGGGAGCTGGTGCTGTTCGCATCCATCCAGTGCCACCACGGCGACACCGGGGGCGCGATGGCGGGGGGGTACAACGTCTTCGCCAAGGACATCTGGAGTGAGGGCACCCGGTACCCGATCCTCAAGATCATGGACGCCGGTGTCGAGCGGCGGGACGTCGTCCTGACGATGCGGGCGAACAACCGGTTGGCCGGCTTCGTGGGCGATCTCCGCTCCCAGGTGGGCGCGGCCCAGCTCGGGGCGGCGCGCCTCAAGGCCCTCATCGACGACTACGGAGCCGACGTGGTGCGCTCGGCCATGGACTGGTCGATCACCGATGCCCGCCGCCGCTTCTCCCAGGAGATCGCCGCCTGGCCCGACGGGACCTACGAGGCCGACATCTACTTCGATGCCGACCCGGCAGGGAACCGCGACATCCACGTCCATGTGGCGGTCACGGTGGCCGGGGACCGGCTGATCATCGATTTCGCCGGCTCGGACGCCCGGCCCGAGATCCAGGCCTGGTCGACGTTCGGCAACACCCGGGGCAACGCCATCGCCCAGCTGGCCAGCATGGTCGACCCCAGCATCCCGAAGAACGAGGGGTTCTTCGACTGCATCGAGTTGCGGGTCCCGGAGGGCTCGTGCCTGAACCCGACCGAGGGCAAGCCCGTCTCCAGCGGGACCCACCACCCCGGGGTGGAGGTCAGCGACGCCATCGCCGTGGCCATGAGCCAGATCATCCCGGACCGCTGCGCCCCGCAGAGCTACAAGTACGGCAGCCCGCGCCAGATGTGGGGCGACCGGGACCCCCGCACGGGACAGTCGTTCTTCGACCACGGTGGCGAGGTCAATGCCGGATGGGTCAATGCCGTGCGGGGACAGGACGCGTGGGGCGCCCTGGCGGCGGCGAGCGGCAACCTCATCAAGGCCAGCGCGGAGATCAACGAGCGGCTCTTTCCCCACATCTTGCGCGGTCGGAACTACATCACCGACTCCGGTGGTGCCGGGCAGTGGCGAGGAGGCTGCGGGAGCAACTTCGTCAAGGAGGTCCGCACACCCACCTACGTCAACCAGTACGTGGTGAATCAACGCCACATCCACCCCGGCATCGCCGGCGGCCACCACGGCTCTCCCGACCACTGCATGGTGGGTGACGTCGAGGTGGATCCATCGGTGGCCAACAAGCTCCTGGACACGGGGGACCGGCTGGTCTACCGCTTCGGGGGAGGCGGGGGATGGGGTGACCCGCTCGATCGGGACCCCGACGCCGTGCTCGACGACGTGTGGGACGAGTACGTCTCGGTCGAGGGTGCGTTCGAGGACTACGGGGTGGTGGTCAGGGGCTCCTTGGAGGACATGACGCTCACCGTCGACCTCGATGCCACCAAGCTGGAGCGGGAGGCCCGAAGGTGAGCTACCGGATCGGCGTCGACGTGGGGGGCACCTTCACGGACTGCGTCCTGCGGCGGCCCGATGGGAGCCTGGTGTTGGAGAAGGCCCCCACCACGCCGCAGGACCAGAGCGACGGCGTCCTGGCCGGCCTGGCCCAACTGGCCGCCGCGGAGGGCCTGGGTCTGGCCGAGCTCCTGGCCCAGACCCGGACCATCGTGCACGGCACGACGACCGGCGACAACGCCCTCATCCAGATGAAGGGGGCCCCGACGGGGCTCATCGTCACGGAGGGCTTCCGGGACGAGATCGAGTTCCGCCGGTGCTTCAAGGAGGACATCTGGGATCCGGCCGCTCCGCCCCCGTCGCCGATCGCCCGTCGTCGCGTCCGGCTCGAGATCGCCGAGCGCCTGACGGCGGAGGGAACGGTCGAGACGCCGCTGGACGAAGAGGCGGTCCGCAAGGCCACCGCCCGGCTCCGGGCCTTCGGCGTCACGTCCATCGCCGTCTGCTTCCTCCATGCCTTCCTCAACCCCGCCCACGAATTGCGAGCCCGCGAGATCATCGTTGACGAGTACCCGGGCGTCGAGATGGTGTCCCTCTCGCACGAGGTGCTCCCCAAGCCTCCCGAATTCGAGCGGACCTCGACGACGCTGGTCAATGCCTTCGTCGGCCCTCCCATCGCCCGTTATCTGCAACGCCTGACCGATCGGCTGGCCGCCGCCGGCTTCTCCCACGAGCTCCTGGTGGCCACCTCGGCCGGCGGGGTGGCGACGGCGGATGCGGCGGCGCGACGGGCCGTGGCCACCATCGGCTCCGGGCCGACGGGCGGGGTGACCGCCGCCGCTCGGGCCGGTCTCGACGCCGGCCTCGGCGACGTGGTCAGTGTCGACATGGGGGGCACCAGCTACGACGTGTGCCTGATCCGGGGTGGCCGCCCCGAGGTCAAGATGGACTGGAATTGGAGGCATCGCTACTGCATCGGCATCCCCATGGTGGACATACCGTCCGTGGGCGCGGGCGGAGGATCGATCGCCTGGGAGGAGGGAGGCATCCTCCATGTCGGGCCGCAGTCGGCCGGGTCCGAACCGGGCCCGGTCAGTTATGGCCGGGGGGGCACGCAACCGACCGTGACCGACGCCGACCTCGTGTTGGGTCGGCTCGACACCCAGCGGTTCGCCAGCGGGAGGCTGCGGCTCGATCTGGACGCCGCCACCGCCGCGCTCGCCCGCCTGGGTTCGAGCATCGGCCTCGATGCCGAGGCGACCGCCGCCGCCACCGTGACACTGGTCGACGCCCACATGACCGATGCCATCCGCCGGGTCCTCTCGCTGGCCGGAGCGGATCCACGCCGGCTCGATCTCGTCGCCTTCGGTGGGATGGGTGGCGTGCACGCCACGACGCAGGCCGCCGCGCTCGGCATGCGCCGGGTGCTGGTGCCCAGTGCCGCCCCCGGGTTGTCCGCCCTCGGCCTGCTCACGGCCGATCACATCATCGACGACTCCCGCGGTTACATCGTTCCCTGGCAGGAAGCGGACAGGGACACCCTGACCCGCCTGGCCCAGGAGCTCAAGACCAGCGCCGAGACCGAACTGACCAACGCCGGGGTGCCCGACGAGCGCATCCGGCTCGAGTGGTCGATCCTCCTCGTGTATCCCGGGCAGACGTTCGACGTCGCCATTCCCGTCGATGCCCCCACCGACGTCGCCGCGGCCGTCGCCGAATTCCACCGGCGCAATGAAGAGGCCCGCCTCATCGAGGCCCGGGCGCAGGAGCCCATCGTGCGCGGGGTCCGCCTGACGGCCGTCGGGGCGGTGGACAAGATCGCCACCGTCACCCTCGAGCCCGGAGCCACGCCACCACCACTCGGTCACCGGGACATGTGGTCCGGCGATGGCTGGCAGCGAGGCGCCCCGTACTACGACTTCGCGAGCTTGCGGCCGGGCTCGTCCATCGAGGGCCCGGCCGCGGTGCAGAGCCCGTTCACCACGGTGATCCTGCGGCCGGGGGATGTGGCCGAGGTGACCCCGAGTGGCGACCTCCTCATCGACGTGGCCCCCGGAGGGCCGCGCTGACCGACCCGTCGGCTCTCCCGGTCGCCCACCGGCCGCTGGTGGAGGGGATCAGTCGACGGGCGTGAATTCCAGATGGAGCCGGTCGTGGCCCCGGAGCATCCACGTGGGCGTGTACTGCCAGTGCCGGGCGCCGGCCGGGCCGTGGTGGGACTCCGAGATGCGGATGTCCGCCATGCGGTCGAGCATCCGCTGCAGGGAGACGTTGGCTTCGGCTCGGGCCAGCGGGGCACCGGCGCAGGTGTGGATGCCGTGGCCGAAGGCGATGTGCTGGCGGGCATTCTCGCGGTCGAGGTGGATCTCGTCGGGATCCTCGAACGCACGCGGGTCGCGGTTGGCCCCGCTGGGCAGGATCATGACCGTGCTCCCCGCCGGGATCTCGGTGTCCCGGACGGTGGTGGGGGTCCGCGCCAGGCGGAACGTGCCGTTGATCGGAGGCTCCAGACGTAGGGACTCTTCAATGAAGGCGGGGACGAGGCTGCGGTCGTCCCGGAGCCGCTGCTGGAGCTCGGGGCGCTCGCCCAGGGTCTGCAGAGCCGTGCCGAGGAGCCGGGCCGTGGTCTCCTGGCCGGCGGCGAACAGGTTGGAGGCGATCTTCATGACATCCACCACCGGGGGCAGCGACCCATCGGGGAAGGTCGCCGTGGCCAGCCCGGTCATCACGTCGTCGCGAGGCTGGCGCCGCCGGTCCTCGATGTAGGCCGTGAACTGGGCGTAGAGGTACTTGAGCGGGCTGTGGGTCATTTCCAGGGTGTCGTGGTGCATGAGCTTCTCGAGAAATTCCGCATGGTCCTCCTCGGGCACGCCGAGGAGGTCGGCGATGACCAGCATGGTGTAGGGCTGGGCGTACTCTCCGATGAACTCGCACTCGCCCCGGGCGTGGAAGTGGTCGATCCGGTCATCGGCCAGCCGTTCGAGGGACGCCTCGTTCTCCTTGAGGCGCTTCGGGGTGATCAGCCGCATGAGGAGCCCGCGCTGGGCGGTGTGCTTGGGGGGATCGAACGTCGGGAGCTGATCGCCGAAGGGAAGGCCGTCCCGGTAGGACTCGATGATCTCGGTGATGTCGTCACCCTCCAGCGGGACGGGGAATCGGGCGAAGGGCCCGATGGCCGAGTTGCAGTTCGAGAAGGTCGCTTGGTCGTGGTAGATCTCGATGGCCTCGTCGTAGCCCGTCACCATGTAGACGTCGTGGTGCGGCTCCTTGACGACCGGGCACTGCCCACGGAGGTGTTCGAGGTAGGGGTAAGGGTTGTCGATGACGTCCTTGGCGGAGAAGAAATCGATGGCATCGAACGGATCGTCGCTCACGGGTGCTCCAGGGTCGTGGAGGGCGGGTGCCCTGATCGGATGGGGTGGGAGATCGGAAGGGGATGTCGATGGTCGGCCGTCCGGGGTATGTTCAATGCCCGCGCCGGGCTCGTCAGAGACGGCGGACGGAGAGGGACCGAGGTGAGCGCTCGGTGCCGGACGCCAGTCGAAAGGAACCGCCGGACATGGGCCAGGAGCTCTCGGGAAAGGTGGCCATCGTCACGGGAGGCGCCAGCGGTATCGGCCGCGCCACCGTGGAGCTGTTCGTCCGTGAAGGGGCGAAGGTCGTCGTCGCCGACGTCGACGTGGAGCGGGGTGAGCCGCTGGCGGCCGGGCTCGGTGACGCGGTGGCCTTCCGGCGCACCGACGTGTCCGACGCCGACGAAGTCCAGTCGCTGGTCGACTTCGCCGTGGACACCTTCGGCGGTCTGCACGTCATGTGCAACAACGCCGGCATCTCCAGTTCCTTCCGCCGCTTCCTGCGGGACGACCTGCGCGACTTCGACCGTGTGATGGCCGTGAACCTGTTCGGAGTGATCATCGGGACCCAGCGGGCCGCCCGCCACATGGCCGGGCACGGCGGTGGCGCCATCATCAACACCTCGTCCATCGGTGGCCTGACCGGGGGCGGCCCCCCGATCGCCTACCGCACGTCGAAGGCGGCGATCGCCCAGTTCAGCCGCATGGTCGCCACCGATCTGGCGGAATTCGGCGTCCGGGTGAACTGCATCGCCCCGGGACACATCCCCACCGGGATCACGAACTACGACCTGGGCCCCACCATCGAGCAGGACCAGCCCCTGCAGCGCCAGGGCACGCCGCAGGACGTGGCCGAGGCCGTGCTCTTCCTGGCCGGTGACCGCTCGGCGCAGATCACCGGCATCGTGGTTCCGGTCGACGGCGGCACCGTGGCCGGACGGCCGGTGCCCAAGGTGCGGCCGGGCCCGGTGCCCACCAAGGTCGGGGACGCCGGCTGATCGCCACCGGTGGCGACGACGCCGGTCATGAGCCGGACGGATCGTCGCCGTGGTGGCGTCGGTGCGGGTCACGTCGGACCCCGGCCGTCCCGGACGGCCTGCTCGACCAGTCCGATGACCCAGGAGATCCCCTCGACGGCCCGCTCGTGATCGACCTCCCAGTCGACCACCAGCCGCTCGTAGGTCGCCACGCTCCAGAGCACGTCGAACATGGCCGCCACCACCGTCTGATCCTCTTCGGGCCATGACGTCGCCTCGGTGTCGACGGCACCGAGCAGCGCATCGCGCTGGCGCCGGTTGGCGTCGACCAGGGTCGGGTCGAGTGTCGGGCGGGGCTCTCGCGGGTACTCGGAGACATGGTCGAAGATCTGGGCCGCCACGGTGGCGATGTCCTCGAGCCGCATGCCCGCCAGCTCGATACCGGCCTCCTGCTCGTTCCGGCGCATCACCGCATCGTGCAACCCGCGCTCACTCCCGAAGTAGCGGTAGACGGTCCGCTCGTTGACGCCGGCTCGTTCGGCGACTCCCCGGACGGTCAGCTTCTTCCAGTCGCGGACGGACGAGCGGTGCAGAAGTTCGGAGCCGGCGGCGAGGATCCTCTCCCGCGTCTCGGCCGCCCGTTCGCGGCGGAGCGTGCCGTCGTAGGGGCGGGCGGCACGCTCCGGGAGATCCGTCGACTTCTTGGCTGTCGTCCCGGTGCCCATACCGCTAGGCGACGTCGCCGTGCCCGGGGAGGACCTCGTCGTCGCTCGACCCCATCAGGACATTCCGCCGGCGTCCCGTCGACGACGGGCGGCGATCACGAGGTGAAGGCCGGGAGCGTCTCCCAGCCCCGGACCGTCGACGTCGGGGCCAGTGTGGCCCGGTCCATGTCCACCTCCCAGGTGGGGAACCGGTCGAGGACTTCGTCGAGGGCCACCCGGCCTTCGAGACGGGCCAGCGCCGCCCCCAGGCAGAGATGGATCCCGTAGCCGAAGGTCAGGGGTTTGCCGTCGTCGCGGTGGATGTCGAAGGAGTCACCGTCGGGGAAGCGACGGTCGTCATGGTTGGCCGATGCCGGCAGCATCATCACGATGCTGCCCTCGGCAACCGTCCGGCCGTGCAGTTCGACGTCCTCGGTGACGTACCTGGACATGTGCGGGGCCGGCGTCTCGAAGCGGAGGAGCTCCTCGATGGCGCCGGGGATGAGGGACCGCTCCTCGACCAGCTCCCGGCGCTGGTCGGGAGGGTCGGCCAGGACCTTGCCCGTCCAC
>JBKQIP010000222.1:0-6665 GCA_052148295.1 Acidimicrobiales bacterium
CGGCGGCCGTCCCTTCTGGAGCCTCACCTCCATGGGGGACACCGGCAACGGCTATCTCTCCGCCATCGCCGTCATCCAGGCCCTGCTCCACCGGGAACGGACCGGCCAGGGCCAGAGCGTGGACACCTCCATCCTCAACGCGGCGCTGCTCTCGGCGTCGGCCGCCACGGTGACCGCCGACGGGACGCCCCTGCCCCGGCCCCACCTCGACCGCCTCCAGCTGGGGCTCACCGCCCTGTACCGGCTGTACGAGACGGCCGACGGCTGGCTCTGCCTGGCCGTGACCGACGAGCCCCAGTGGCAGGCGCTGGCCACCGCGCTCGGTGACCTGGGCCTGACCGACGACCCGCGCTTCGGCGACGCGCCGCGGCGGCGGGAGCACGACGGCGCGCTGGGCGCACTGCTGGCGGAGGCGATGCTGCGCCGGCCGGCCGCCGAATGGTTCGCGGCGTTCGACGGCGCCGGTGTGCCCTGTGAGATCGCCAACCCGACGTTCGGCCGGGAGGTCTTCGCCGACCCGGTCATGCGCGAGCTGGGCCTGATCGTCGAGCACCAGCACCCCAAGCTGGGCCGCTTCGAGCAGTTCGGCACCACCATCGACTTCTCGGCCACCCCCGGCGTGGTGCAGGGCCCGCCCCCGATCGTCGGGCAGCACACCCGGGAGATCCTCGCCCAACACGGCTTCGGGGCCGACGAGATCGAGGAGCTCCTGGCGTCCAAGGCGATCTTCGAGGACCTATGGGTCGACTGAGGAGCACGGTCGAGGTGGACGTGTCCGCCGCCATCCCGCTCCCCGGCAAGCACGTCGAGGGGGCATCGTCGTGGCACCGACGACGCCGTCGGGACCATTGGTCTGGTGCTGCCTCCCGGGCGGAGGGTGCACCAGCGCCTACTTCGACCTCGACGTCGAGGCGGACACCACGTACAGCATGGCCGAGCACCTGGCCGACGCCGGCGACATCGTGCTCGACACCGATCGGCCTCCGATCACGCTGGTGGTGCCGGCCGGCTCGAGCCACTGTCACAACCAGGCCGGCAACCGGCGCCACCTGTGGGACCGCCTGGTGGCGTGGTCCCGGACGGTGACCATCGACGCAGCACGCCCCGAACGGCGGGTCAGCGCGTGAGCGGCGAGGCGGCGGGCGTGAGCGATGGTGCGGCGGGCGTGAGCGATGGTGCGGCGGCCACGCCACCGCGTGACCGTTCCCGGCGCCGTGGGCGCGACGCCGTCGACGCGCAGCCGGCCACCCGGGGACAGATCGTCGACGCCGCCATCGCCAGCATCCTCGAGCTCGGCTTCTACCGGGCCAGTTCCAACGAGATCGCGCGCCGGGCCAATGTGAGCTGGGGCTCCATCCAGTACCACTTCGGTTCACGCGAGGCGCTCCTGCTCGCCGTCCTCGAGGAGCTCAACCAGCGCTTCACCACCTTGGTCAGCCGGGCGCGCATCGACGGTGAGACCCTCGAGGAACGGCTGCACTCGCTCTACACCACGCTCGCCCGGAACTACGGATCGCCCATCTACCTGGCCCGCCTGCAGATCATCCTCAACCTCAGCCACGACCCGGACACGTCGGCCGACGTGGCCGATGCGCTCGCCCGCATCGCCGATGTGGCCGGCCACGACCTGCGCCGGCTGTTCCTCGACGTCCTGGGCGACGGGGCCAGCCCGGCCACCGTGAGCGTCGTCTTCAATGCCATCCGCGGCACCGCCCTGAGCCACCAGATCACCGACGCCATGCCCCATCACGGGCCGTCCCGCTCCCGCGGCGCCGAGAAGGAGGAGCTGACGAGGCTGCTGGCCGGGCTGGCCGCCGCGGCACGTCTCGATCCCGGCGTCGACCCCTGACCGGGCCGCCGGCTGCCGGCGGAAACCGATCCCGCGCGGGGTCACGAAGACGGTGCCGAGCCGACCCCGAGGGCCCCCTCACAGTAGGGTCGGTGGACATGCAGATCGGGAGCGTGACGATCGAGGGCGTGTCGGACGGCAGCTTCCAGGCACCTCCGACGCTCATGTTCAACAAGACCGACCAGGACTGGCTCCAGCACTCCCAATTCCTCGACGGGGACGGGATGCTGACCATCGACGTGGGTGGGTTCCTCGTGCGCAGTGGAGAGCGCCTGGCCCTCGTCGACACCGGCATCGGTCCGCACGCTGATCCGGTGCGGACGGGACAGTTCATGCAGAACCTGGCCGCACTCGGCGTCCACCCCTCGGAGATCACCGACGTCGTGCTCACCCACCTCCACTTCGACCACCTCGGGTGGGCCACCGACGGGGAGCGTCGCCTGTTCGGTCGTGCCACGTACCGGTGCCACGAGGCGGACTGGGCGTTCTTCATGGGTGCCACCCCCTTCGACGACAGCCTGGCGGTCTCGCTCATGGGTGGCCGAGCGGCGTCGGAGCTGCTTCCGCCGATCGCCGATCGCCTCGAGACGTGGAGTGGGGACGGGACGATCCTGCCGGGACTCGACGTGCGCAGCGCTCCCGGTCACACGCCGGGCAGCACGGTCATGGTGATCTCGTCCGGGACCGAGCGGGCCATGCTCCTCGGCGACGTGGTGCACTGTCCCGCCGAGCTGCTCAGCAACGACTGGGAGATGATCGGTGACGTCGACAAACAGCTGGCGCAACGATCACGTGAGGCGCTGGCCCGAGAGCTCGAGGGTTCGGACATCCCGGCCGCGGCGGCGCACTTCCCCGGGCTGGCGTTCGGGCGGCTGTTGGCCGCCGAAGGGCGCCGCCAGTGGAGGTTCGACTGAACCTGGCGGTGCCCTCACCGGGAGGCGAGAGGCACCCCCGGGCCGGCGAGCGGCCGGCGGTGGACACCGCGCACGCCGGGTGTAAGAGTGCGCCGATCATCGACGTGAACGTCGACCGGCCCGACCGAAGGGGACCACATGCCCAAGGGATACGCAATCTTCACCGAGCAGGTGCACGATCAGGAAGGCATGGGTGCGTATTCGCAAGGCGCATTGCCGACGATTCTCGCCGTCGGCGCGAAGGCGATCGTGGTCGGCCCGCCGGCCGATGTGCTCGAGGGTGAGTGGCACGGCACCCAGACCGTGATCCTCGAGTTCGACTCCGTCGAGGCGGCACGCGACTGGTACAACTCCCCCGAGTATCAGGCCGTGATCGGCCGGCGGCACGCGGCGGCGGAGACGAACGCGGTGATCTTCAGCGGATTCGAGATGCCGACGGGCTGATCCGGCCGACCTGGTGGCGAGCCCTTGAGCCTCCCGAGCGCGACGAGCGCCTCCGGCCACGAGGGTCGGCCTTGGTAACCTGCGACCGATGGATGCCCCCGGCTACCTGGACGCGCTGCAGGACCGTGCGACGGCGCTGCTGGCCTCGGCCCGGGGCAACCTCGACGCCCCGGTGCCGAGCTGCCCCGACTGGACGGTGGCCGACCTCGTCACCCACGTGGGCACCACGTGGGGTTGGGCCGCCAGCATCGTGCGCACGGGGAATCGGGACAACCTCCCCTCGTCTCCGGTCGGTGCCGGGGACGCCGCCCTGGTGCCGTGGGCGGAGGATCGCGCGCACCAGCTCATCGGGGCCTTGACGGCGGCCGACCCCGACACCAACTGCTGGACGTTCGGCCTTCCCCGCTCCCGCCTGTTCTGGTTCCGGCGCCAGGCGCTCGAGACCGCGGTCCACGCCTGGGACGTGCAACAGGCCGTCGGGCGTCCCGATCCCCTTCACCCCGAGCTGGCCGGCGACGGCATCGACGAGTTCGTGGCCGTCATGCTGCCGCGCACGCTCCGTTCGGCGACCGGCAGCTGGATCGGCCAGTCCCTGCACCTCCACCGCACCGACGGGGAGGGGGAGTGGATGATCCGCTTGGGACCCGGTACCGCCGTCGCCGCCGAGCACGCGCACGGCAAGGCGGACGTCGCCCTGCGTGGCCCGGCGTCGTCGCTCTACCTGTGGTGCAGCAACCGGGTCCCCTCGAGCGAGCTCGAGGTCCTCGGCGCCGCCGCCGTGGCCGACCTCTGGACCGCCGAGATCGCCATCTGATCGGGCCCGTCGCCCGGCCCGGGACCAGGCCCGTCGGGGCGGCCCCGTCAGCCGCGTCCGAGCCGGGTGCGCAGTCGCTGCAGGGCGGCGGCGAACTCGGGACGCCCCATGGACCACTGCTGGGCCGGGAGTTCCAGACTGACGGCGTCCGACGCCCGGTGGAGCGCCGCACTGTCGTCGAGCGTGGCCCGGATCCGCGCCGTCAGGTGGCGGTCCAGACGTGCCGCCCGGGAGGCCAGGTCCACCGCGAGCTCCAGCAGATCGGTCTCGGGCACGCAGCGCCAGGCCAGCCCCCGGCGGGCGGCCTCCTCGCCGTCGAGCGACTCGCCGAACAGGGCCATCGCCGCGGCGCCCGGTCGTCCCATGCGCTGGCGCAGGTGCCAGAGGTGACCCCCGCCGGGATGGAGCCCGATGTGCGGGAAGCGGGTCTCGAAGCGGGCTGACGGCGAGCAGACGATCAGATCGCAGGCCATGGCCAGGTTCATGCCCGCCCCCAGGGCCGGGCCATTGACCGCCGCCACCGTGGGCAGTCCGGACTCGGCGATGGCCACGACGCCGGCGTACATCTCCTGGAGCGGGACCTTGGGTTCGAACAGGTCGTCGACCGACCCTCCGGCCGAGAAGGCCGGTCCCGCCCCCGCCACCACGATCGCCCCGGCGTCGCCGGCCGACGCCCGGTGCACGACGGAGGTCAGCGCCCGGACCATGGCCAGCGAGAGGGCGTTGCGGTCCGCCGGATGGTCGAGCGTCACCACGGCCACCCCGTCGCGTTGCTCGAGCCGCACGTGCTCCGATGCCCGCGGCCCTCCCGGCTCGGGCGTCGTCATTCTCATAATATATACATCTGTGCCCCACGAAAGAGGAGCCGAGCCGGCTCCCGGCGACGCGCCACCCCTGACCATTCCCGACGCCCTGGCCGGCGCGGCCCACCGGTTCGGGGACGACGAGGCACTCGTCGACGGACCGGTGCGGCTGTCGTTCCGCCAATTGGCGGCCCGGGTCGACGAGGTGGCTCGCGCCCTGGTGGCCAGCGGCGTGGCCCCGGGCGACCGGGTGGCGCTGTGGGCACCCAACGGCGCCCCGTGGGTCATCACCAGCTTCGCCGTCTACGCCGTCGGGGCCGTCCTGGTGCCGCTGAACACCCGCTACCGGGGCGAGGAGGCGGGCCATGTGCTGCGGACGTCGGGGGCGCGGCTGCTGTTCACCGTCACCGACCTTCTCGGCACCGATCTGGTGGCGTTGCTCGCCGGCGTCCCCGGTCTCGACGGCCTCGAGGAGACCGTGGTGCTGGCGGGACCGGTACCGGCGGGGTGCACGCCGGCCGCCGGCTTCGCCGCCCGGGGGACCGGGGCCCTGCAGGCGGAGGTGGACCGCCGCCGCGCCGCGCTGACCGGTGACAGCGCCTCCGACATCATCTTCACCTCCGGCACGACCGGCCGGCCCAAAGGAGCCGTCCTGGGGCACGGCGCCAGCGTCCGTACCTACCTGGCCTGGTCCGAGCTGGTGGGGCTGCGCCGGGGCGACCGCTACCTCATGGTCTATCCCTTCTTCCACACCGCCGGCCTGAAGTCGGGCCTCTTGGCCTGCGTCCTGCGGGGGGCGACCATGGTCCCCCATGCCGTGTTCGACGTCGTCCCGGTGATGCGGCGTGTGGTCGAGGAGCGGATCACCATGCTGCCCGGGCCGCCCACCGTCTTCCAGTCGATCCTCAACCACCCCGACTTCGCCTCGTTCGACCTATCGTCGCTGCGGCTTTCGGTGACGGGCGCCGCCGTCGTGCCGGTGGAGGTCATCCGCCGCATGCGCGAGGAGCTGCGCTTCGAGACCGTCGTCACCGGCTACGGGCTGACCGAGACGACGGGCACGGTCAGCATGTGCCGCCACGACGACGAGCCCGAGGTGATCGCCACCACCGTGGGCCGGCCCCTGCCCGGGGTGAGCGTGCGCATCGTCGACGGCGACGACCGGCCCGTCGGGGCGGGTGAGCCCGGTGAGATCCTGGTCCGGGGCTTCAACGTCATGCAGGGCTACTTCGCCGACCCGTCGGCCACCCGCGAGGCCATCGACCGCGACGGGTGGTTGCGCACCGGGGACATCGGCCTCCTCGGGACCGACGGCAACCTGCGCATCACCGACCGCAAGAAGGCCATGTCCATCGTCGGCGGGTTCAACGCCTACCCGGCCGAGATCGAGGCCATCCTGCTGGGCCACCCCCAGGTGGCCCAGGTGGCCGTGGTCGGCGTGCCCGACGATCGACTCGGGGAGGTGGGGGCGGCCTTCGTCGTGCCGCGGCCGGGCCAGACCGTCGATCCGGACGAGCTGGTGGCGTGGTCCCGCGAGCACATGGCCAACTTCAAGGTGCCCCGCACGGTCCGGGTGGTCGACGCCCTGCCGCTCAATCCCACCGGCAAGGTGATGAAGTTCGAGCTGCGCGCCGAGCTCGCCCGCTGAGCCGCCACTCGCCCGTGCCGGCGCCCGTGGCCCCGGGCCCGGCGCCCCCGGCCTACTCGAGCGTGGCCCAGTTGGGCTCCCGCTTCTCGGCGAAGGCCAGGGGGCCCTCGGCCTGGTCGGGATGGCCCCAGAGCGAGACCAGCTCGGCGGAGCCCGCCCGGCAGGCGTCGGTCAGGCCGTGTTCGAGCGCCCC
>JBKQIP010000223.1:0-3812 GCA_052148295.1 Acidimicrobiales bacterium
GCCGAGGGCCAGACGCTCTCGATCCGCCACGACTCGGTCGACCGGGTCTCGTTCATGCCCGGCGTGCTGCTCGCCGTGCGCCAGGTGGCCGACCGCCCCGGCCTGACGGTGGGGCTGGACGCCCTGCTCGGGTTCTGAACGGGCGCCGCCCGATGCCAGGCGCTGAGGCGGAGGCCGGTGCCCGGGCCGACGCCGTGCGCCGCCAGGTGCTCGAGGCCACCTACGCCTGCGTGGCCCGCTGGGGGCTGGCCAAGACCACGGTGGAGGACGCCGCCCGCGAGGCGGGCGTGTCGCGGGCCACGGTGTACCGGTACTTCCCCGGCGGGCGCGAGGAGCTCATCGGGGCGGTGGTGGCCTGGGAGTTCGCCCGCTTCTTCCTGCGCCTCTACGAGGAGGTGCACGACGCCCTCACCCTCGAGGAGGTGATGGAGCGCGGCCTGGTCTTCGCCCACCGGGCCCTGGTCCAGCACGAGGTGCTCCAGCGGATCCTCCAGACCGAGCCCGAGATCCTGCTTCCCCGGCTGACCGTCGAGTCGAGCGAGACCCACACCCTGGTGGCCGCCTTCCTGGTGCCCTACCTGGTGCGCCACGGCATGACCGAGGACACCGGGCTCGACGAGGCGGCCGACTTCCTGGCCCGGATGGTCCTCTCCTACATCGCCTCGCCCGGTCGCTGGGACCTCAACGACCCGGTCCAGGTGTCCCGCCTGGTCCGGGCCGAGCTGCTGGCCGGCATCCGATGACCACGACCTGCTGCGCCCTCCATCCCGACCGGGCGGCCGCGGTGACCTGCGCCCGCTGCGACCGGCCCATCTGCACCGACTGCATGATCCACGCCGCCGTGGGCTGGCAGTGCCCGGACTGTGTGAAGGCCGGCGCCAAGCAGAGCCGGGTCATACGGCCGCTGGCGGACCGGAACCACACCGGCAGCGTCGGCTCGACCAATCCCACGCCGGTGGTCATCGCCCTGGTGGTGGCCAACGTCATCTGCTTCGTGGCCAGCGGGTTCGGCAAGGCCAGCGTGATCACCCGTCTGGGCATGTGGCCGAACGGGGTGCACTACCTGCACGAGTACTACCGGCTGGTCACGTCCATGTTCCTCCATCTCGACATCCTCCACATCGGGTTCAACATGATCGCCCTGCTGATCGTCGGGCCCGCCGTCGAGGTCATGCTGGGCAAGGGCCGGTTCCTGGCGCTCTACCTGCTGGCCGGGCTGGGCGGCAGCGTGGGCTCGTACCTGATCGCCCCCGCCAGCAGCCTGAGCGCCGGCGCCTCGGGGGCCATCATGGGGGTGATGGCCGCCTACGTGGTCCTGGCCCTGCGCCAGCACCGCCCGGTGGTGCCCGTCGTCGTCCTCATCGGGATCAATCTGGCCCTGGGGTTCAGCGGCAACGTCGAGTGGCAGGCGCATGTGGCGGGCCTGGCCGTCGGCGCCGTGCTGGCCCTGGCCTTCGACCACTCCCTCCAGCCGAGGGACGCCGCCACCCGGGTCGCCCTGGCGGTCGGTTTCGGTGCCGTCACGCTGGCCGTGCTGGCCGTGCTGGTGCTCGCTCTGACGCCCGGCCACCTGAACCTGAGTTGACATTGAGACAAAAATCGCCATACTGTTTCATCAATGGAGGCAGGAGCAGCCCGGGCTGACCTGGGCAGATCGGCCCCTCCGGGCCGGAGGGGCAAGGTCATCCGCCACATGGGCGGGGACGACCGCTCCTCGACCCGGGTGCGGTTGGTCGACGCCGCGCTCGAGTGCCTGGCCCGCCAGGGCGCGGCCAAGACCACCGTCGACGACATCGCCCGGCAGGCCGGCTTCTCGCGGGCCACCCTCTACCGCACCTTCCCGGGGGGCAAGGAGGCCGTGCTCGAGGCGGTGGTGTCCACCGAGGTGGCCCGCCTCTTCTCCTCCCTGGCCGTGGTGATGGGGGAGGCCGCCGACCTCGAGGAGGTGCTGGTGGCCGGCATGGTCGAGGCGGCGCGCCGGCTGCGCGACCACCGGGCCCTGGCCTACCTGCTGTGCCACGAGCCCGGCATCATCCTGCCCTACCTGACCTTCGCCGACATGGACCGGATCCTGATCCGGGCCGGGGACTTCGCCGCACCGTTCTTCGCGCGCTGGCTCGAGCCCGACCAGGCGTCGCGGGCGGCGGAGTGGGCCGTGCGGATCGTCCTGACCTACGTGGCCGAGCCGGCGCGGGGGATCGACGTGGCCGATCCCGACGACACCCGGGGCCTGGTCCGCACCTTCGTCCTCCCGGGCATCCTGGCCCTGCGGGCCGCTCCCGACCAGGCGCCGGCCGCGACCGGCGGTCCGACGACCGCACCGACCGCTTCACCGACCATCCCAGCGAACACCTCACCCACCGCTTCAGCGAACACCTCATCCATCGCTTCACCGACCATCTCACCCACCACGAAGGGGGCAGTGCCATGACCACCGTCGACGACGAGCAAGCCGCCATGAAGAGCAACCTCGAGCTCATCGGCCGCGAGAGGATCGACGACCTCGAGGCCGTCCTGAGCTTCTGCGGGCATTACGACGCCGAAGGCTTCCACCGCGTCCCCGACCAGTGCCCGGCGGAGTTCACCTGGGACTACGAGAAGGGGTCCAAGCCGCAGCTCGACCGTCTCTACGAGAAGGCCAAGAAGGCGCAGTGGAACGGGCAGACCGATCTCGACTGGTCCATCGAGGTCGACCAGGAGCGCGTGGTCATCGCCAACCAGGAGGCCAACGCCGGGCAGTTCGAGTGGGAGACGGCCGACCTGTCGGGCACCGCCGTCGAGAAGTGGGGCGAGACGGAGTGGCTGCAGTTCGGCGTGCAGAACCAGAACTGGCTCCTGTCCCAGTTCATGCACGGCGAGCAGGGGGCCCTGCTGTGCACGGCCAAGATCGTCGAGACGGTGCCGTGGATCGACGCCAAGTACTACGCCGCCACCCAGGTGATGGACGAAGCCCGCCATGTGGAGGTCTTCTCCAAGTACCTCGACACCAAGCTCTCCGGCCACTACCCGATGAACGCCCACCTCGGCCTGCTGCTCGACGACATCGTCAGCGACTCCCGGTGGGACATGACCTACCTCGGCATGCAGATCATGGTCGAGGGGCTCGCCCTGGCCGCGTTCGGCTTCATCCACGCCATGACGACCGAGCCACTGCTCAAGAAGATGTTGCGGTATGTCATGGCCGACGAGGCCCGTCATGTGGCCTTCGGCGTGCTGAGCCTCCAGGAGTACTACAAGGAGCTCAGCACGGCAGAGCTGCGCGAGCGTCAGGAATTCGCCTTCGAGGCAGCCATCCGGATGAAGGACCGCCTGGTCATGCAGGAGGTCTGGGAGCGCCTGGAAGTCCCGATGGCCGATGTCATGAAGGTGCACATGCAGGCACCCGATCGCGACGACTTCCAGATCCTGCTATTCTCGAAGATCGTCCCCAATCTCAGGAAGCTCGGCCTGCTCGATGCCGCCGACGGCTGGCTGCGCCAGAAGTTCACCGATATGGGCGCCATCGCGTTCGAGCACCTCACCGACTCGACCGAGGACGAGGACGCCTTCGCCGACGGCTCGCCGGCCGAACGCCAGGTGGCGTAGGGCTGCGGGCTTGCCGGCGGGAGTGCCGGCCGGAGTGCCGGCGGGCGTAGACACGGGCAGGGGCGACGAGCCGGGGCGGGGCAGGGGCCAGAGGCCTCGCCTTGCAGGGAGCGGCTGGTAGCGTGAAGTTCTCATGAGCCCCCAATCCGACTCGCCCCGCTTCGGGCGCGTCGTCACCGCCCCGGTGACCCCGTTCGACGATCCGGGTGCGCTCGACCTCGAGGCGG
>JBKQIP010000224.1:0-15632 GCA_052148295.1 Acidimicrobiales bacterium
GTCCGGCACGTCCTCGTAGCGGAAGACGTCGGGACTTCCCGTCTCGTAGTAGACCGCAGCTTTCACGCCAGTCGCCCTCCTCGGAGTCGTGTGCACCCTTCGTTCTAGTGGTTCCCCCGCGCCGCCCGCCCGCCGCGCTCGCATGCAGGCTGTCGTGGGCCGGGCTGTCCAGGAGCTCGACCCGCACGCCGTTGGGATCGGGCACGACCACCGGGGCACGCCCTGCGGTAACCTTCACCCAGACGTGTGGACCGTGAGTCTCAAGCACAGCTCCTCCGCCCGCCCTGCCCCACCGGCCCCGCCACCGGGGTCGCCCGGCGCCCGCCACCGGACCGGAGGCAGGCCCCGTCGCCGGCGCCCGGACCGATGACACCGCGCCACCTCACGCCCGCCCTCCTCCTCTCCTACGCTCCCGACCCGGAGCGGTACCGACCGCTCACCCCGCCGTCCTGGCTCGACGAGGTCGATCTCTCCGCCACGTCCGTCCCCGCCCGCATGGGGACGCGGGCACTGCCGGAGGAATCGTGGCTCCTCCCGGACCACCTGGCCGCCGATGAGCTGCGGCTCCGCCGTCGACTGCTGGCCGAGCAGCGTGACCACGTCTTCGCCTGCACCAGGCGCGCCGAGGAACCGGCACGGGAGGTGGGCCGGCTGGTCGATCGGTGGCTGGCCACCCACCGCGCCGCCAGCGGGCCCGGCGCCGACGGCGAGGACGGCGAGGGCGGCGAGGGCGGCGAGGGCCATCCCCTGGCCCGGGCCGGGACACGCGTCCAGGAAGACCTCTGCCTCATGGTGCATCACGAGAACGCCTGGCGACTCGAGGGGGCGGTGCTCTGCTTCCCCAGCCTGTGGCTCCTGCACGAGAAGTTGGGTCGCCCCACCGCCGTCGTGCACGGTCCGGTGCCGCACTATGCCACCGAGCTGAGCCGGCGGGTGGACTCCCTGTTGGACCGCCTGCCTCCGGGAAAGGTGGTCTGGCGCAGAAACGTCTCGGTGTGGCCGGCGCTGCTGCTCTGGGCACCCTGTCACCGGCTCGACCCCGCGCTCTGCACCGACGCGGCGCCGGTCGACGGCGTGCCGCCCCTGTGGATCCGCAGCGAGCGCCAGACGCTGCGGCGCCTGCCCGACACCGGTGCCATCGTCTTCACCATCAGGGTCCAGACGGTGCCCATCGCCGTGCTGGCCCAACGCCCCGATCGGGCCCGGGACCTGGCCGCCTGGTACCGGGCCCCGATCGGCGCGGCGCGGCGCGGGCAGCTGGGTCCGCGGATGGACGGCCTGCTCGGGTGGCTCGATCAGGTCGCCGGAGACGACTGACCGCCGTCCCCCCTGCGGCGATCAGGAGGGTGTTCCGGCGTCCGCAGCCCGTCACAGATGATGGCGAGCATGTCGAGCGGCGAGGACTCCATGTGGGGACGATAGGAGGCGATGCAGGTGCCCCCGACCAGTGAGAGCACCATCTCGCCGGTGACGTCGCCCCGGACCGCACCGGACCTCTGTGCCGCCTGCAGCAGATCCATCACGGCCGCCTGCAGGTCCTGCTTGGCCTCGGCCGCCACCACCTCGAACTCGACGCCGGCCCCGGACATGGCGAGCATGAGGTCCCGCTTCGACGCGCTCTCCTCGACCAGGTGGCGGAGGAAGCCGAAGAACGCCGCCCCCGGGTCCGCCGCGCCGAGCCGGGACCGGGCATCGGCCGCGATCTCGACGATGTAGCCCACCAGGATGGCCTCGAACAACTTCTCCTTGGTGGGGAAGTGGCGGTAGAGGGTCCCCACGCCGACGCCGGCCCGCTCGGCGATCACGTCCACCGGCACCGAGATACCCTGCGCGGCGAAGACCTCCTCGGCCGCCTCCAGAACCCGCAAGCGGTTGCGCTGGGCGTCCGCCCGCAGGGGGCGCGACCCCTCCTCGCACTCGACCTGACTGCCGGTGGACTCGCTCACGGACTTCGGCCCCACAGAAATTTCTCCCCCAGCGTTGACAAACGGAGTACTCGTTCCGTATAGTCTAAATGGAACCAACATTCCGATTGTACGCCACGGGGAGCAGCAATGCGAGCCCCGGGCACGGAAGTCCGGCTCACCCGTCGCACCCCACAGAGGAGACACCATGACCGCCACCCTCGAGCACGACCCCCTCGCCACCGGAGCCCCGGCCGGGCTCGATCCCAAGCGCTTCCGGGCCCTGGCCGTCATCGCCGTGGCCCAGCTGATGGTGGTGCTCGACGCCTCGGTCGTCATCATCGCACTGCCGTCGGCCCAACGGGCCCTGCACATCTCGGCGGCCAACCGCCAGTGGATGCTCACGGCGTACACCCTGTCCTTCGCCGGATTCCTGCTCCTGGGCGGGCGCATCGCCGACTATCTCGGCCGCAAGCGCATGTTCATGATCAGCCTGCTCGGCTTCGCCGCCGCGTCCGCCCTGGCCGGACTGGCCCAGACCTCGGCCATGCTCTTCGGGGCCCGGGCCCTGCAGGGGGCCTTCGCCGCCGTGATGGCGCCGTCGGCACTCTCGCTCCTGACCGTGGCCTTCACCGAGCCCAAGGAGCGGGCCCGGGCCTTCGCCGTCTACGGCGGGATCGCCGGGGGCGGCGCCGCCATCGGCCTGATCCTCGGGGGCCTTCTCACCGAGTACGCATCGTGGCGCTGGACGCTGCTCATCAACGTGCCCATTGCCGTGGCGGCCGCCGTCGCCGCGTGGTTCGTGGTGACCGAGAGCCGGAGCTCGGTGCGGCACGGCTACGACATACCGGGCGCCGTCACGGTGACCGGTGGCCTGCTGGCTCTGGTCTATGCCTTCACCAAGGCTGGATCCGATGGTTGGGGGTCGTCCACCACGGTCTTGCTCTTTGCCGTGGCCACGCTGCTCCTGGGGTCCTTCGTCCTGCTGGAACGGCGGGCGGCCCATCCCCTCCTCCCGCTGCGGATCGTGCTCGATCGGAACCGGGGCGGCTCGTTCCTGTCGTCACTCCTGGTCGGCACGGCCATGCTGGGGACCTTTCTCTCCCTGACCTTCTACTTCCAGGGGACGCTGCACTACTCGGCCCTGAAGAGCGGCTTCGCCTTCATCCCGTTCTCGCTCGGGATCATCGCCGGGGCCACCCTGGCCAGCCGGTTGCTGCCCCGGTTCGGCCCGCGAGCGGTCCTGACCAGTGGGCTGACCCTGGGAGCGATCGGGCTCCTGATCTTCAGCTTCATCTCCGTGCACTCGTCCTACGTGAGCCACGTCTTCCCGGCCGAGGTCATCGTGAGCCTGGGCATGGGGCTCGCCTTCGTGGCCCTCAGCAGCACCGCCCTCATCGGCGTGAACCCGGAAGACGCCGGGGTGGCCAGCGCCACGGTCAACGCCACCCAGCAGACCGGGAGCTCCCTGGGCGCCGCGCTCATCAACACGATCGCCACCTCGGCCACGGCGGCGTACCTGGCCGTCCACGGGACGTCGGCCGGTGCCCAGGCTGCCGGTGCCGTCCACGGGTACACGACGGCCTTCGTCTTCAGTGCGATCGTGCTGGCCGCGGCGGCCATCGGTGCCTTCACGCTCATCCGGTCCAAGAGGCCGGAGGCCGAAGGCGAGGCGGGGACGGACGCGGCGGAAGTGGCGGGGGCCGCGCTCCCGGTCTAACGGCGGTGATGGGTATCCGAATGGTCCCCGGGGGCGGGGGAGCGTGGGGGCATGCGGCGGCGAGCTAGGGCTCGTCGCTCACCACTTCGATGGCGTACTCGGGGCAATTGGCGATGGCCAGGAGCGCCTTCGGCTCGAGCTCCGCGGGCACCTCGTCGACGATGACCGACGCCTGCCCGTAGTCGTCGACGTCGAAGAGCTCGGGCGCCAGCCCGTAGCACCGCGCGTGCCCCTGGCACTTGTCGGAATCAACCCGGATCTTCATCCGAACACCACCGGCAGCTGGCGGGGACCGCGCACCTGACCGCCGGCCCAGGTCATCTCCCTGCCCTCGTCCAGCGTGAAGGACGGAATGCGGTGGATCCACTCCTCGAGCGCCACCCGCAGCTCCATGCGGGCCAGGTTCGAGCCGGCGCAACGGTGAATGCCGGACCCGAACGCCACGTGGCGGTTCTGGGCCCGGGCCAGGTCCACCACATCGGGGCGCGCGAACACCTCGGGGTCCCGATTGGCGGCGGGGAAATTCATGAGGACCTTGTCACCCTCCTTCATGGGACAGCCACCGAATGTCACGTCGGTGGTCACCACCCGGGCCATGGTCACCGGGGAATAGGCGCGGAGGAGCTCCTCGATCGCCAGTGGCATCACCTCGGGATCGGTCACCAGCTGCTCGAGATCGTCGGGGTGCGTGGCCAGGTGCCAGAGCGACGATCCGATGGCACTCCAGGTGGTGTCCACGCCCGCGATCAGGACGAGTGCGGCCATCCCGAGAATGATGCCGTCCTCGAGGGGCGCCCCGTCGACTTCGGTCCGGATGAGCTCGCTGAGCAGGTCCTCGCCCGGCGCGCGGCGGCGGTCTTCCAGCTCGGCCACGAAGTAGTTGAGCAGGCCCTCGGAGCCGATGGTGCGCCGCTCCAGATCATCGCCGAACTCGAGGATGTCACGCACCCAGCCGGTGAACTGGTCCGACATGTCGGTGGAGACGCCCAGGATATGGGCGATGACGCGCACGGGGATCTGCTGGGCGTAGTCCGAGGCGGCGTCCGCCCGCCCTCGGCCGGCGAAGCCGTCCAGCAGGCCCCGACAGAGATCACGGGTGAGCGGCACATAGCTGTCGACGCGCCGATGGGAGAACCAGGGCAACAGGATGCGCCGCGTCCACGTGTGCAGGGGTGGATCGGCGGAGATCGGGGGCAGCCCGTACTCGAGCTGCGGACCGTCGTCTGGCTCGTCCCCCACGGGGATGACCGCCACCTTGAGCGAGCTGAAGTGCTCGATGTCATGGGCCATGGCCGTGACGTCGTCATAGCGGGTGGGCAGCCAATTGCTGCCCCGCCGCTCGGTGTGGGCGATCGGGCAGCTGGTGCGCAGCTCGTCCCAGATGCCGAAGGGCTCGGCGATGTAGCCCGGGTCGAGCACATCGAAATCCACTGCCCAGTCGTGGACGGGTGCCGTGTGTCTCATGGGCCCTCTCCGGTCGGGGTCGGGGACGGATGCGCCCCGGCGTGCACATTTTACTCACGGTGAGCCGGCGTGCTTCTGACTCCGGTGAGCCGGCGTGCTTCGCCGTCATTCCCACCTCACCCACAGCGCCGACGCAGGCGGTCCGCGCCATCGGGGCGCATCGTGTCCATGGGGCTGACGCCCCGAGGCAGACAACGAGAAGGAGATACGCGTGAGACAGGCATCAGATGAACCGGCGGCGGGGCTCCCTCCCGCCCTCCCCCACCCGAGCACGGGGGCGCGATGGCGCTGGGCCCCCTCCCGCCGGGCCTTCGTCGCCAGTGGGGCCCTGGCCGTGGCGCTCGGTCTCGGCGGGGCCAGCGCCGGTGCGACCACCCCCGGTCATTCCCCTCCGACCCATGGCCCGCAGGGATCACCGCGGTCAGGGACCCGTCCGACCGCGGCGGGCAAGGTCACCGCCCTCGGCGCCGGCACGATCACCCTCGAGTCCCGCGACGCGACGTCGCAGACGATCAGCTACTCCTCCTCCACGACGTTCCGGACCCTGTCGGGCTCCTCGGACGCCGGTGCGCTCCGGATCGGTGATTTCGTCGTCGTGGTCGGCACCAGGGACAGCGGTGGAGGCGTGACGGCCACCAGCATCATGTTCGGCACGGACCCGCCGGGCACCATGGGTAAGGGTGACGGGAACCGGCCGCCGGGTGCGGTCACCCCGCCCGGCGGGTCGCGTCCGGGGTGACGCTGGACCCCTTCCCCGGGTCAGGCGACCGCTCCGGGTGGCCTCGGGAGCCGGAGGCGTCCCTCACGGATCCGCGAAGTCCGGCTCCCTCCGCTCCCGGCTGGCGC
Organism: Acidimicrobiales bacterium; assembly: GCA_052148295.1. GTDB lineage: Bacteria > Actinomycetota > Acidimicrobiia > Acidimicrobiales > RAAP-2 > Bog-473. Next base: position 5,935 of record JBKQIP010000224.1, read on the forward strand.
GCACACCCTCGGCGAACTCCGCCGTGCCGCGCAATCTCTCCTGCTCGGCACGTTCATGTTCCATGGCGAGTCGCAGGCGCTCCAGCAGGCCTTGTCGCAGGGTGGCGCGAATGGAACGAACGGCCGACGGACCAGACGCCGCGAGGGAAGCAGCATAGGTGCGGGCGCGGGCGCGCAGTTCGTCCTCATCGACAATTTGGTCGCACAGGCCCAGGGCGCGCGCCTCGGCGCCCCCGATCCGCCGTCCCGTGTACAGGAGGTCCGCCGCGGCCTGGTGGCCGACCGCCCGGGGCAGGGTGACGGTCATGGCGAAGCCGTGGTGAAAGCCCAAGCGCGAGAAGTTGGCACTGAAGCGGCTGGCGGCGGTCCCGATCCGGAAGTCAGCCGAGAGGGCCAGGCCCAGTCCGCCACCCACGGCGGCTCCCTGGACGGCGGCCACGACGGGCAGGGGGCAGGCGAAGAGGCGCAGCGCCACGCGGTACAGCTCGGCGATGTCCTGGTCCCCGTTGGTCGCGAAATCGAGACCCGCGCAGAAGTGCTTCCCCTCCGACGCGAGAACGATGGCCCGACACCAGCTCGTGCCGGCCAACGCGTCATAGGCCGATGCCAGCTCGCCCAGCAGGGCCGTGTCGAAGAAGTTGGCGGGGGGGCGGTGCAGGCACACCACGGCCACGTGGCCCCCGTCGGTCTCGGTGGTGACGTCGCTCATGGAGTCCCCGAGACCAGGCTGCGCCAATGGATCACCGCGTCCTCTCCATCGACGGCGGCCGGCACCACGCCGATCTCTCGAAAGCCGGGCTCACGGTACATCCGCCGAGCGGGATTGGAGGCAAAGACCAGATTGAACTGCATGGCGTCGAAACCGAGCCTCCGGGCCTCACCGAGCGAGTGCTCGACCATCTGCCGGCCCAGTCCATTGCCGCGAAAGGCCTCGAGCAGGAAGTAACCGGCATTGGCGATGTGTGCCGCACGGCCGACGAAGTTGGGCTTGACGTAACAGGCACCGGCGTATGCGCCATCGACGCGCACGACCCAGACCCGCGAGCCGGGCCCGAACCAGTACTCGTCGAAGGCCCGGCGGGACAGAGGGGAGGTGGACGACGGGCATGAAGCGCTCCCTGTTCGGTCGGCGTGAGGTACCCGATCATGGAGGCCCGGGCGCCGGGGCGCAACCCGAGCTCAGATGTCGAACCCCTCGTCGCTGACGCGATGCACCGTGCAGGCGGCGACGATGGCCCCGCAGACGAGGAGGCCGCCGGAAAGGGTGAGCGCGATGTGCAGGCCTTGCCCAAACGCCTGATAGGCGGCGTGCACGACTTTGGTGGCGATTTTGGCGACGGCCGCATCCTTGGAGTGCTCCGCACTGCTCGCCTGCCCGCCGCCGCCCAAGCCGCCGGAAGTGACGGCGTGCAGCACCAGGGTCTGAAAATTGGGCGGGATACCGATGGCCTTGAGGCGCTGGGCCAGCTGGCCGGTGAGCTGGGCGTTCACGATGGAGCCCAGGATGGCGACGCCGAACACCGCTCCCATCTCACGGCTCGTGTTGGTCGCCGACGCGGCCATGCCCGAGCGCTCGGGCGGCACCACCGTGAGGGGCACCGAGGTGACGGGGACCAGGATGATGCCGAACCCGATCCCGGCGATGGGGAGGACCCAGCCCAAGGTGGAGAGATCCACCGTGGGACTCAGGACCGCGCTGGTGGCCAGGATCCCGCCCGCGGCCATGAGGCAGCCGATCGTCATCGGTATCCGGGGCCCGCTGCGAGCGACCCAGGGACCCGTGAGAATGGAGGCCACGATGAGCCCGACGGCCATGGGGAGGAAGTCGATCGCCGTGGAGAAGGCGGACGCATCGGCCACCACCTGGAGGTAGAGCGCCGTGAAGAAGAAGATGGAGAAGGTGCCGAAGTAGGCGGCAAAGGCGACGAACAGCGATCCGGAGAAGGCCGACCGCCGGAACATGGAGATGTCGAGAATGGCGTGGTCGACCCGGCGCTCGACGTGCACGAAGCAGACGCCGGACAGCACGGCCAGCACGAACAACGCCAGGATCCACCACGTGAAGTAGCCCGACTGCTCGCCCTGGATGACGGCGAACGAACCGGAGGCCAGGGCCACCGCCCCCAGGACGATGCCGGCGAAGTCGATCCGGTTCCGTCCCCGGTCCGAGGTCTCCGGGACGAAGACCAACGTCATGGAGAAGGCAATGACCCCGATGACGAGGTTGAACCAGAAGATGGCGCGCCAGCTCCACAATCCGACCATCACGCCGCCGATGACCGGACCGAGGGCGAGCGCCAAACCGGACACCGCGGCCCACACCCCCAACGCGTCGGCCCGCGTCTCCCGGTCCGGATAGACGTGACGAATGATGGACAGCGTGCCCGGCTCCGAGGCGGCGGCACCGATACCCATCACCACCCGTCCGAGGATCAGCCCATCGACATTGGACGCCAGGGCGGCCACCACCGAACCGGCGCAGAAGATGGCGACGCCACCCAACATCACCCGTCGTCGACCGAGGAGGTCGCCCAGTGTCCCCCCGGCCAGCATGAAGGCGGCAAAGGTCAGCGCGTACCCGTTGACCACCCACTGGAGCGAGGTCACCCCGGCGTGGAGATCGGACTGCACGTTGGCCAGCCCGACGCTGACGATCGTGTTGTCGAGGAACGTCAGGAAGAGAACGGCGCACAGCGTGGCCAGGGCCACCGATTGCGCACGCGAGCCGAGGCCACCCTTCCTGACCTCCATGTCCTCCATCGCGCCGGCATGGGGGGTGTGGCTCACGCTCATCTCAGGCCCACCGTCGCAGGCATGGTGACCAAACGAACCACCTCACGGACCACAGCTCTCCTTATACCCGCATCATGAACGAGATACCCGCATCATGAACGAGACATGACGACCGTGCCGGCCGAGACGGCCCGCCCGTCGGGCGGGCCGGGGGTGGCGCACGCCGATGACCTGCCCAGGGGGCGATTGGGCCGGTGGACCGCACCGGGTGGACGGCGGCGGCGGTGACCCGGCGCGATGGGCCCCCGGCTGACCGAGAACGCGGCCCCGTGCCCCCCGCGGAGCCCGCCGCCACCGGTCACCCATCCCGACCGCACCCGCGGGCTAAGTTTCACTCATGCCCGAAGACAACATCCCTCCGACGCAGGACGGTCCCGGGAGGGCCACCCCGGACCCCGATGCCCCCCGCAAGCCATCCCCGGTGGGCAGCCGGACCATCATCGTCGTCGCCGTGATCATCGCCATCGCCGCGGTGGTCATCGCGCTGATCGTGGCCAACTCGGGATCCTCGACCTCGACGACCACCACGACCACCAGCACGTCGACGACGATCGTCCACCCCGTCACGACGACCACGCATCCCACGACCAGCACCACGCATCCCACCACCACGACGACGCCTCCCACCACCACCACGACGACGACCACGCCGCCCACCACCGCGACGACCGCCACCTCCGGAACCTGATCCGGGGTGCGGGGTCTACGTGGGCGCGGATGTCGGCGCGCCCCCCGAGGCCACCGGTGTCCCATCCTTGACGAGCCTGCCGGCGGCCTCGGCCACGAACGACTGCAACTGGACGGCATCGGGCAAGCCGCGGTCCTGCAAGAGCACGGATCCGACGTCGTCGCCCTCACGAAAGATCACGATGTCGGCACCCAGTGGGTTGGAGCCGTGGGCCAACCGGTACGCGAACGCACGAGACCGGTCCCCCACCGGCGCGAACGGCAGGGCAAACCCGTGACCGGTGTAGGTGACCCCCGACTCGCTGATGGTGAGCGACCGGCAGGCCGCGTCGCGCCCGACGGCCGCCCGGTATGCCGCGTCCGCCCGGGGCCCGGTGAACAGGACCTCTTGCACTTCAGTCCCTCCGCCCGGGCCGAAGGAGGCCACGGCCCGGACGCCACCCCGGCCCGCCCCCACGGGTTCGAGGCAGGTGCGCCACGCCCCTCCCGGGTTGCCGGCATCGAGCGTCTTCCAGTCGGGGGGAAGGTCCGAGGAGGTGAGCAGCCGGGCCTTGAGCGACGCGACGGAGCCTGCGCCGGCCACCGTGCTCGTGAGGATGGACAGCGCGGTGACCATCAGGGCGACCGCGACGAAGGCGCCCGTCACGCGCTTCATGGTTCGACCATACCCGTGCCCGCCGGGCCCGCTCCGGCGGGCACGGCACGTGATCGACGGTCCGACCGTCGTCCGGCTCGGGTACCGACCGGCGGCGTCTCACGATCGGGTCCTCTCGCCTCGTGACGGGGGGGGCGCACCGCCTCGACGTCACGATCTGACAGCGAGGCGTCGGACCGGGTAAACAGGGGCAAGGAGGGTTCGGTATGGGGAAGCTTTCTCGCCTGGCCAAGGTGTGCGCCATGAGCATCGTCCTGGGAGCCTGCGCCCCACTCGTGTTGCTGAGCATCCGGGCCAAGCGCGTGCTGGAGTACCGCCTGGTCCCGCTGGCCCGGCTCCTGCGCTCCGTCGGTGTGCGCCTCTCCTACCACCGTGATTCGTGGACCCGCGAGATCACCCTGTTCGAGGTCCTCACCGGGGAGATGGCCCGGCGCTCCCGGCGCTAGCGGTCAGCGCCGGGGGTCGCAGGCCGGCCGTCGCTAAGGTCGGGCCATGGCCATCACGCACTCCGATCCCGTGTTCCCCCGCGCCGAAGATGCTCGTCCACCCGCTCCGGATCGCGGCTATCTGCGCTACCCGACCATCTCGGGTGACCGCGTGTGTTTCGTGTCGGAGGATGACCTCTGGATCGTCGATGCCGAGGGGGGCCCAGCCTCGAGGCTGACGGTGAGCGTGGGCGACATCGCCCACCCCGCCTTCTCCGCCGACGGCAACTGGATCGCCTTTGCCGCCCACGAGTCCGGCGACAACGAGGTCTACTGCGTTGCCGCCGCCGGCGGTCCGCCCCATCGTCTCACCTATCTCGGCATCGACCGGGTCCTCGGCTGGACGCCGGCGGGCGAGGTCTGCGCAACGAGCGCGGTCGGGCAACCCTTCTACCGGCCGTCGGGCCGGCACGGAGGTGACCACACCTGGGCCCACTCCGTGCCCCTGGACGGTGGCCCGCCGGAGCGATTGCCCTACGGCCCGGTCAGCGCCCTGGGCTTCGGGTCCGGCGGCGCCATGGTCCTCGGTCGCAATGGGGGTGATCCCGCCTGGTGGAAGCGCTACCGGGGGGGCACCACGGGCCAGATCTGGGTTCGCCCCACGAACGGCGCCCCGTGGCGGCGCCTGCTCCGCGACCTTCCGGGCAACCTGGTCTGTCCCATGCTGGTGGCCGGGCGGATCTACTTCCTCTCGGACCACCAGGGCACGGGCAACGTGTACTCGGTCGACCTCGAGGGTTCGGGGCTGCGACAGCACACCCGCCACGACGACTACTACGCCCGGTGGGCGTCAACCGACGGCGAGCGGATCGTGTACCAACAGGGAGCCGACGTCTGGGTGCTCCGGACGGGCACCGACGAGGTGGCGCGCCTCGCGATCGTCCAGAGAGGACCGCGCCCCCAGCGGTCCCGTCGGCTGGTCGAGGCCGAGCCCCATCTCGGGGGGTTCTCGCTCAATCACGCGGGTCATTCCCTCGCGTTGGAGGTCCGGGGGAAACCGGTGACGCTGCCGCTGTTCGACGGTGCGGTGCGCCAGCTCGGCCACCCCCAGGGGGTCCGGTACCGTCTGGTGCGGTGGTGCGGCCCGGACGGCACGGTGGTGGCGCTGTCCGACGAGGGCGGTGAGGATCGCCTCGTCGTCTTCCCACCCGATGCCGACAGCCACACGCTCGACGTCGCCGGCGTCTCGAACCTCGTCGATCTCGCTCCCTCACCGGACGGTTCGATGCTGGCCCTGGCCACCCTCGACCGCCGATTGCTCGTCGTGTCGCGCTCCGACGGGTCGACCCGTGCCCTCGACGAGAGCCCGGCGGGTTGGCTCGGTGATCTGGACTGGTCCCCCGACGGGGCCCACCTGGTGTACTCGTATCCTTCGAGCGGCCGCACCCGGTCCATCCGGATCTGCGCGGCGAGCGGTGGACCACCCATTGCGGTGACCGCGCCGGAGTTCATCGACTTCCAGCCACGGTTCGACCCGACGGGCACATGGGTCGCCTTCCTGTCCAAGCGGGTGTTCGACCCCGTTCCCGATGGCCTCATCTTCACCTACGGCTTTCCCAAAGGCGTGCGCCCCTACATCGCCACCCTGGGCGCGGACGATCCGTCACCGCTCCGGCCGCCTCCCCGGGGCATGGGCCCCGACACCGCCGGTGAGACCGCGGGGCCGAGCTCGCCCCCGGGCGAATCCTCCGGCGCGGTCACGTCGCCGGTCCGCATCGATGCCGACGGCATCACCGAGCGGGTCCAGGCCGTGGACGTCCCCGACGCCCGATACCGGCGTCTCGAGGTCGTGGGTCGACAGATCCTGCTGCTGGGCGAGCCCATTCGAGGCACCTTGGGGACCGATTGGACTCAGGGTGACCAGACCGACGGTGAGCTCGCCTCGTACGACGTCGGCGAGCAGCATCATGAAGTGCTCCTTCACGGCGTGCGTGACTTCTCGGTGTCGGCCGACGGATCGACCCTGGTGGCCCGCACGGCTGCGGGGCTCCGGGCCATGGCCGCGGGGAAGAAGCCGGCGGAGAGCACCGATCACGAGCCACCGGGACGACGAAGTGGGTGGATCGACCTGGCCCGAGTGCGCGTCGAGGTGGAACCGGGTGACGAGTGGCGCCAGATGGTCGCCGAGGCGTGGCGGCTCCAACGGGATCACTTCTGGGACCCCGCCCTCGCCGGGATCGACTGGGACCACGTCCGGGACCGCTACCTCCCTCTGGTGGCGCGCGTGGCCACGCGGGACGAGCTCTCGGACCTCATCTGGGAGATGCAGGGCGAGCTCGGCACCAGCCACGCCTACGAGTTGGGCGGTGATCGCCGCCAACCACCGCCGTGGCAGATGGGGAGGCTCGGCGCCGACTTCGTCTTCGACGAGTCGGACGCGGTGTGGCGGGTGGCCCACATCGTGCGGGCGGACAGCTGGGATCCCACCTCGTCGAGCGCGCTGGCCGGGCCCGGAGTGAGGGTGGCCGAGGGAGACGCCGTGTTGGCCATCGACGGCCAGCGGCTCGACCGGCAGCACCCCCCGGGGTCGGCCCTGATCAATCGGGCCGGGCGCGACGTGGACCTGGTGGTCAGGGGGCCGGCCGGCTCGGACCCGAGGCACGTCGTGGTCCGGTGCCTCAAGAGTGAGCTGCCGGGTCGCTACCGCGAGTGGGTCAACGGCAATCGCACCCTCGTGCACCAGCGCACCGGAGGGCGCGCCGGGTACGTGCACATACCTGACATGGGCTCGCCCGGGTTCTCGGAGTTCCACCGGGCCTATCTGGCCGAAGGGGAGCGCGACGCGCTCGTCGTCGACGTGCGTCACAACGGTGGAGGGCACGTCTCGGCCCTGCTCCTGGCCAAACTGGCGGTGCCGCGGCTGGGCGAGGCCGTGGCGCGCTGGCTGGCCCCCGAGGGCTACCCCGAGGCGTCGGTGGCCGGGCCGATGGTCGCCATCGCCGACGAGTGGGCCGGCTCTGACGGCGACATCTTCACCCATGCCTTCACCTCGCTCCGGCTCGGACCGATCGTCGGCTCGCGCACCTGGGGCGGCGTCATCGGCATCGAGCCCCAGGTCCGGCTGGCCGATGGGACCCTGACCACGCAGCCCGAGTACGCCTTCTGGTTCAAGGACGCCGGCTGGGGGGTCGAGAACCGAGGCGTGTCGCCCGACCACGAGGTGGTCATCACCCCCGAGGACTGGGTGCGCGGCGAGGACCCGCAGCTGCAGCGGGCCATCGACCTCGTGCTCGCCGGCATCGACGAACGACCGCCGCAGCGGCCGGCCGCCCCGTCACCCTGACCCGGCCCCGTCGACCCTCGCGCGTCGTCCGGACCGCAGGGCGGCGCGAGTGAACGGGTCGTCGTGGCCGATACAGCGGGCAGGCGCGGAGGACACCACACCGTACGGATGGTCGCCGCGCTGAAGGACCGGATGTTGGTGTGGCGCGGACGGCGCCGCTGACCCTTCCCCGTCGCGGCGCGCCATACTTGGGGCGTGCGGTGGGCGGTAGGCGCAGTCGGTACGACCCTGCTCACCACCCTCGTCGCGCTGCCGGCGGCCGCCGCAGCTCACGGACCGACCACCCGGTCCAGCCTGATCCCCGCCACGCATCTCTCCGGTGCCGGGTGCGTGGTGTCGGGGAACGGCCCCGTCGCCACGCCCGGTGGTAGCACCCCTGTCTCGGTACCACCGCACCCGTCCGGCGTCGACGTGGTCTGGCTCCCGGGGCTCAACGACAAGGCGTGCCAGGCCGTCCTGACACGCGGAGGCGGGCGGATCGCCTCGGTTCTGGCCACCGAAATCGATCGAGCGCCGGTGGTCGCGGCCGGTCATCCGGTCAACTGCCCGATGGACGACGGGACCTCCGTCCGGATGTACTTCACCTACGGCCCGCGCGACGACCTCCGACGCGTGGACGCCGACCTGAGTGGATGCTCGTACCTGAGCGCCCGAGGGGCGGGCGGCCGCTCGTCCACCGCTGGGTTCCGCCAGGCCCTGGGGACGCTGGCGCCGGGCGCCTGGCGTCCCTACGTCTCACCCACCCCCGACCCAACTGGCTGAGGGCGGCCCCGCTCGTCCCGCCGACGGCGACGCGGACGAGGCGCGGGGGCGGCAGGCGCGCCGCTCGCCCGTTCAGAACGGTCCGGACAGGTCGCCCAGGGCGGCCGTGAGTTGGAGGTTCTCCGCGTAGTCCACCGGGCAGGCGATGACGGACACGGCGTCGGTCGCCAGCGCTTCGGTGAGCATCGGCAACAGGTCCCCGGCCGCGCGCACCCGGGCACCGCGGGCCCCGAAGCTCTCGGCGTAGGCCACGAATTCCGGGTTCGAGAAATGGATGGCAACGTCGTGACCCATCTCGAGATCCATCTTCCACTTGATCAACCCGTAGGCGTCGTCCTGCCAGATCAGGACCGTCAGCGGGATCCTCTCGCGCACCGCCGTCTCGATCTCCTGGGAATTCATGAGGAAGGCACCGTCACCCACGGCGGCCAGCACCCGGCGGTCGGGCGCCGCCAGCTTGGCCCCGATGGCTCCGGGGAGGGCGAAGGCCATGGTGGACAGGCCGTTGGAGATCAGACACGTGTTGGGCTCGTAGGTCGGGTAGAGCCGGGCCATCCACATCTTCACGGCCCCGGTGTCGGCCAGGGCGATGTCGGAGCGCCCCAGGGCGGCGCGGGTATCGGCCACGATCCGCTGGGGCTTGAGCGGGTAGCCGTCATCGGCCGCGCCGCGGGACAACTCGTCCGCCAGGAGCCGACGGATCTTCTCACCGCGGGAACCGAGCTGAAATCGCCGAACGGTGGCGGCGGCCAGCGCGTCGAGCGTCCCGCCGAGGTCGGCCTGGACGCCGACCTTGACGTCGTAGTGCACATCCACTTCGGCCGGGAAGCGGCTGAGATGGACGATCGCCTTGTCCCCTTTCGGGTTGATCCGCACCGGGTCGAACTCCTGGAGCTCGTAGCCGACGCTGACGATCACGTCGGCGTCGTCGAAGCCGAAGTTGACGTAGTCGTGGCTCATGAACCCCACGGCACCCAGGGCGTGGGGGTGATCATCGGGGAACACGCCCTTACCGTGAAAGGTGGTGGCCACC
>JBKQIP010000225.1:0-7763 GCA_052148295.1 Acidimicrobiales bacterium
GAACTCGGGCCGGCAGAAGAGCCATGCCGTGCCGGCCAGGACGTCGGCCGTGGCGAGGTCGGCGGCCATCTCCTCGTTGTGCTTTCGTTGGGTGACCCACGGGTGGCTGAAGCCGCTGTCGTCATCGGACTTCTGCGAGATCCGAACGACCCGCCCCGCCTTCTCGCCGCAGAAGACGACGGCTTCGAGGAGGTTGGAGATGACGGCGTGGCTGTTGGCGGTGACCCCCACCTTGTATCCGGCTTGCACCAGCTCGACAATGGTCCGTGCCGCGGTCCGGGTCTTGCCCGACCCGGGAGGGCCCTGGACGGCGAGGGTCCCGCCATCGAGGTCCAAGGCGACCCGCACGACGGCGTTCTCGGGCCTTTCGTCCGGTCGCCGGAGCGGCCCGCCGGGGTCCCCGGAAGCCAGACGCGGCGGCCGGCGCAGCAGGAGGTCGCGCCCGGCCCGGTAGGGACCAGGACCGTCGATGCCGGAGGCCACCACGACGCCGGCCACTCTCCTGAGCGCACCTTTCTGGGGATCGGTCCGAATCGGTCCCGACGGAATCAGGCAGCGGGGATGTGAGGCGGTGGAGCCGAGCCCGCGCTTGAGTTCGACGAGGCCCTCGACCGGGTCGACGGAGTGGACGTCGCCCGGCCCACGCGACGGGACATCCAACAGCTGCTTGTTCCGTTCCGCCTCGGGGTCGCACCACGATTGGTGCTCCCGGAGTTTGTGGTCCTGGGACGGGTCGAAGCGGTAGCGGTGGAGGGCCGAGCGGGCGACCCGGCCCACCTCACCTTCGTACTCCAGACCCGCCACGGCCTCGGTGTCGGCGAACAGGTCCTCCTCGTCGCAGCGCAGCACCCGGTCGTAGAACCGCCACCACTCGGGCTTCTCCTCGCGCCGGTGCCAGTCGAGCAGGTGGGCGAGCAACACGGAGCCGCGCCCCTCATCCTCGTCGGCGCGCCCAGCGGCCGCCCGCTGGAGGAGCGCGTCCACGAGGACTGCGTTCTCCGCGGCCTCGGTGGCCACGCCCTCGGGGGCGGCCGAGTCGCGAGGTTGGGGCCGTTCTGGGAGGGTGCCGAATCGCGCGGCGTACTCGGGCCGCCGCACCTCGAGCCAGTCTCGGAGCATCCTCGTCGATTCACAGTCGTCCCGGTTGTAGGACTCGAGGTCGGCGAGGATGTCGTCGTCACCGCCTTCGAGCCACCGCTCGTACTCGACGATGCTCGATCCGGCATCGGTGATCGCCCCGGTCCGGGCCTCCATATACAGGCCCTCGAGCTTCTTGAGCCCGTAGGACGGCGTCCCCACCCGGACCGACTGGCGCACGACCTGGAGGAGGTCGACCAGCGTGGCGGCCCGGAGCAGGCCGTCCACCTCCTCCTCCCGCGTGGCGTGTCGCCCCATCAAGCGGCCGAGCGCCGAGGGCTCGTAGGGGGCGTAGTGGTAGATGTGCAGCTTTGGATCCTCTCGCTGCCGGTCGAGCACGAAGTCGATGAAGTCCTCGAAAGCCGGCTTCTCGTCGGCTTCGGTGTGGCTCCAGAAAGCCCGGTAGCCGAAGGAGCCGTCCGCCTCGACCCACCCGACTCCGAGCAGGTATTCGAGACCGCCGTCGCCCACGAACGGGTCCCCCTCGATGTCGAAGAACAGGTCGCCGGCGGAGGGCTCCGGCAGTGCGCCGAGACCGCGGCCCAAACCAGGATCGGGGAGGATCTCGAAGGGAGGAGTCCCGCCCGGATCCGATCGGGCGGCGACCTGCAGTCGGGCCTGATGGTGGAGCTTCTCGAGCGTCGCGTCCGCCATCGTCGGCAAGGGGCCGTCGAACTGCGCCAGGTCGGCGACGGTCTCGATACCGGCCTCGCGCAACTTGCGGATCTGCTCTGACCGGATGTTGGCGACGATCGAGAGGTGGTCGTCGCCGATCCGCCGCTGGTCGCAGTCGTCGCGCCACGAGCAGACGGCACAGTGCGCCACCGGGTCGGGGTAGGCCGCCACTCCGGCGGCGATCGCCCCCTCGAAGCGGGCCTTGGTAGCCCGGTAGTAGGCGGCGAAGTCGAGCAGCCGCAGCGATTCGACCCGATCGCCTCCGAGGACCACGTGGATACACTCGGGAGCCGAGCCCTGGATCCGCTCGAGATGGCCGGCGTAGTTGCACAGTTGGATCACGGCGGAAGGCCGGACGTGGCGGGCCAGCTTGGTGTCCTCGGGCTCGTAGGAGAAGCCCCCGAGCGCGCTGGGAAACTCCACGCGGCGGAGGAAGTCCGCATGTCCCCGCCAGGCGGGCCCGTCCCCGCTCTCGTCGTGGAACGCCGCCTGATAGATCACCAGAGGGCCGGACCGGAGCTGGACCAGGGATTCTTGAACCTGCTGGGCGAATGGTGCCTCCGTGTCGATGGAAACGACGCCACGGCCGTCGCCCTGCAAGCGGGACAGGTACCGAGCTTCGTGCTCCCGACCACGCTTTTGGACGACCTCGAGGTCCGGGTCATCGTCAGCCGGCTTGGGGAGCGCACCGCGTGCAACCGCGAGGGACAGTTCGGTGAGGTGGGGGCAGTAGAGGAAGCCCACCAGGTCACCCGGACTGAGGACCAGCCGCCCGTCATCAAGGTACACGGCACATCTCCAGGGGCACGCGGGACCCTCGTGGCGCTCGGGCCATCACATCGTCAGCCCGGTACACCGGTCGGCCTGGATCACGCTGCTGAAGAATCTCTCGGACAAAAGCCCATGTGGCCGCTCCCCTCCGTCCAAGCCAAGTATGTCCCCAGGCTGTGACAGATGGTATGGGCCGGAAGCGCCGCGGCGAGTCCAAGGCCTTGGAGTACAGCGAGGAGGAGCGCCGGCGGTCGGCGGGGTGACGGCACGGGCGCTCCGGGGTAGGTGATTCCGCTCGGTGCGTCGCGGTGAGGCTCGGACCGCAAGGAACGGGCCGAACGGTGTGACAGCCGGCTACCAGTACGCGCGCACGATCGGGAGCGCAATCCAGACCACCACGAGGGCCCATGGCAGCACCTTCCACGGAGCGAACGTGTCCTGCCAGGCATGGAGGTCCGCTGAGTCGATGCCGGCGACCGGAAGGAGATCGTGCGTCCCTGGTTCTGCATGCACGTCGGCCCAAGCTTTGAGCTCATGAATGGCGCGAGTGCTGATCGTCATGCCCACCCATGTGGTCAGCCCGATGACAACGCCGAGGATGGCGAAGACGACGACCAGGTGGTTCGCGTCGTCGGTGCTCCAGGCAAAGCCCAACCCGGCAAACAACAGGCCGTTGAGCGCCAGAAACCAACCGAGACGCTGATCGCGGAGACTGTCCTCGTGCCGGATCATCTCCCGGATGGTGTCGCGGTCCTTCTCCGTCGCAGAGGCGGCAGCGGATCCAACCTCTTCGGCCACCAGCGACGCCCCCTCTGCTCCTCGAGTCTCCTGCCCGGCCAATGTAGGTGAATCCACCGAACGTCGGCGTCGAGCGCCGACGGGGAGGAAGGGGACGTCGTGGTCGACGACGGCGGCTCAGGCCGGGGGTTGCCCGTAGGCGGTGACGGAGAGGAACCGCACGGGTAGGCCCGAGAGCTGCAGCGGGCCGTGCGCCACCTCGCCATCGAATTGCAGCGAGTCCCCCGGGCGGAGACGGTAGGAGGCGCCGGCGTAGCCGTAGTCCATCTCCCCTTCGATCATGTGGAGGAACTCGGTCCCTGGATGCTGGTAGAGCGGGAAGACCTCGCTCTCACTCGTCAGCGTCACCATCATCGGTTCCATGCGCTTGGCCGGTCCTCGCATGGAACCCAGCAGCTGGTAACGGTGCCCGCTCCGGGTCCCGGGCCGGCCCAGTTCGGGGCCGGTGCCGGCCTTGGTGAAGAGGGCATCACGCTCCTCGTCGAGGCCCTGGAAGAGGGACGTGATGGGGACCTCCAGCACTTCGGCCAGCCGGGAGAGGGTGGCCAGGCTGGCCGACACCTGCGCGTTCTCGATCTTCGAGATCATCGCCCGCGACAGCCCGACCCGCTTGGCCAGTTCCCCCGAGGACAGCCCCACCTCCCGCGCCCGGCTGCGTACCCGCCAGCCGATCACCGCCTCGATCTGGTCCGGGACGGCGTCGGGCACGGTGCCGGGATCGCCACCCTTGCTCTGCCGTTTCGCCGCCTGCTCACGCACGGGCTGGTGCCCCGCGCCGGTGCGGGTCACGCCGCGGTGTGGACGGAGCTGTCTCCTTGGCGGGCGATCGGATCGAGGCCGGTCTGCTCACGGCGCACCCGCGTCCCGTCGGGCGCACCGTGCGTCGTCGGCGCCCCGGATCCCGGGGCCACCTGCACCTGGCGGCTGGCCAGTTGGGCGGCCAGGGGTGCCCGCAGGGTCAGGATCCCGTACTCGGTCGAGGCGGTCAGGTGCTCGAGGTCCCAACGGTCCCCCAGCCACAGGCGCTGGCGGAACGTCCCGTGCTGTCGACCGCACTCGATCATGTCGATCCCCGGCCCCCGGGCCATGTCGCGCCGGAGGCTCACGACGATCGACCGGCCCTCGATGGTCACGGAGACGTCCGGCCCGGCGGCACCGGGAGCATCGAACTCGATCACCACCTCGTCGCCGGACCGGTAGACGTCGTAGACCAGGGGAGCGGAATTGTCCGAGGTGTGGGTGGTCCTGATCTGCTCGACCTCCGCATCTCTGAGGGGTCTCAGCGCCAGGAGAGGATCAATGTTGGTCATCGTGCCCCCTTCCAAGGGATGTCTACTCTGAGTGTAAGGATTTAACGACAGAGAAACAAGAGGGTTGGCGTTTCCCTCCGCCCAACGTGGGTGACAGAGCCGCCGAGCCGGGCAGGAGCGGAACAGCCATTCCTGGGTATGGAGGAGGGATGAGCAAGACGACCGGCAGGGAACCGGGTCCCGTGCAGGTGGCCCCCACCACGGACTCGGGGGATCCGGCCAGGGCAGCCGTGACCCGGCGCGCCGACGTCCTCGGCGGGCGCTACCGCCTCATCCGGGTCCTCGGTCATGGTGGGATGTCCGACGTCTACGAGGCCACCGACGGGGAGCGCCACACGACGGTGGCGGTCAAGATCGTGCGTTCGGCCGACGCCGGGTTGGCGCGACGCCTGGCCCAGGAGGCGCGGGCGCTGTCGCGGCTCGATCATCCGGGCTTGGTCCGGCTGCTCGATACCGGCATGGCCCACGGGCAGGCCTACCTCGTCATGGAGCTCGTCAGCGGCTCCACGCTGGCCGAGTCGTTGCGCACGGGGGCCCAGGGACCGGCGCGGACGGCGGACATCGGGGTGGAGCTGGCGGGGGCGCTGGCCTACGTGCACGGCCAGGGCATCGTGCACCGCGATGTCAAGCCGTCGAACATCTTGATGGGTGCCGCCGGTGGGGCCAAGCTCGGTGACTTCGGCATCGCCCGGCTGGCCGACGCCTCGACGCTGACGCTGGCGGGGACGACGCTCGGCACCGCCGCCTACATGGCCCCGAGCAACTCGAGGATCACCAGGTGGGGTCGGGGGCGGATGTGTGGTCACTCGGCATCGTCCTGCTCGAGTGCCTCACCGGGCGACGGGTCTACGAAGGGTCACCGGGCGAGGTGGTGGCTCGGCGTCTGGCCGGACCGGTTCCCCTTCCGGGCCACCTTCCTGTCCCCTGGCGGGTGCTCCTGAGCGGGATGCTCGATCACCGACCCGACCAGCGCCTGCACGCCGAGGAGGTGGCGGCCCTGCTGGTCACCGCGCCGTTCCGTCAGCCCTGGGTGCCCACCGACCGAAACGTGACCGGCCGCATGGACCCCATCGTCGCCCCCGACCTCACCGCGCTCGCACCCGGATCCCCGACGACGGCACTGCTCCAAGGCGTGACCGTGAGCACGGCCCGGCCCCCGTCCGTCCCCGGTCCGAAGCGGACGAGAGGCCGGTGGCTCCTTCTGCTCGTCGGCCTGGCCCTCGTCGCCGCACTCGTTGCCGGACTGTTGCTCGCCCTCGGGTCCAACCCGCCGAACCCTCGACACCACGCCGGAGCGGCCACCAGCGCGGATCGGCCGCGTACCACGACCACGATCGCCCCGACGACGAGCACCACGACGACAACGACGACCACCACCACGACGACCACATTGCCCAGCGCCACCAGCGCGCTGGCCACCCTGCTGGGCGAGGTGGCCGATCTCCAGTCCGCCGGGACCATCGACCAGGGAACGGCGCAAGCGATCACCAACCAGGCCGAGCAGGCCGTCAGCGACGAAGGGGCGGGGAAACCGAACCAGGCGGCCAACGACCTCCAGCAGGCGGCGACCGCCATACAGGCCGGGGAACAGCACGGGAGGATCAGCCCGTCGGCGGCCACGACCCTTCAGGACGACCTCGCCGCGTTGGCCACCGCGCTCGGCCTCGGCGCGGCCAGCACGCCGCCGACCACTGCGCCGCCGACCACTGCACCGGGCCCGCCGGGGCCGCGCGGTCCGGCCGGGTAGGGGATCGGGCGCCACGGCCGCGCGACGACCGCACGAACCGAACGTCCTCGCCCTCAGAAGCCGAAGGGAGCCCGCCGGGTCAGGAGCTCGGGGCCGTCCGGGGCGATGAGGACGGTGGCGCGCTCGAGGCAACCACCGGTCCCCTCGGCGCTCACCCACGACTGGACGCACAGGACCGAGCCCTCCTCGAGGAGCGCCGAGTGACCCCGGCCGAGCCCGATCACCGGCGGCTCCACGCCGAGCCCGATCCCGTGCGCCAGCACGACCGGAGGCACGGGCTCGCCGGTGAGTCGCCACGCGGCGTAGAGCTCGGCCCCGGTCGCGCCCGGGCGGCAGGTCGCCAGGAGGACGTCGAGGCCGCGCCGGCAGCGCCCGGCCAGCGCACCGGCGCCGGGCGGTGCGGTCGAACCGGCGAGCACGGTCGTGCCCACGTCGGCCTCGTAGCCGGCATAGAGGGCGCCCGGGCACAGGACGACCAGCTCACCGTCGCCAATGGGCCGGTCACCAGCCACGTAGCGGACGTCGACCGGACCCCGATTGGGTGTGGCGAAGGCGACGCTCTCGCTCGGTGGCGCGGGCACGCCGAGGCTCCCGATGCACGCGTAGTAGGCAGCCAGGAGCTGGCGTTCGCTCACCCCGGGCCCGACCTGCTCACGCAAGTACTGGAGGGCGGCCTCGGCCAGAGCGGCGGCCGTCCGCACACAGGCGAGCTCGTCGCCCGTCTTCGTCCCTCGGGCCTGCCAGAGCGCCGGTTCGGCGTCGACCAGCTCGGCGGAGGGGGCGATCTCCCCCAGCTGCTGGGCGAACATGGGAGTGAAGCCGTCGGTGCCCACCCGGCGGGCTCCGGCCAGGCCGGGGATCGCCTGCAGCGCGGCGAGGAGGGTGGCCGGGTTCCAGGTGAGCGGGTAGAGGTCCTCGCGGTCGATCTCGGGCGGCACGCCCTCGTCCCACACCGACAGCAGGTGCACCCGCCCGGTCTCCCCGACCACCACGCAGACCGGGGCGAAGGGCGCGCTGCCGGCCCGCCAGAGTTGCCGTGCTCCCGAGGCGTAGCGCACATTCCCCGCGCGGCCGAGCACCAGCGCATCCAATGCCCCCGCCGCCATGGCGTCGAAGACCCGCCGGCGCCGTGTCCGGCGGAGCCGCTCGAAGTCGACCCGTCCCGCATCCTCCAGGGCCATGGTCCCGACGGCCGCCTCCTGGTTCCCGGCGGAGGGCGTCACGACGGCGGGGTGAAGGGGTCGTAGGTCGAACCGCTGAGGGGCACCCAGCCGGTGTCGGTGACGGCGACGATGTCCTCGGCCCGGTAGCCCGCCGCCCCGTCG
>JBKQIP010000226.1:0-4552 GCA_052148295.1 Acidimicrobiales bacterium
GGCCGAACCGCCGCTCGTGGCAATTCACCCCGACCGGCGCGGCGGGGCGCACCCCCCACAACGGATGAGACCCCCGCCGGCCCCGGCGGGGCCGGCGGGCCGGGCGGGCGGTCCGGTCGGGGCGGGCGGGCCGGGCGGGCGGTCCGGGCGGGGCGGGCGGGCCGGGGCAGGCGGGCCGGGCTCGGGCCACCCGGTCGCGGCGCGCCGTCGCCGCGGTGCTCAGTCGGGGATCTCCCCGGGCAGGGTGGCGTCGACGAACTGGGCGGCCCGCCGCCACGCCGCCCGCGCTTCGGGCACGCCGGCGCCGACGAGGCCGTGCCAGCCGTGCACCATGCCGGGCCAGGACTCCAGGGTCACCGCCACCCCGGCGCGGGCCGCGGCGGCGGCCAGGTGCAGCGTGCCCTCGCGCAGGGTGTCGTGCTGGGCCAGCGGGACGTACAGCGGAGGAAGGCCGGCCAGATCGGCGTAGGCCGGGGAGACCCGGGGATCGTCCAGCGCCAGGGCGCCCGCCGTGTAGTCACGCCCGCGATTACGCACCCATGCCGCGGTCAGGAACGGGTCGGGAGCACCGTCACCGGGCCGGGCCACCGAGAGGTCGAACCACCCCGAGATCGAGATGAAGCAGGCCGGCAGGGGCAGCCCCCGCTCGCGCGCGGCCAGCAACGTGCCCAGGGCCAGGCCGCCCCCGCACGAGTCGCCCATCACCACCAGGCGGCGGGGGTCGACGCCGCTTTCGAGCAGGCCGCGGTAGGCGTCGAGGCAGTCGTCGTGCGCTGCGGGGTAGGGGTCCTCGGGGGCGAGGCGGAAGTCGGGCATCACCACCCGGAGCCCCAACTGCTCCGCCAGCATGGCGCCGTAGAAGTGGTAGGTGTCCAGCGGGCAGGAGACGAAGGCGCCGCCGTGGCAGTGAAACGCCACGCGCTCGCCCTGGGGCTGGTTCGTGTCGTCGTACCAGGCGGCCCGCACGCCCCCGAGCACGGTCTCGCTCACCGAGATGTGCGGCGGCACCGGGTGGCCGTGGAACGGGGCGAACATCTCGCGCACGGCCCGGTAGTCGGCTTCCGGGTCGGCGAAGTCGGCCGGCACAAGGTCCAGGATGGCGCGCAGCTCGTCGCTCGGCCCGGGCATGCCTACGTGAGCTCGTACTCGGACAGGGCGGGACGGCGGGTGCGCTCCCAATAGGTGAGGAGGTCGAAGGGCCAGTTCTGCGTCACGCGGCCGCGCTCGTTCTTGTACCAGCTCGGCACGTCGGCCACGCCCCACACCATGGTCTCGTTGGCGGCATCGATCTCTTCGTTGTAGCGCTCGTGCACCTCGGGACGGCAGCTCATGGTGCGATGGCCGCTCTGGACCAGCTGTCCGAGGGACTCGACGATGTAGCGCACCTGGCACTCGACCATCACGATGATGCTGCCGTTGATCACCAGGTTGGTGTTGGGCCCGTAGAGCATGAAGAAGTTGGGGAATTCCGGCACCGTGACTCCCAGATAGGCCCGGGCATCGCCGCGCCAGCGCGCGGTGAGCTCGACCTCGCCTCGTCCGAACACGCGCATCGGGGTCAGGAACCGCGAGGCCGTGAACCCGGTCCCGTAGATCAACACGTCGGCCGGGCGATGACGGCCGTCGGTGGTGCATATCCCGGTGGCGGTGATGTGGTCGATGGTCTCGGTGACGACGTCCACGTGCGGTTGCTGCAGTGCCTGCGGCCAGGCCCCGTCGTCGCGGAGCGCCCGCTTGGCAAACGGGGGGAAGCGCGGCACCATCTTCTCGAACAGCGCCTCGTCGGTGACCTGCGCCCGGAGCATCTCCACCAACATGTCCCGCACGGCCTCGTTGACCGCGCTCACCGAGAGGCGACGGTCGGGCCAGTCCGGATCGACCCGGGCCGCCGGCAGCATGGCTTCGTGCAGGATCCAGAACTGCCAGAGCCGGTCCCATCGTCCATAGGTGGGGACCAGCTCGAGCAGGGTGCGGTAGGCGGCCGGGAAGGGGTCCCGATAGTTCTCCGTCGGCATGAGCCAGGGCGGTGTGCGCTGGTAGAGGTCGAGGTGGCCCGCCACCTCGGCGACCACGGGCACGAACTGCGCCGCGCTGGCCCCCGTGCCGATGACGGCGACCCGCTTGCCGTGCAAGGGCACCGAGTGATCCCACCGGGCCGAGTGAAAGGAGGGCCCGCCGAAACCCTCCCGACCCTCGATGTCGGGAAAGGACGGGCGGTTGAGCTGCCCGACGGCGCTCACCAGCGCGTCGAAGCGCTCCCGGTCGACCGACCCATCGGGACGCCGGAACTCGACCTCCCACTGCTCGTCCTGCTCGACGAAGCGCGCCTCGGTCACCTCGGTCGAGAACCGGATGCACGAGCGGAGCGCCAGGTCGTCGCACACCCGCTCCAGATAGGCCAGGAGGTCGGGCTGGGCGGAGAAGGGACCGACCCAGTGGTCGGTCTGGCCGAAGGAGAAGCTGTAGAGCTGATTGGGCACGTCGACGCGGCAGCCCGGATACACGTTCTCGCGCCAGGTGCCCCCGACGCCATCGTTCTTCTCGAAGACGGTGAGGGGGATCCCGGCCTGCTGGAGACGGTGGGCGACGGCCAGCCCGGAGATGCCGGCGCCGATCACGGCGCAGGTGAAGGACCGGCCCGGCCCGGCCCGCTGGAGGTTCCAACTCGGTGCCCGGGGGTCGGTGCCCACCAGCGCCAGCTCCTCGGTCAGGAACGCCGACCACGGCGGCGTGGACGACGGGCCGACCAGGAAATCGAAGAGCCGGCGCACCTGGTCTTCCCCGAGCGCCACCGGCGGTGTGGGCGGCCCGCGGCGGGCCAGGGCGCGGGCGGCCAGGGTCCTGGCCTGGGCCTCCTGCTCGGGCACCAGCCCCCGCCCCGGGACGAGCAGTTGCGATTGATCGGGGGCCAGATCCTCCCGCAGCAGGCTGAAATCGCCGGTCAGGTGGGCCACGGCGCACAGCAGCGGGTGCACCTCGGCCGCGTCCATGACCTGGCGGAGCTCTTCCTCGGTCGGCGTGGGGTCCCCCCTTCTGGTGGCGCGGGCGTGCGCCGCCACCGTAGAGGCGGGCCGGAGTGGGGGCAACGAGGGCCGGAGCCCGCCCGCTTCCGGCGGGCGCAGCTCAGTCCTGCATCGCCTTGACCAGCGCGGCCATCTGGCTGTTGACCTCCACGGTGCGGGGCAATGACGCCATGGCCGCGGCCAGGGTCTCGGGGGTCCACCGGTCGTCGGTCGTCACCTCTTCGGCGATCGACCAGCCGGCGTAGATGCCCACGGAGCCGCCGTAGACGCTGAAGACCTGGCCGTTGAAAGGACAGGTGGCCGAGGCGAGCACGGCCACCAGGGGCGAGACGTTCTCGGGGTCGAAGACGTGCTTGCCCATGGCGTCGCCCATCCCCGGGGTCTGCAGGGTCAGCCGGGTCCGCGCCACCGGCGCGATGCAGTTGGCCCGGACGCCGTAGCGGTTGAGCTCCATCCCGTTCACCACCGTCATGGCGGCGATTCCGGCCTTGGCGGCCGAGTAATTGGTCTGGCCCACGTTGCCGTGCAGCCCAGCGCCCGAACTGGTGTTGACGATGGCCCGGTCGATGATGTCTCCGGCTTTGGCGCGCTCCCGCCAGAGCTCCGCCGCATGCCGGGTGACGTTGAAGGTGCCCTTGAGATGGACCGAGATCACGTCGTCGAAGTCCTGCTCACTCATGGAGACGAGCATCCGGTCCCGCAGGATCCCCGCATTGTTCACCACCACGTGCAGGTCCCCGAAGGTGGCCACGGCCAGGTCGACCATGGCCTTGGCCCCCTCGAACGACGTCACACTGTCGGTGCTGGCCACGGCCTGGCCGCCGGCGGCGGCGATCTCGTCGACCACCGACTGGGCGGCCGAGACGTCGGACCCCGAGCCGTCGATGGCACCGCCCAAGTCGTTGACCACCACCTTGGCCCCGAGCGAGGCGAAGAGCAGCGCGTGCTCACGACCGATGCCGCGCCCGCCACCGGTGATGATGGTCACCCTGTCCTGCAGCATGATACGGCTGTCCTTTCGCTCGATGGGCCCGGCGGCGGGACCGCCGGGAGCGTCGCCTTGGCGATCGACGTCTCAATGTTCTGGGGGCCGGCGCACACCCCGCACACCCGGGCGCCGGGGTCGCCGCGACCGGTGAGCATAGATGCTCGGCCCGGAGCCCTCGCGAAGGGAGCCAAACCGGCGCCGGTGACCTCGTTCGGCCATGCGTGATGGGGGCACCCGTTCACCGAGCCGTTGGTGGGGCGTCCGGGCACACGGCGAGCACGGGAGCCGGCTGTCGCCCCGGCCCAGAGGATGGCGGGACCGCAGGCGTCGTAACGTCGTCCCATGGGGACGAGCGAGGTGGGCGTGGAACTCAGCACCGGACCGGAGGCGCCTCACATACCGCTGATCCACCCGGATCTCAACGGACAGGTCGACTCCTCCCGGTACACGGTGGACGTCGTGGGCTCGGCATCCATCCACTCCGCTCCCACCCGGGACGGCTCGGTCACCCACGGCGCCTGGCTCTGGCGATTCCCCGGAT
>JBKQIP010000227.1:0-11277 GCA_052148295.1 Acidimicrobiales bacterium
CGTACATGTTCTTGGACCCGGGGAAGGGACCCCGCTCCAGCAGGCAGACCGAAAGCCCGGCGCGGGCCGCCACCAGGGCGGCGGCCGAGCCGGCCGGTCCGGCCCCCACCACCACCACGTCGAAGGCCTCAGCCATCGTTCCCCCCCGGCGGCCCCAGACCCAGGCGCTCGGCCAGCACCTCGGTCAGGGCGACGGCGTCGGTGACCAGGGCCAGGTCGGCCAGGGCCATCATGGGTGCACTCGGATCGAGGTTGATGGAGACCACATCCTTGGGTTGCCCGATGCCGCTCACGTGCTGCACCGCTCCCGAAATGCCTACCGCGATGTACAGATCCGGGTCCACCACCTGCCCGGTGGTGCCGATCTGGCGGTCGAACGGGGCCCACCCGGCATCGGTGACCACCCGGGTGGCGCCGGTGGCGCAGCCGAGCGCGGCGGCCACCCGACCGAGGAGGGCCATGTGCTCCGCCGAGCCCAGGCCGGCGCCGCCGGCCACGATCCGCGTCGCCTCGCGCAGCTCCATGGTCGCCGGATCGGCCGGCGACAGCCCCCGGTACGCCGCGTCGGGCCGCGGGGTGACCGCCGGGGAGATCGTCCGGGCCGCCACGGCGGGCGCGCCGCGCCGGTCGGTGCCGCGGCTGCCGGGCTGGAGCGTGGCCACCACGGGCCCGTCGAAGTCGACCTCGAGCAGCGACTGCCCCCCGCCCCGGATCAGGGTGGCGCCCGTCGCGGTCACCTCGATGGCGCCCGCGTGCAACGGGCGGCCCATGACCTGGGCCAGGCGGGGGGCCAGGTCCCGCCCGTCGGCCGAGGCCGGCAGGAGCACCACGTCCTCGTGGCGCAGCTCGGGTCCGAGGGCCCCGGCCCAGGTGCCGGGCTGGTAGGGGCCGGCTTCCCAGCAGGTGACCTCCGTGGTGGCACCCTGCAGGTCGTCGCCGGCCGCGCCGGTGCCCGTCCCGACCAAGAGGACACGGCCGCCCGCCTCGTCGACCGCCTCCTCGGCCCCCAGCGGCAGGGTGCCGTCGCGCACCACGACCACCGCGATCACAGGGCCACCCCCACCCGCTCGCCCTCGATCACCGCGGCGTGGGCCCGCCGGGGCGCCACGCAGTCGCCCACCCGGTGCAGCTCGTAGCGGCCGCCGGCGCGCAGGGCCCGCCACAGCGCGTCCTCCGGACGCGGGGGGACGGCGCACACCACCCAGTCGACCAAGCGCTCGGTGTCGGCGCCCGTGGTGTGCTGCTGGAGCGACACCGCGACCTCCCCCCCCTCGCCGTCGGTGACCGCCGTGACCATGGTGTCGGTGGTCTGGGCGATGTGCTTGGCCGTCGCCTTCATCCACCACGTCTCGAGGTCGAGCGTGATCCCGAGGTCCTGGCCCACCACCATGCCCGGGGTGACGATCTCGACCTCGCAGCCCCGGTCGGCCAGCAGCTCGGCGGTGCTGGTGGCCTGATGGAAGCCCAGCTCGTCGACCACCAGCACCCGGCCGGCCGGGGCCACCGCTCCCTCGAGCACGTCGCGGACGTCGACCACCCGGGCACTGTCGCCGGCCCACCAGGGGCGCTGGGGCACGGCCCCGGTGGCCACGACGACCACGTCGGGCCCCTGCATGGCCACCAACGCGGCGTCCACCACGGTGTCGAAGTGGAACGTCACACCGGCTCGCCGCGCCTCGGCCAGCTGATTGCGGGTGAGGTCGGCCAGCTCGGCCCGGCTGGGCACCGTGGCCGCCACCCGCACCTGCCCGCCCGGCAGGGGGCCGGCCTCGAAGACCTCCACCCGGTGGCCGCCGCGGGCGGCCGCGATGGCCGCCTGCAGCCCACCCGCTCCGGCGCCGACCACCAGGACCCGCCGGGGCGGCGCGGCCCGGCGCGGGGCGGCCAGGGCCTCCCGGCCGGTGCTCGGGTTCTCGATGCATCCGAGCCACCGGTTGAGCCCCATGCGCCCCACACACTCCTGATTGCACGAGAGGCAGTTCCGGATGGCCGCCGCCTCGCCCGCCCGCGCCTTGTTGGCGAAGTCGGCGTCGGCGATCTGCCCCCGCACCACGCCGATGAGGTCGGCGTGCCCTTGGCCGAGGGCCCGGTCGGCCTGGAGCGGGTCTTTGAACCGGCCCACGCCCACCACGGGCAGGTCGACCGCCTTGCGGATCGCGCTCGAGATCCACAGGGCGTACCCGGGCGGCACCTGCATGGACGCCTCGATCACGTAGAGCGTGGCGGTGGCCACCCCGATGGAGGTGTTGATGTAGTCGACCTGGCCCGACGCCTCGACCATGCGGGCCACGGCCACGGCGTCGTCGATCGTCGTGCCGCCCTCGATGAGCTCGTCGCCGCAGAGCCGCACCCCGAGCGCCAGGTCCGGACCGATGGCGCTGCGCACGGCCGCCACGATCTCCCGGAGCAGGCGGGACCGGTTCTGCAGGCTGCCGCCGTAGTCGTCCGCCCGCCGGTTCGTGGCCGGCGAGAGAAAACCCCGGACGATGGACGAGTGCGAGCACTGCAGCTCGATGCCGTCGAAACCACCCTGGGCGCAGTGCTCGGCCACCCGGGCGTACCCGTCGATGATCTCGCGGATCTCGTGCCGGTCGACCGCCTTGGGGACCTCGCGGAAGAGGGGGTCGGCCACCGGGGAGGGGGCCCAGGCCGGCAGGCGGCTGTACATGCCCGATCCCTGGCCGCCGTTGTGGTTGATCTGGGCGAAGATCGGGGTGTCGTGGCGGTGGGCCGCCTCGGTGATCTTGCGATACCCCGGGATCACCGCGGGATGGAAGCCGTGGATGAGCTTCTCGTAGGGCCAATCGGTCGGATGGGTCGAGTGCTCCTCGGTGATGATGAGGCCGGCCCCCCCGGCCGCCCGCGCCCCGTCGTAGGCCGCGTGCTGTTCGGTGGGCCGGCCGTCCTCGGCGTAGTTGGTCAGGTGGGCGGAGAAGACGATGCGATTGCGCACGACGACCGGTCCCAGCCGCAGCGGGCGGAACAGGAAGCGGTACCGGCCCCCGGCGCTCATCGGGGCTCGTCGAGGGCGAGGGCGGCCCGCCGGCCCTCGAGGACGGCCTCGTAGACGGTGCGGGGAGCGACGGCGTCCCCGGCCCGGAGCGGGCCCGGGTCCGCGCTCCCGAGGGCGTCGGGCTCACCGTAGGTGACCTCGACCAGGAGGGCGGCCGGGATGTCCTCCTTCTCCCCGGTGTAGCGGTTCTCGGTGTGCACGGCATGGCCGGCGACCTGGCGCACCACCGATCCCTTGACGATGCGCACCCCGGCCCGGGCCAGGCGGGCGTTGGCCGGGGCCAGGTCGCCACTGCGCGACAGCTGCACCCCGGCGACCAGGTCGCCGGTGACCAGGGCGACGGCGCGGCCGGCGGCGGCCAGGAGTTCGGCCACCGCCACACCCACCGAGTCCCCGACCGGGTCGGCCACCACGACCGCCCCGTCGGGCCCCACGGGCCGCCCGTCGGCCACCTCCCGGAGCAGCGTCGCCGCCGTCACGACGGCCACCGTGCCGTCGCCGGCCGTCACGCCCGGCGCGTGGCGCGCGCCGGGGCACAGGATCACCCGCAACCCCTCGGCCCGGCGCCGGGCCACCTCGGCGGCCCCCACCGCGTGTCCGGTGGTGACGCGCACCCCGAGGCGGTCGCATTCGGCCGCCAGCCAGGCGGCCAGCGCGGCCAGGTGGCCCCGGCCCGCCCCGGCCGCCGCCGTGACCAGCCGGCCGCCGGTGCGCACGTCGGCCTCGGCCACCTCGACGCGGTGGCCGCGCCCGGCCGCCACCCGGGCCGCCTCCAGGCCGGCCGGCCCGGCCCCGACGACCAGCACCCGGCCCGGCCGGGGCGCGGGCCCGGGAGGGAGCTGCTCCTCGGATTCGTAGCCCGAGTACGGCTCGCCGATGCAGCTGACCAACGGGTTGCGGACGTCGCGCACCTGGCACCGCTGATTGCAGAGCACGCAGGGACGGACCTGCCCGGGCACCCCGCGGGCCACCTTGAGGGCCAGGTCGGGATCGGCGATCTGGGCCCGGGTCATCTCGACGAGATCGGCCGACCCCGCCGCCAACGCCGCCTCGGCCATGTCGGCGGTGACGATGGAGCCCTGGGCCACGACGCCGACCGCGGGGGGCAGGGCGGCCCGCAGGGCGGCGGCCAACGGCAGGGCGAAACCGGGCTCGGTGTGGCCGTCGGGCCTGGTGCCCCCCACGTCGAACGCGGGGGCCCGGGTCGCCACCACGTAGTCCAGCGGGCCGGCCAGGCCCACCGCCAGCTCGGGCGCGGCCTCCGGGGTGATGCCGGCCCACGGCGCCAGCTCGTCACAGCCCAGGCGCAGCCCCACGATCGGCCCGGGGCCCACGGCGGCCCGCACCGCCTCGGTGACCCGGCGGGCGAACAGCGATCGGTCGGCGCCGTACTCGTCGGTCCGGGTGTTGGTCAGACCGGAGAGGAATTGGCGGATGAGGCTGCACTGGCCGGCGTTGACCTCCACCCCGGCCAGGCCGGCCCCCACCGCCAGCCGGGCCGCCTCGGCGAACCCGTTGACCACCTCGGCGATGTCCTCCTCCTCCATCTCCTGGGGCACCTCGCGGGTGGCCGGATCGGGGAACCGGGACGGGGCCCACAGGGCGCGCTGGCTGTAGGCGCTCGACCCCTGGCCACCGCTGTGGCCGAGGGAGGCCAGCAGGAGCGCGCCCGGGCCGGCGTCCCGCACGGCCCGAGCGACGGTGGCCCACCCCTCGACGCAGGCGGCCGCCAGCGGGGCCCGCTCATAGGGCCAGTCGCTCCCGTGCACCGAGGCCGTCTCGGTCACGATGGTCCCGCAGCCGCCCGCGGCCCGGCGCGCGTAGTAGGCCACCGAGCGCGCCGAGAAGGAGCGGCCTCGACAGAGGTTCGTCTCGTGGGGACCGAACACCAGCCGATTCGGCGCCACGGTGCGCCCGACGGTGGCGGGTTGGAGCAGTCGCTCGGTCAAAGGGTCACAGCCATGGCAGGGACGGGCGGTGGCGCACGCGGCGCGACCGCCGAGGCGACCTCACGGCGCGTGAGCCGGACCGCTCAGGTCATGCGTCGAACTTGACGACGCCACGGATGATGGTGCCGGCGGCCTGGTCGTCGTAGCCCTGCTGCACCTGATCGAGGGAGTACTCCTGGGACACGATCTCGTCGATCTTGAGCTGACCGGCCTCGAACAGGTTGAGCAGGTTGGGCACCTGGACCCGCGGGCTCTGCGAACCGAACACCGTGCCCAGCAGCGCCTGGTTGTACATGGACAGATTGAACAGGTTCAGCTTGACGTCCATGGCGTGGAAGGGCGAGATGGCCGTGACCACGACGCGGGCATCCTTGGACCCCACGCCGCAAGCCGCGGCGATCATCTCGCCGTGGAGCACGCCCGGGGTCAGGATGACGACGTCGGCGTTGCGGCCCTGGGTCAGCTCGGGCAGCATGAACTGGGCGTCGATCAGGGAGGCGGCGGTGTGGGTGGCGCCCACCTCCAGGGCCTTCTCGAGCTTGAAGGGGACGGGATCGACGGCGATGATGATGCGGGCCCCGGCCACGCGCGCCCCCTGGATGGCGCCCGAACCGACGCCGCCGCAGCCGACCACGACCACCGTCTCGCCCGGCTTGACCTTGGCCCGGTCCACGGCGGACCCGAAGCCGGTCGAGATGCCGCAGCTGATGAGGGCGGCCGCCTTCATGTTGGCGTAGGGCGGAATCGGCACCAGCGAGTTCTCGTGGCAGACCATCTCGTCGGCGAAGGTCCCCAGCTGCGCCATGCGGTTCAGGTTCTCCCCGCCCAGGTGGTAGCGGTAGGTTCCGTCGCTGATCATGCCGCCGGCCAGGGTGGCCATGCCGAGATCGCACAGGTTCTGGCGGCCCGAGGCGCACCAGTGACAGGTCCCGCAGGAGGGGATGAACGACACCGCGACGTGGTCGCCCACCGACACCTGGGTCACGTTGGTCCCGATCTCGGTCACCACGCCCGACCCCTCGTGCCCGCCCACCACGGGGAACATGGAGGGGACGCCGATCATCTCGAGCACCTCGGCGGGGGCGCTGATGTCGCCGGTGCGCAGGTGCTCGTCCGAGTGGCACATGCCCGAATAGACCATCTTGACCCGGACCTCGCGGTTGCCCGGTGCGTCGATCTCGATCTCCTCGGTCTTCCAGGGCTCGTTCAACCCCGAGCACACCACGGCACGTGTCTTCATCGGACAGACCTCCCCGCTTCGTCGATGTTGGTCGTCTCATCAGTATCGTCCGCCCCGCCCGTCCAGACAACCGAGCCGGCGCCGGGTGGACGGTCGGCTCCCGTCGGGAGACCCGCACTACAGTGCCCGCGTGGCCGTTCCCGTAGCGTTCGCCGACGTGGCGGCCCGGGTGCGCAACTGGGGCCGCTGGGGTGACCGGGACGAGATCGGCACCCTCAACCTCGTGGACGATGCCGCCCGCCGGCGGGCCGCCGGGGCGGTGCGCCGCGGCAAGTCCTTCGCCCTCGGCCTCCCCCTCTCCGAGGTGGAGGGCATCCAGATGGGGTTCATCCCCGGCCGCGTCAACCCGACCCGCTCGATGGTCCAGATCAACGAGCCCCTCAGCGCCGATCCGGCGTGGGGCTGCTCCAGCGAGGACGTCGTGACCATGGCGCTGCAGTGCGCCACGCACTGGGACGCCCTGGCCCACTTCAGCTACGGCGGCGTGCTCTACAACGGCTACCCCGCCTCCTCGGTCGACGAGCGCGGAGCGGGGCGCTGCGGCATCCACCGGCTCACCACCGTCGTCGGCCGCGGCGTCCTGCTCGACGTGGCCCGGGCCCTCGGCACCGCCGTGCTCGAGCCGGGCTACGCCATCACCCCCGACGACCTCACGGCCGCCGCCGACCTGGCCGGGGTGGACAGCGAGCCGGGGGACCTCGTCCTGGTCCGTACCGGGCAGATGGTCCACCTGTCCCCCCCGGCGCGCGACCTGCTGGCCTACACCACGCCCAGCCCGGGCCTCACCATCGAGACGGCCGAGTGGTTTCACGCGCGCGACGTGGCGGCGGTGGCCACCGACACGCTCACCTTCGAGGTGTTCCCCTGCCAGTACGAGGACCTCTACCTGCCCGTCCACCTGCTGCACCTGGTGGAGATGGGCATGACCCAGGGTCAGAATTGGGTGCTCGACGCCCTGGCCGAGGACTGCGCCGAGGACGGCCGGTACACCTTCCTCCTCGAGGCCACGCCGCTGCGGTTCACCAACGGGCTGGGGTCACCCCTCAACCCGACGGCCCTCAAGTGACCCGGGGCCTGGTCGTGCTCACGGGCGCGGGCCCGACGGCGTCGCGGCCGACCACGTCGACCGGCCCCGGCCGTCCCGTCACGGCCCAGTGCAGCAGGCGGGCCTGGGTGTCGATGAGATGGCGGGTGCGGATGCCCCAGAACTCGAAGCCGTAGCGGTGGGCGGCCACGCTGGCGAACATGGCGACCAGCGTCCCGGCCACGGCCGTGGGATCGGTCCCGGCCGGTGACGCCGCGCCCGATCCCAGCGGACCGCCCGGAGCGGGCGCCCGGGCGATCACCTCGGCCAGCGCCACGGTGACGGCGTTCAGCGCGCGCACCCGGATGCCCCGCAGGGGCGCGTCACCCTCCTCGGTGGCCAGGTCGATGACCCTGAACACGGCCCGATTGTCCTCCCAGTACGACAGGAACCCCTCGGTGACGGTCAGCGCCGTCTCCCAGCTCGACGCCTCCGACCAGTCGCCGCCCACCAGCTGGGAGAGCGAGGCGGCCTGGTCGACCATCCCCTCGGCCAGGACGCGGATGGCCTGCTCGACGTTGCCGAAGTACTGGTAGAAGGTGGCCGGTGACGTCCCGGCCCGTCGGGCGATGTCGGTGACCTTGACCGATCGCCACGAGGTCGTGGTCAACAGTTCGACCGTGCTCTCCAGCAGGCGTCGGCGGGTCTGACGGCCGCGCTCCCCCGGCACGCGGCCGTCGGTGGTCGACAGCGGCTCGGCCAGGCCGAGCCGGACGATCTCGGCCCCGGCATGGGCGCGCCGCCCGCTCATGGCCCGTCAGCGTAGCGGCGGCGAAACCCGGCGCCCTGCTCGAAGGCCCAGGTGGCGCCCCGGTTAGCATGTGCCGGTGACCTCCGCGGAGCAGACGCTCACCCGCCCGCTCACCCGCGCGCAACAGGCGCGGCGCCAGCGCGTCATCGATGCGGCGATGGCCCTCGGCCTCGAGGGCGGCTACGAAGCCGTGCAGATGCGCGACGTGGCCGCCCGGGCCGACGTGGCCATGGGCACGGTGTACCGCTACTTCACCAGCAAGGACCACCTCCTGGCCGCCGCCCTGGTGTACTGGGTCGAGATGCTCGACGTCCGGATCGGGCAACACCCCCCGCAGGGCGAGCATCCGGCCGACCGGGTGGTCGACGTGCTCGACCGGGCCCTGCGCGCCATGGGACGCCAGCCCCGCCTGGTGGCCGCCGTCTTCACGTCGCTGTCGTCACCCGATCCGGGCGCGGTCGGATGCCAGCAGCAGATCACGCTGCTCATGGAGGGCATCATCGCCCGGGCCATGGGCGAGCCCGTCGTTCCCGACATGTCCGATCGCGCCCGCATGATCGGCCACGTCTGGTACTCGGCCCTGGTCGGGTGGATCAACGGCTGGTCCACCATGTCCCGCGTCTACGACGAGCTGGCCGTGTCGGTGCGCCTGTTGCTGCCCAACGAGCTCTCGCACGCCTGATCCATCGCCCGCCGGGCGACGGGAGCCCGCTCCAACGGGGCGGCTATGGTCGATCCGGTGACGACCGGAGGAGCGGCAACCCGGGGTCTGCCCATCGAGATCAAGGGTCTCACCAAACACTTCGGCTCGGTCCTGGCGGTCGACGACCTGGACTTCACCGTCGAGCCCGGGCGGGTCACCGGATTCCTCGGTCCCAACGGGTCGGGCAAGACGACCACGCTGCGCATGCTGTTGGGCCTGGTCAGGCCCTCCTCGGGCGAGGCGACCATCGGTGGCCGCTACTACCGGGACCTCCCGAACCCCTCGGACCAGGTCGGTGCCGTCCTCGAAGCCACCAGCTTCCACCCCGCCCGCCGGGCGCGCACCCACCTGCGCATGGTGGCCCGGGCCGGCGGCCACGACGAGGCGCGGGCCGACGTCGTCCTCGACCTGGTGGGGCTGACCCAGGACGCCAAGCGCAAGGTGGGTGGCTTCTCCATGGGCATGCGCCAGCGCCTCGAGCTGGCCAGCGCCCTGATCGGCGACCCCGACGTGCTCATCTTGGACGAGCCGGCCAACGGCCTGGACCCCCAGGGCATCGCCTGGCTGCGCGACTTCATGCGCTACCTGGCCGGCGAGGGGCGGACCATCCTGGTGTCCTCGCACCTCCTGGCCGAGATGGCCCAGACCATCGACAACGCCGTCATCATCTCGCACGGACAGCTCAAGGCGCAGGGGTCGCTCGATTCGATCACGGCCGGCATCTCGGGGTCGTCGATGCACGCGCGCACGCCCGAGGCGGACCGGCTCTGCGCCGTGCTGGCCGCCGCCGACATGCGCTTCCGCCGTATCGGTGGCGAGGAGGTGGCCATCGACGGCGTCACCCCGCAACAGCTCGGGCCCCTGCTCGCCTCCCAGCAGATCGTGCTGTACGAGTTGACCCACCAGGGGGCCGACCTCGAGTCCATCTTCCTCGAGCTCACGTCGGGCCTCGGCTTCGGCGAGACGGGAACGCCGTCGTGAAGAACGCGGTGCGGGCCGAGCTGCTCAAGATGCGCACCATGCCCGGCGTGTGGGTGTGCTTCGGACTGGTTTTCCCCCTGACCGTCCTGGTCTCCTGGGCCATCTTCGGCGCGGCCGGAGGTCTCCCGGGCCACACCTACCTGTACGTGCACACGCTCAACCAACGGCGCATCCTCCTCGGCGCCGGCTATCTCGGCATCACGTTCCTGGCCCCGGTCCTCGGGGTCATCTGCATCACCAGCGAGTACCGGCAGAAGACCATCTCCAACACCCTCCTCTACACGCCGGTGCGCCGCCGCGTGCTCGGGGCCAAGGTCCTCGTCACCGGCTTCTGGGCCGTGCTCATGGCCCTGCTCTCCCTGGTCGTCGTCGGGGTGGTGGGCCTGCCGTGGAACTCCGGCCTGGGCGGCACGGTGGCGTCGGTGACCGACCAGGCCGGCGCGGTCGTCCCCGGGCTCGTAGTGGCCGCCGTCCTGCTGGCCCTCTTCGGCCTGGGATTCGGCGTCCTGGTCAAGAACCAGGTGGCCGGCATCCTGTTGACCATCGGCGGGACCTTCATCCTCGAGCCGATCCTCACCGGGATCGCCCGCGGCATCCTGCACTACGACCTGAACTGGTTGCCCACGCGGGCGGCGGCGGCCCTGGCCGGCGCCATCGCGGCCAACGGCCTCGGCGGTGGGGGCGGGGGTGGCGGCGGGGGCCTCAACAATGCCCTGCTGACCTGGTGGCAGGGGGGCCTGGTCATGCTGGCCTGGGGCCTGATCCCCCTGACCATCGGCTACTTCACCACGTTCCGCCGCGACGTCACCTAACGCCGCAGGCTCACCCCGGGATGCCGGTCCAGGCCTTCCTCGGCGGCGGCGCCGTCCACCCGGATGGGCACCCCGTTGACCAGCACGTGGGTCATGCCTTCGGGTGCGTCGGCCGTCAGGCGCTCGCCGTCAGCCGGGAAGTCGCGGATCCGCCGGAGCGGCCCGGGCGCCACCGTCTGCGCGTCGAAGACGCACAGGTCGGCCGCCTTCCCGACGGCCACCGTCCCCCGGTCGGCCAAGCCGTAGACCTGCGCCGGCTCACCGGTCAGCTTGTGGACGGCCCGCTCGAGCGGCATGACGCCGCGGTCGCGCACCCAATTCCCCAAGAGGTCGGTGGAGAAGCAGGCGTCGCAGAGCTGGGAGACATGCGCACCCGAATCGGCCAGGCCGAGCAGCACGTTGTCCCGGGGCAGCAGCCAGGCGATGCCCTCGGGGTCGTCGTTGGCCAGGACCGACCAGAAGCGGGCCTGGAGGTCGTCGTCGAGTGAGATGTCGAGCATGACGTCGAGCGGGGTGCAGCCGCGCTCCTCGGCCAGCGTGGCGACGGGGCGATCGGCCAGCTCGGGATGCGACCCCGATTCGGCCACCGAGATACTGGCCCAATTGAGCCCGAAGCCACCCGCCTTCCCGCCGACGTCGTCCCAGGCCGACGCCCGCCAGCTCGGATCGCGGTAAGCCGCGAGGCGCTCGTCCTTGGTCTTGCCCATGAGCGCGGCGAACGTCGGGCGCATGTTGAGGGTGAAG
>JBKQIP010000228.1:0-32124 GCA_052148295.1 Acidimicrobiales bacterium
TCGCCTGTGCCGACGTCTGGCGCGGCGCGGGCGAGATCATGGCCAGCCCGTTCGGCACCATCCCCGCCCTGGGGGCCCGCCTGGCCAAGGCCACCTTCGCGCCCGACCTGGTCCTGACCGACGGCGAGGCCGCGCTGATGGTCGGGGCCCCGCCGGTCGACGCCCGCCCCGACGAGCTGACCCGCGAGGCGGCCATGCCCTACCGCAGCGTGTTCGACGTGGTGTGGTCGGGACGGCGGCACATCATGATGATGGCCAGCCAGATCGACCGGACGGGCAACCAGAACATCTCGGCCATCGGCGACCACCGCCGGCCCAAGGTGCAGCTGGTGGGCGTGCGGGGGGCCCCGGGGAACTCGGTCAACCACCCCACCAGCTACTGGGTGCCCGACCACAACCCGCGCAGCTTCGTCGAGCAGGTCGACGTGGTCAGCGGCGTCGGTTACGCCCGGGCCGCCGCGGCGGGAGCGGGTGCCACCCGGTTCCACGACATCCGCCGCGTCGTCTCCAATCTGGGCGTGTTCGACTTCGCCACGCCCGACCACACCATGCGCCTGGCGTCCCGTCATCCCGGCGTCAGCGTGGAGGACATCGTCGGTGCCACCGGCTTCGCGCTCAGCGTCCCCGACGCGGTGGCCGAGACCCGTCTCCCCACGCCGGCCGAGCTCGACCTCCTGCGCACCGTGCTCGATCCCCACGCGCGGCGCGACCGCGACGTGCGGACGTGACCGGCCGGCCCGCGGACTTGCCCCCGGCCCTGCACCCGGTCCTGCACACGGACTTCTGCGACCGGGTGGGGGTGCGCTACCCGATCGTGCAGACGGGCATGGGGTGGGTGGCCGGGCCCCGCCTGGTGGCGGCCACGGCCAATGCGGGCGGCCTGGGCATCCTGGCCTCGGCCACCATGAGCCTGGCCGAGCTGTCGGAGGCCATCGGCGAGGTGCGGTCCCGCACCCAGGCGCCCTTCGGCGTCAACCTGCGGACCGACGGGGCCGACGTGGCCGACCGGATCGACATGATGATCCGCACCGGCGCCCGGGTGGCCAGCTTCGCCCAGGCGCCGAACCCGGCCCTGGTGGCGCGCTGCAAGGACGCCGGGCTGTTCGTCATGCCCACCGTGGGCGCCCGCCGGCACGCCGAGAAGGTGGCCGAATGGGGCGTCGACGCCGTCATCGCCCAGGGCGGCGAGGGTGGCGGGCACACCGGGTCCGTCCCCACCTCGCTCCTGCTGCCGCAGGTGGTGGACGCGGTGGGCGACCGCGTGCTGGTCATCGGCGCCGGCGGCTTCTTCAGCGGCCGGGGCCTGGTGGCGGCGCTGGCCTACGGGGCGTCGGGCATCGCCATGGGGACCCGCTTCCTGCTCTCGGCCGAGAGCAGGGTGCCCGATGCCATCAAGGCCCGCTACGTGGAAACACCGGTCACCGGCACCGTGGTCACCACCAAGGTGGACGGCGCGCCCCAGCGCGTGGTGCGCACCGAGCTGGTGGAGCACCTCGAGTCCCAGGGCTGGCTGCGCTCCCTGCCCCGGGCGCTGCGGAGCGCGCACCGGTTCCGCCGGGAGACCGGCGCGTCGCTGCTCGCCCTCCTCAAAGAGGGCCGGGCCATGAAGGAGGGGAACGAGCTGACGTGGCCGCAGGTGATCATGGCGGCCAACGCCCCGGTCATGACCAAGGCGGCCCTGGTCGAGGGCCGCACCGACGTGGGCGTGCTGCCCACCGGGCAGGTGGTGGGGCTGATCGAGGCCCTGCCGTCGGTCGCCGACATCCTGGACGCCGTCATGGCCGAGGCCGACGAGGTGCTCCGGCGCTGGGCGCCGACCCCCTGAGGAGCCGGCCCCCGGCTCAGGCGGCGGTGCCGGTCTGGGCCACCCGGCGGAGCAGGTTCGACACCCGCTGGTGCGTCACGCCGAAGAGGTTGGCGATGCTCGGGATGCTCTGACCCTCCTCCCGCAGGGCGACGACCAGGGACCGGCGCAGGTACCCGCTGGCCTCGGACTGCCGGCGCAGGACCGTGCTGACCAGCTGCACCGTGCCCGGGGCGTCCTCTTCGGCCAGGATGCTCCGCCACTCCTTGCCGCTCTCGCGGGCCAGGCGCACGGCGGCGATGCGCTGGAAGAGCAGGCGCTCGCTCTCCGCGTTCTCACGCAGGGCGGCCTCGAGCTCGACCAGCGCCTTGAGGACGTCGTCCGTTCCGGTCTCGTCCAGATCCGATCCGGTTTGATGTGACCTTTGCACATCGGTTGCCAGCATCCGTTGCTCCTTTCGCAAACCTCATTGCATCCGATGTGACCGTTCGGCCCATCGCCAGGTTCCTGAGAGCGACCCCCGGAGTGAGCCGGCGGGCCCTTGGGGGCCGCTCAAAATTACCATCGGCAGACCCGTACCCCGAAACCCGAGTTTCCAACCCTAAAACCAAAGAATTTTTCGCCCCGGGCCGATCTCACCGGGTCAGCAGAACCGATGACCCGTGCCCGAACAGGCCCTGATTGGCCGTGACGGCCACCCTGGCCCCCTCGACCTGGTGCCCGGTGGCCGTCCCCCGCAGCTGCCAGACCGACTCGCACACCTGGGCGATGGCCTGGGCCGGGATGGCCTCCCCGAAGCAGGACAGGCCGCCCGAGGGGTTGACCGGCACCCGCCCGCCCAGTTCGGTCACGCCGTCGCGCAGCAACTTCTCGGCCTCGCCCTCCCCGCAGAGGCCGATGTCCTCGTACCAGTCCAGCTCGAGGGCGGCCGAGAGGTCGTAGACCTCGGCCAGGTCCAGGTCCTCGGGGCCGATGCCGGCCTCGGCATAGGCGGCGTCGGTGATGGAGGGCCGGAAACCCCGGCCGCCGGCGGCGGCGGCCACGGCCACCGCGGAGTCGGTCGAGAAGTTCGGCATCTCGATCACCGTGTTGGGGAAGGTGGGGGTGACGGTGGAGACGGCGTCGATGGTGACCAGGGGCTCGCGGGTCGGGGCGTGGCGGCGGGCGAAGGCCATGGAGGTGAGCACCAGGGCGGCGCCGCCGTCGGAGGTGGCGCAGATCTCGAGGAGCCGGAGCGGGTCGGCCACCATGGGCGAGGCCAGCACCTCGTCGACGGTGACCTCCCCGCGGTAGCGGGCGTAGGGGTTGGCCGCACCGTGGCGCGCGTTCTTGACCTTGACCCGCGCGAAGTCCTCCTCGGTGGCGCCGAAGCGGTCCATCCGCCGGCGGGCGTAGAGGGCGAAGTAGGTCGGGTTGGTGGCGCCCAGGAGGTGGAAGCGCAACCAGTCGGGGTCGTCCTTGCGCTCACCCCCGCCGACCGGGGCGAAGAACCCCTTGGGTGTGGTGTCGGCCCCCACCACCAGGGCCACGTCGCACAGGCCGGCCAGCAGGTGCGCCCGGGCGTTGCCGATGGCGGCCGCCCCCGAGGCGCAGGCGGCGTAGCAGCTCGAGACCCGGGCCCCGGTCCAGCCCAGGGCCTGGGCGAACGTGGCACCGGCCACGTAGCCCGGGTAGCCGTTGCGGATGGTGTCGGCCCCCGAGACGAACTGGACGTCGCGCCATGACAGCCCGGCGTCGGCCAGCGCGTCGAGGGCGGCGGCCATGCCGTACTCGACGAAGGGACGGCCCCACTTGCCCCACGGGTGCATGCCGGCCCCGAGGACGGCGATCCGCTTGTCGTCGGGCACGGGCTCAGGCCCCCTTCGGGGCGGGGACCGGCTTCCACTTCCACACCAGGTAGTCCCGGTCCTCGTCGGCGAAGAGCGTGTCGACCACCAGCTCCACCTCGTCGCCCACGGCCAGGTCGTCGACCGTCACCCCGCCGACCATCTGCCCCATGACCACCAGCTTCTCGGCCGCCAGCTCCACGGCGGCCAGGCAGAACGGCACGTAGGGATCCGCCGGCACGTAGGGGGGCGGCGGCTGGTACCGGGCGTCGGTGTAGGACCAGATCCGGCCACGGCGCGACAGCGCGACCTCCTCGAAGTCCCGCCCGCCACAGTCGGGATTGCCGCAGTACCGCCGCTCGGCCGGGAAGGCAAAGGTGCCGCAGGCGCTGCAGCGCGAGCCGGTCAGCGCGGCCGTCCCGTCCTCGGCCACGGTGAACCACCCCTCGACGGCGGGCACCCGGGTCGTCACCGGTCCAACCGCTCCACGATGGTGGCGTTGGCCTGGCCCCCGCCCTCGCACATGGTCTGGAGCCCGTAGCGCCCCCCGGTGCGCTCCAGCTCGTTGACCAGGGTGGCCATCAGCCGGGCCCCCGAGCAGCCGGTGGGGTGCCCGATGGCGATGGCGCCGCCGTTCACGTTGACCCGCTCGGGGTCGGGGTGGAACTCGCGTTCCCAGGCCAGCACCACCGAGGCGAAGGCCTCGTTGATCTCGATCAGGTCGATGTCGTCGAGGGAGAGCTTGGCCCGGGCCAGCACCAGCTCGGTGGCCGGGATGACCGCGGTCAGCATGATCTGCGGGTCGTTGGCCGCCACGGCGAAGGTGTGGAAGCGCGCCCGGGGGCGCAGGCCAAGTGCGGTGGCCTTCTCCTCGCTCATGATCAGCACGGCCGCGGCACCGTCGGAGATCTGCGACGAGGACCCCGCCGTCACGGTGCCGGTCTCGGAGAAGGCGGGGCGCAGCGCCGCCAGCTTCTCGAGGGAGGTGTCCCGACGCACGCCCTCGTCGGCGTCGAGCGTGCCGCCCACCTCGGCCGCGCCGGGGACGTCGGGATGGACACGCGCCTCGAGGGCGAGGATCTCGTGGGCGAAGCGGCCCTCGTCGGTGGCCCGGGCGGCGCGCTGGTGCGACCGCAGGGCCAGCGCGTCCATCTCGTCGCGGGACACGTGCCAGCGGCGGGCGATCTCCTCGGCACACTCGCCCTGGTGGATGAGGGCGAAGCGCTCCCGGTTGAGCGGCCCGTAGGCCTCACCGGGACCGGGATCGGTGGTGGCCCCGATGGGCACCCGGCTCATCGACTCCACCCCGGCCCCGATGGCCACGTCCATGGCGCCCGACATGACCGCCTGGGCGGCTATGTGGTTGGCCTGCTGGGCCGACCCCCACGGGCGGTCGACCGTGGTCCCGGGGACCGACTCGGGGAACCCGGCCGCCAGCGCGGCGTTGCGGGCGATGTTCATGGCCTGCTCGCCCACCGT
Source organism: Acidimicrobiales bacterium (assembly GCA_052148295.1). Classification (GTDB taxonomy): domain Bacteria; phylum Actinomycetota; class Acidimicrobiia; order Acidimicrobiales; family RAAP-2; genus Bog-473. Next base: position 5,110 of record JBKQIP010000228.1, read on the forward strand.
CATGGTGCAGCCCATGACGACGTCCTCGACCAGGGCGGGATCGAGGTCGTTGCGGGTCAGGAGGGCGGCCAGGGGTTGGGCGGCCAGGTCGACGGCGTGCCAGCCCGAGAGGCGGCCCCCCCGGCGCCCGACCGGCGTCCTCACGGCATCGACGATCACGGCGTTGGGCATAGGCGAGCCATTGTGACCCCGAATTGGCCCGGGTGCCAGACGCTGCGGTGGGCCGGACGCGGCCACGACCTTGGCAATCCGGTTGGCGGTGTGCCAGATTCGCACGGGCATGGACCTGACCTTCACCGCCGAGCAGGAGGCCTTCCGGGCCGAGGCGCGGGCCTGGCTGGCCGCCCACGTCCCGCCCACCCCGCTGCCCTCGCTCGACACGGCCGCCGGTTTCGCCGCCCACCAGGCCTGGGAGCGCACCCTCTTCGCGGACCGGTGGTCGGTGGTGAGCTGGCCGACCGAGTACGGGGGACGCGGCGTGGGGATCATGGAGTGGCTGATCTTCGAGGAGGAGTACTACCGCGCCCGGGCGCCCACCCGGGTGGGTCAGAACGGCATCTTCCTGCTGGGCCCCACCCTGCTCGAGTACGGCACGGCGGAGCAGAAGGCGCGCTTCCTGCCGCCCATGGCCTCGGGGGAGGAGGTGTGGTGCCAGGGCTGGTCCGAGCCCGACGCCGGGAGCGACCTGGCCGGCATCCGCTCCCGGGCGGTCCGCGCCGGGGAGGGTGGGGGCTGGCTCCTCTCCGGGCAGAAGACCTGGGCCAGCCGCGGCGCCTTCGCGCCGTGGTGCTTCGGCATCTTCCGCACCGACCCCGAGGCCGAGCGACACCGGGGCTTGACCTACTTCCTCATCGACCTGGGCTCGCCCGGTGTCACCGTCCGGCCCATCCCCCAGATCGACGGGGAGACCGGCTTCGCCGAGATCTTCTTCGACGACGTCGAGGTGCCCGATTCCCAGGTCCTGGGGGGCGAGGGCCAGGGGTGGTCGGTGGCCATGTCGACGGCCGGCAGCGAGCGCGGGCTCAGCCTGCGCAGCCCGGCCCGCTACACCGAGGCGGCCGCTCGACTGGTGGAGCTCCTGGACCAGCGCGGCGGCTCGGCCCGGTCCGCCGACGCCGTCGCCCGGGCCCACATGGACGCCGAGGCCTACCGGCTGCACACCTACTGGACGGCCACCCGGGTGAGCCGGGGACAGGCGGTGGGGCCCGAGGCCAGCTGCAACAAGATCTTCTGGTCCGAGACGGACCTGGCCATCCACCAGGCCGCCCTCGAGCTGCTGGGCCCCGAGGCCGAGCTGCTGGAGTCGGGCGCACCCGGGCCCTGGCTGGACGGCTACCTCTTCGCCCTGGCCGGCCCGATCTACGCCGGCACCAACGAGATCCAGCGCAACGTGGTGGCCGAGCGCCTGCTCGGACTGCCCCGGGGCTGAGCGTGCACTTCGCCTTCTCCGACGAGCAGGTCGAGCTGCGCCGGGCCGTGCGCTCGGTCCTGGACAAGGAATGCCCGGTCGCCGCCCTGCGCGCCTTCGACGCCGCCCCGCCGGCCGAGCGCCGGGCGCAGGCCGAGCGGCGTTGGGGGGTGCTGGCTCGGCTGGGCGCACCGGCCCTGCTGGTGCCCGCGTCCGCCCAGGGACTCGGCCTGAGCGACGTCGACCTGGTCGGCGTCCTCGAAGAGGCCGGCTGGGCCGCCCTGCCCGAACCCCTGCTCGAGACGGCGGGCCTGGCCGCGTCCGTGCTGGCCACCTTGCTGCCCGCCGCGCCGGCGGCCGACGCGCTGGCGGCCGTGGTCCAGCGCGACGCCACCGTGGCCGTCGGCGGCATCGACGTGGGCCCCGGCGGCCTGCGCTCCCCCACCACCGCGTCGGCCGACGGGACGTTGCACACGCCGCGGGTCACGGGTGCGGCGGGAGCGGACGTGCTGGTCCTGGCCTGCCGCGACGCCGACTCCGGTTGGCAGGTGCACGCCGTCCCCGCCGCCCTCTGCACGCGCCAGCCCACGCCCGCCCTCGATACCACCCGGGACCTGGCGACGGTGCACTGGCCGCTCTCGGGGGACACCCTGCTGGCCTACGGGGTGACCGCCGACGCCATCGTCCAGCTCATGGCCGACCGGGCGGCGGCGGGCTCGGCGGCGCTGCTCATCGGCCTGGCCGACCGCATGATCACCATGGCGGCGGACTACGCGAAGGAGCGCCGCCAGTTCGGCCGGCCCATCGGCAGCTTCCAGGCCGTCAAGCACCTGCTGGCCGACGCCCGGGTCCAGCTGGAGTTCGCCCGCCCGGCCACCTACCGCGCCGCCTGGTCCCTGGCCACGGCCCAGCCCACGGTGTCCCACGACGCCTCCATGGCCAAGGCCATGGCCTCGGACGCCGCCGACCGGGCCGCCCGGGTGGCCCTCCAGGTGCACGGCGCCATCGGGTACACCTGGGAGTGCGACCTCCACTTCTTCATGAAGCGCACGTGGGCCCTGTCCCGGGCCTGGGGCGACGCACCCACGCACCGCCAGCTGGTCCTGGCCGCCGTGCGGGCGTCCGGGCGCCGCCGATAGCGGCCGTCGAGCGCCGCCGGACGGTCCTCGGCGCGGCGCCGCGGCCCGCGGACCGGCCCGCCATGGCCCTGTCCGATTCCCGCCAGTAATGGGGCCGGCGGCATGCCACCATGGTCCGGTGATCGAAGACCCGGACCGCTGCTACCAGGCGGCACAGAGCAAGGACGCCCGCTTCGACGGCTGGTTCTTCATCGGAGTGACCTCCACCGGGATCTACTGCCGGCCCAGCTGCCCGGCCCGGACCCCCAAGCGGGAGAACGTGCGCTTCTACGCCTCGGCGGCGGGGGCCCAGCAGGCGGGGTTCCGCGCCTGCCTGCGCTGCCGCCCCGACGCCACCCCGGGCTCCCCGGAGTGGAACCTGCGGGCGGACGTGGTGGCCCGCGCCATGCGCCTCATCCGGGACGGCGTCGTCGACCGGGAGGGCGTCGAGGGCCTGGCCCGCAGCCTGGGCTACAGCGTGCGCCAGCTCAACCGGCTGGTCACGGCCGAGATCGGCACCGGACCCCTGGCCATCGCCCGGGCCCAGCGGAGCCAGACGGCCCGCATCCTGTTGGAGACGACGAGCCTCCCCATCGCGCACATCGCCTTCGCGGCCGGCTTCTCCAGTGTCCGCCAGTGCAACGACACGGTCCGGCAGATCTTCGCCAACACCCCGAGCGGCCTGCGGGCCCGCACCTCCCAACGGGCGGCTCGCAGCCGCACCGACGGCACCACCCAGGGCATCCGCCTGCGCCTCCCGGGCCGGCGCCCCCTGAGCGCCGGATCGGTCCTGGCGTTCCTCGGGACCCGGGCCGTGCCCGGCCTCGAGGTGCTCGACGGCGCCACCTACCGCCGGAGCCTGCGCCTCCCCCACGGGCCCGGGGTCGTCGCCCTGAGCGCCGACCCTGACCGGGGCGAAGGCGACGGCCCCGTCTTCGTGGAGGCCGAGCTCCACCTCTCCGATCTGCGCGACCTGACCACCGCCGTCTCGCGCTGCCGCCAATTGCTCGACCTCGACGCCGACCCGGTCGCCGTCCTCGAGGCCCTGGGCCCCGACCGGGTGCTGGGGCCGCTGGTCACCGGAGACCCGGGCCGACGGGTGCCCGGGGCGGCGGACGGCTTCGAGCTGGCCGTGCGGGCCGTGATCGGCCAGCAGGTCTCGGTCCCGGGCGCCCGCACCGTGGCCGCCCGGCTCGTCCGGGCGGCCGGTGACCCGCTCCCCGAGGCCGGCCACGGCGTCACCCACCTGTTCCCCACCCCGGCCGCGCTGGTCGCGCTGGCCGAGCGGGAGCCCGGCGCCTTCTCCATGCCCGAGAGTCGCCGCCGCGCCGTCGTGGCGCTGGCCGGGGCGGTGGAGGGCGGTCGCGTGGTGATCGATCCGGGTGCGGATCCCACCGAGCTCCGCTCCCGCCTGGTGGCGCTGCCCGGCATCGGCCCGTGGACGGCCGAGTACGTGGCCATGCGGGCGCTGCGCGACCCCGACGCCTTCATGCCGACCGACCTCGGCATCCTCCGCGCCGTCCGGGCGCTGGGTCTCCCCGACGACCGGGCCGCCCTGGCCCGGCTCACCGAGGCGTGGCGGCCCTGGCGCAGCTACGCCATGGCGCACCTGTGGTCGCTGCCCGCGGCACGGACGCCCACGCCGAGCACGCAGTCCCCGTCGAAAGGAAGGCACGCCGCATGAGCACCCCAGCCCCCAGACCCACGTCCACCCTGCCGGTGGACACGCCCGTCGGCCGGCTCGTCCTCGAGAGCGACGGCGACGTCCTCGTCGGCATCTGGCTCCCGTCGCCCTCCAAGGCGCGCCGGGCCGACGGGGGCCGCAGCGAGAACCGTAACGGGAACGGGCACCGCCCCCCGCCGGTGCTGCGGGACACCGCCACCCAGCTCGACGAGTACTTCGCCGGGGCACGGACCCGCTTCGACGTCCCCCTGGAGCTCGACGGCACCGCCTTCCAGCAGGAGGTGTGGCGCGAGCTCTCGCGGATCCCCTACGGCGAGACAATCAGCTACGGCGAGTTGGCCCGCCGGGTCGGCCGGCCCAAGGGGCCGCGGGCGGTGGGCCAGGCCAACGGCAAGAACCCCATCCCGATCATCGTGCCGTGCCACCGCGTGGTGGCCAGCAGCGGGATCGGCGGCTACGGGGGCGGCCTGCGCATGAAGCGGACGCTGCTGGCGGTGGAGGGCATCAGCGCCTGACGCCGGGGCACGAGACCCGGGCGCCCGGGATCACTAAGGTGCGCCCGTGGAGACCGCCCGGAGTGTGCGTGACGCCTTCGACCTGTCCGGGCGCGTGGCCCTGGTCACCGGGGCCGGCGGGGGCATCGGGCGCACCTCGGCCGAGGTGCTGGCCGCCGCCGGGGCCACCGTCGTCTGCGCCGACGCCGACCTGACCCGGGCCGAGGAGACCGCCTCGGGCATCGTGGGCGCGGGCGGATCGGCCGAGGTGGCGCAGATCGACGTGGCCGAACGTGGCGCGCTGGGGGGCCTGGTCGACGGCATCGTGGCGGCGCAGGGCGGCCTCCACGTCATGTGCAACATCGCCGGGATCATGATCGACAGCTCCATCATCGACCTGGACCCCGACGCGTTCGACCGCATCCTGGCGGTGAACCTCAAGGGTGTGCTCTACGGATGCCAGGCCGCCGGGAGGGTGATGGTGGAGCAGGGCGCGGGCAGCATCATCAACATGGCCTCGGCCGCCGTGCTGGCCCCCTCGCCGGGCATCGGGCCCTACGCCATCTGCAAGGCCGGCGTGGCCCAGCTGACCCAGTCCATGGCGGTCGAGGTAGGCCCGCGCGGCGTGCGGGTCAACACCATCGCGCCGGGGTTCGTCCCCACCAACATGACCGCCCGCTACTACACCGCGGCCGACGGGACCGTCGACGAGGCGGCCAAGGCCGCCGTGCTGGCCCCCATGGCCAAGTTCGCCCCGCTGCGCCGGGTGGGGGCGACCCCGGACATCGCCTACTGCGTGCTCTACCTGGCGTCGGACGCCTCGAGCTTCGTCACCGGGCAGCTGCTCAGCCCCAACGGTGGCGTGGCCATGCACTACTGACCCTCCGCCCGGTCGGACTACGCTCGATCACCATGCCCGAACCCCTGCCGATGATCATCTCGGTGGACGACCATGTGGTCGAGCCGCCCAACCTCTGGCAGGACCGCCTCCCCTCCAAGTACGCCGAGGTCGGGCCCCGCATCGTGCGCGCCCCCATGGGCGAGATCACCTTCGTGGGCGGCAAGCTGACGGTCAAGCCGGGGGCCGAGGGCATCCCCACCGACTGGTGGTACTACGAGAAGCTCAAGCGCCCCCTGCTGCGCCTCGACTCGGCCGTGGGGTTCCCGCGCGACGAGGTGACCATGCGGGGCGTGACCTACGAGGACATGCGCCCGGGGTCCTTCGAGGTCAAGCCCCGGCTCGAGGACATGGACACCAACCACGTCGAGGCCGCGCTGTGCTTCCCCACCTTCCCCCGCTTCTGCGGCCAGACCTTCACCGAGGCCGAGGACAAGGAGCTCGGCCTCCTGTGCGTGCAGGCCTACAACGACTGGATGGTCGACGAGTGGTGCGGTGACAGCGGCGGCCGCCTGATCCCGCTCTGCCTGATCCCGCTGTGGGACGCCGGCCTGGCCGCCGCCGAGGTCCGGCGCAACGCGGCGCGGGGCGTGCGGGCCGTCTGCTTCAGCGAGATCCCGCCGTTCCTCGGGCTGCCCAGCGTGCACGACCCGGCCCACTACTGGGACCCCTTCTTCGGGGCCTGTGCCGAGACCGGGACCGTGGTCAACATGCACATCGGCTCCTCCTCCAAGATGCCCTCGACGTCGGCCGACGCGCCGCCCGCCGTGGGCTCGACCCTGACCCACACCAACGCCACCTTCTCGCTGGTGGACTTCCTCTTCAGCGGCGTCTTCGTGCGCTTCCCCGACCTCAAGGTGGCGTACTCGGAGGGGCAGATCGGCTGGATCCCCTACATCCTCGAGCGGGCCGACCGGGTCTGGGAGGACAACCGGGGCTGGGGCGGCGTGGCCGACATCGTGCCGGAGAAGCCGAGCAGCTACTTCGCCGACCACGTGTGGGGCTGCTTCTTCGACGACGCCCACGGGTTGAAGTCCGTCGACGAGATCGGCGTGGACAACATCACCTACGAGTCCGACTACCCGCACTCGGACTCCACCTGGCCCCGGACCCGCGAGATCGCCGAGGAGCAGATGGCCGACCTGAGCGACGACCAGCGGCGCAAGATCGTGCGGGGCAACGCCATCAAACTGTTCGGCCTCGACCTCCCGGCCTGATCCCGTCGGGTCGGGGCGCACCACGTGGACCTTCGCTACACCGCGGCCGAGGAGCAGTTCCGCGACGCGCTGCGCGCCTGGCTGGGGGCCACCCTGCCCACGCTGCCGGCGCCGCCGGCGGCGGAGGACTGGCCCGCCCGCCGGGCCTTCGACGCCCGGTGGCAGCGCCTGCAGTTCGACGCCGGCTACGCCGGGGTGGACTGGCCGGTCGAGGGCGGCGGCCGGGGCGCCTCGCCGGTGGAGCAGCTGATCTACAAGGAGGAGTGCGAGCGGGCCGGCGCACCCTATGTCGGGGTGAACTTCGTGGGCCTGCTCCACGCCGGGCCCACCATCATCGCCGAGGGCAGCCCCGCCCAGAAGGAGCGCTACCTGCCCGCCATCCTGCGCGGTGACGAGGTGTGGTGCCAGGGCTTCAGCGAGCCCGACGCCGGCAGCGACCTGGCCTCGCTGCGCACCCGGGCCACCCGGGACGGGGACGAGTACGTGGTGACCGGCTCGAAGATCTGGACCTCGCACGCCGAGGTGGCGGACCACTGCGAGCTCCTGGTCCGCACCGGCGGCGACGGCCACCGGGGCATCACCTGGCTCATCCTGCCCATGCACGCGCCCGGACTCGAGATCCGGCCCCTGCGCACCATCGCCGGCTCCACCGAGTTCGCCGAGCTCTTCCTCAACGAGGTGCGCATCCCCGTGGCCAACCGGGTCGGGGAGGAGAACGACGGCTGGCGGGTCACCATGGTCACCCTCTCCTTCGAGCGGGGCACGGCGTTCGTGGGCGAGCTCCTCGAGTCGATGCGCCTGCTCCGGGCCCTCCAGCAGCTGGCCCGCCGCCTCGGGCTGGCCGGCGACCAGGCCCTGGCCGTCCGCCTCGGCCACCTGGTGGCCGCCTTCGACGCGCTGTGGGCGCTGACCAAGGCCAACGTCTCGGAGGCGGTCCAGACCGGGGTGCCCGGGATCGGCGGCTCGGTGTTCAAGCTGTCCTACACCGAGCACGCCCAGGCGCTGAGCGATCTGGCCATGGAGGTGCTCGACCGGGCCGGGCTGAGCGGCGACCCGCTGCGCGGCCCCGACGGCGTCGCGCTGGGCAACGACGCGCAGCTGGCGGCCTGGTTCAAGTCCATCTCGCTGACCATCGCCGCCGGGACCTCGCAGGTGCAGCGCAACATCGTGGCCGAGCGCATCCTCGGCCTCCCCAGGGTCCGCTGATGGACCTCCGCCTGTCCGACCAGCAGCGGGCCCTGGCCGAGGGCATCCGGTCCCTGGTGGCGGGCCGGCTCCCCCTCGAACGGGTGCGGGCGGCCGAGGGCGCCGAGGTCGCCATCGACGCCGAGGGCTGGCAACTGTTGGCCGACACCGGCGTCTTCGCCCTGACCGTGCCCGAGCCCGTGGGGGTCGGCCTGGGCATGGCCGATGCCGTCGTCGTCTTCGAGGAGCTGGGCCGCGCCCTCATCCCCGGGCCGCTGGTCGGCACCTTCCTGGCCGCCGGCGCGGGCCTGGTGGACGGGGCGGCGGCCGGTCGGGTCCGGGTGGGCGTGCACAGCACGCGCCAGGGCCCGGTGCTGATCGAACACCTGGCGTCGCTGGCGGCCCTGCTCGTGCTGAACGGCCCCGAGCACGGTTCGACCGCCCGGCTCATCGCCCCCGCCCCCGCCGCGTCCGAGGGTCGGCGGATCGCCGCGCCGCTGTGCCCGCTCACCCCGCTGTGGCACCTGGCCTCGCTGCCCGCCGGGGAGCCCCTGGTCGACCAGGGCGTCCGGCTCGGCCGCGACGGGGCCCTCCTCACCGCGGCGCTCCAGGTGGGCCACGCCGGGGCCACCCTCGATCTGGCCGTGGCCTACGCCAAGGAGCGCCGGCAGTTCGGCCAACCCATCGGCAGCTTCCAGGCCGTCAAGCACATCTGCGCCGACATGCTGGTGCGGGCCGAGGTGGCCCGCAGCGCGGTGCGGGCGGCCGCCTGCCTGGCCGACCAGCCCGACGTGGTGGGCCAGGAGGCGGCGCGCGCCGGCCGCTCCCCCGAGGACACGCTGGCCCGCGCCGTGCTGGGGGCCAAGCTCATGGCCGACGAGGCCGCCCTGGCCAACGCCCGGGCCGCCATCCAGGTCCACGGCGGCATGGGGTTCACCTGGGAGGTCCCCCTGCACCTGCACCTCAAGCGGTCGCGGGTGCTGGCCACCACCTTCGGCACGCCGGCGCAGATCTCCCTCGGGCTGTGCGCCCTGGCCGAGCCCGGCCCCACCGGCGCCAACGGCGCCAACGTAGCGAACGGGGGAAACGGGGCCGGTTGGGCCGACGGAGCCGACCGGGCCGACCGGGCCGAACGAGGCGAACGAGCCGAACGAGCCCACGGAGGAACCCGCCATGACTGACCCCACCCCGCCGCCGTCCGACGTTGTCCGCACCGTGCCCGAGGGTCGGGTGGTCTACGGCATGCAGCTGCCGATCCAGTCCCAGTCCACCCTCTACGTGGCCGACTGGGAGAAGGAGGCCGGCGTCGAGGACATGGGCCGCATCGCCCGGGTGGCCGACGAGGCGGGCTACTTCTACCTCGGCGTGTGCGACCACACCGCCATCCCGGCCCGCCTGGCCGACGCCATGGGCACCGTGTGGTACGACACCACGGCCACGCTGGGCTGGTTGGCCGGGCTGACCCGGCGCACCCACCTGCTCTCGCACGTGCTGATACTGGCCCAGCGCCACCCGCTGCGGGCCGCCAAGGAATTGTCGACGCTGGACCGACTCTCGGGCGGGCGCCTGATCGTCGGCGTGGGCGCCGGGCACGTGCCCGAGGAGTACGAGCTGCTGACCGGCGGGTTCTCCGAGCGGGGCCGCCACACCGACGAGGCCGTGGCGGCGCTGGCCCTGGCCTTCACCGACGAGTTCCCGGAGCTCCCCGGGCCGCGCTTCCCCGCCTCGGGCCTGGGCGTGGCCCCGCGGCCGGTGCGCCAGCCCCGGCCGCCCATCTGGATCGGGGGCTCGTCGCCGGCGGCCATCCGTCGCACCGCCGCCCTCGGCGACGGCTGGCTGCCCCAGGGCACGCGGCGGCGCGACCTCCCCGGGCAGATCGCCCGGCTGCGCCGGCTGCGCGAGGAGCTCCGCGGCGGTGCGCCGGTCGACATCGGCACCATCGCCGAGCCGATCCACCTGACCGGCGGGGCCCACGACCGCCGGCTCCCCGGGCACGTGCTCCAGGGCGGCGCCGAGGAGGTGGCGTCGTCCCTGCGCGAGCTGGTCGCCATGGGGGTCAACCACCTGCAGGTCCGCTTCGTGGCCGGCAGCGTGGAGGAGTACTGCGAGCAGACCGCCGCCTTCGGGACCGAGGTGGGGCCCCTCCTGGCGGGCTGACGCGGACCGGCGCCGGGGGCCCCGGCCCTAGGCTGTAGGGCGATGTTCCTGTCCATCGCCTTCGACGTGGTGATCGCCGCCCTGGTCCTGTACCGCCAGAGGCGGATCCGACCCGTCCCCCGCGTCCTGCACCTGCGGCTACCCGTCCTGTTGGGCATCATCGGCCTGATCGAGATCCTCGACTACGGCGACGGGCACCACGTCTCGGCGGGCGCCTTCTGGCTGGTCATCGCCGCCACGGTGGTGGGGGCCGGCCTGCTCGGTTTCGTGCGGGCCCTGACCGTGCGGATCTGGCCGAGCAACAACTGGGTCGTCCGCCAGGGCACCTGGCTGACCATGGCCCTGTGGGTCCTCTCCTTCGCCCTGCACCTCACCAGCGGGTTCGGCGCCGCCCACCTCGGCGCCGCCGGCCTGGCCACCTCGAGCTTCTTGCTCTACGTGGCACTCACCCTGGGCGTGCAGGCCTCTGTGGTGCACGGGCGGGCCGCCCCGTACTGGGACGCGCTAGGCCCCGAGGCCGGACGGCGCGTGCAGGTCACCTTCGGGACGGGACCGATGGGGGCGGGGAACTTCTTCGGTGCCCTGGGCGACCTCGGCGGCTTCGGCCCCGGCGGGTTCGGCCCAGGCGGCGCCGGCACCGGAGGTCCGTCCCGGGCCGCCCGGGCCGACGACCCGCGCCACGATCCGACCATCATCGACGCCGAGGTGGTCGACGACGACGTGGTCGACGAGCCGCCCTCCGAGCTGCGCTGAGTCCGTACACTCGGCCGGCATGCCCGCGCCCCGGCAATTCCGCCAAGAGCCCTACCAGGGTCCACCCGGCTCGACCGAGCTGCTGCTGATCCGTCACGGGGCGTCGGCCGACGCCATCGAGGGGACGCGGCACGAGCTCCTCGAGGGGCAGGGGGACCCGCCGCTCTCCCCGGCCGGGCGGTCCCAGGCGGCACGGGTCGGGGCCCGCCTGGCCGGACGGTCGTTCGCCGCCCTCTACGTCAGCTCGCTGCGCCGGACGGCCGAGACGGCCGAGCCCCTGGCCCGGCACACCGGGCTCCGACCCGTGGTCGACCCCGACCTGCGCGAGGTCTTCCTCGGGGAGTGGGAGGGCGGCCTGCTGCGCCAGAAGGTGGCCGACCGCGATCCCGTGGTGCAGCGGATCTTCGCCGAGGAGAGCTGGGCGGCCATCCCCGGGGCCGAGCCCGCCGAGGTCTTCGGCGGACGGCTGCGGCGCGCCGTCACCCGCATCGCCGCCGCCCATGTGGGCGCCACCGTCGCCGTGTTCTGCCACGCCGCCGCCATCGGCGAGATCCTGGCCCAGGCCAGCGGCGCCCGCCCCTTCGCCTTCATCAACTCCGACAACACCGCCATCTCCCGGCTGATCGTCGCCCCCGACCGCTGGATCGTCCGCGGCTACAACGACACGGCGCACCTGGACGACCAGGTGCCGGCCTGAGTCGGACGGCACCGTGGCCTCGTCCGGCAAGCGGCCGCGAAAGCCCAAGCGCCCGCTCCCGCCGGTGCCCCACTACGTGCGGCCTCCCCGCGCCGGTCGGTACTGGCGGCTGGGCGGTCCCTTGACCAGCGACCACGAGGCGGAGGCCAGGGCGGCCCAGCGGGCCCGGCCGCCCGGGCGGCTGGGCCGGTGGGTGCTCGAGGTGCTGGGGGGCCGCGGTGGGCCCCGGCGCTAGGACCCGCCGACACTGGGACCCGCCGGCACTGGGACCCGCCGGCACTGGGACCCGCCGGCGTCAGTGCCGCTCGGCGTCAGTGCCGCTCGGCGACCTGGGCCAGCCGGGCCTCGATGACGCCGGTGATCTCCGTGCCCACCAGCTCGTCGCGGTCGAGGAGGGCGTCGCGCAGGGCCTCGACCACCTCGCGGTGCGCCGCCACGATCCGCCGGGCCGCCTCGCGGGAGGAAGTCAGCAGCGCGTCGAGCTCGGCCCGGGCGTCGGCGTCGCCCAGCACCTTGTCGACCAGCCCGCCGCTCAGGAGCCCCTCGCCGGCCGCCGCCACCGAGATCAGCGAGTCCCCCATGCCGCACGCGCCGATCATCTGCGCGCCGATGGTGGTGGCCGAGGCCAGATCGCTGGCCGGGCCGGTGGAGATGTGCGCGAACCACTGCTCTTCGGCCACCAACCCGCCCATGCAGATCTGGAGCAGCGCGTGGAGCTCCTCGCTGCTCTGAGTGAAGCGCTCCTCGGTGTCGGAGTGCTGGAGCAGGCCCAGGGAGTCACGTCGCTTGACGATGGAGAGGACGTCGAGCTGGCGGCTCTGGCCGACGAAGTAGGCCACGGTGGCGTGGCCGGCCTCGTGGGTGGCCACCCGCACCCTCTCCTCGGGCGTGTAGACGGCGGCGTCGGTGACGCCCAGCTCCACCAGCATCTTGGCCTCGGCCACGTCGGCCATGGTCATGGCCGAGCGACCGTGGGTCAGGGCGATGACGAGGGCCTCGTCCATCAGGCGCTCCAGCGAAGCCGGTGAGTACCCGAATGTCATCCCGGCCACGCTGTCGGCGGCGCCATGGGCATCGAGCTCGTCGGCGTGCGCCTTCTTGCCCAGGTAGTAGGCCACGATCTCCGCCCGGGCCTGCCGCCCGGGCAGCCCGAAGAAGATGGAGCGGTCGAAGCGTCCGGGCCGGATGAGGGCGGGATCAAGATCGTCCTTGCGGTTGGTGGCGCCGACCACCAGCACGTTGGCCGGGACCACCGCCGGCTTCTTCATCTTCCACTCGTCCGGCAGGTAGCGGTTGATGACGTCGATCCACAGACTGCTCAACCGCTGCCCCCGGGTCGGGCTGTCGAAGGACTGCAGCTGCACCAGGAGCTCGTTGACCACGCCGCTGACGCCCTCGCTGCCGCCGCCCATGCCGCGGCGGGACGAGCCGATGGCGTCGATCTCCTCGATGAAGCCGATGGCGCCACCCTCGGTGCGGGCGTAGCGGCGCAGCTGCTTGAAGTAGGACCGGATCTTGCGGTTGGTCTGTCCGTAGAACATGGACTGGAAGGCCGAGGCCGACACGAAGAGGAAGGGCACCTGGGCATCCTTGGCCATCGCCTTGGCCACGAACGTCTTGCCGGTCCCCGGGGGGCCCTCGAAGAGCACGCCCTTCCGGGCCGAGCCGCCCATGGTGTCGCGGAAGGTCTCGTGGGCCAGGAACAGGTTGACCGAGCGCACGACCTCGGCCTTGATGGCGTCGATACCCACCACGTCGTCGAGGCCGACCGTGGTCTCGCCCGGCCGGATCAGCGTGTGGGGGGAGCGCCCGGCACCGAGGAACGGCCCGATCATGACCACGCCGAGCAGCAGGATCAGGATCAGCACCGGCGACATGGTCCCCACGAAGGCGGGCACGTGCACCGACGGGATGATCGGCCGGCCCATGACGACGCGGATGGCCACCCACCCGAGCGTCAGGTCGAGCACCGCCAGGACCCGCCGCAACCGGATGCGTCGGCGGCGCTCCCGGGCCCGGGACACGTCGGCACTGCCCAAAATGGAGCTGCCCACCGCCAACGACATGGCGTGCGGGGACGGCCCCCCGGCCGACGTCGCGGCGCTCGCGGCGCCCGCGGCGGAAGCTTCGGCGGCCGCCTTGGCTCGCTTGCGCCGTTCTCCCATACATACAGAATCGCAGGAAACGGCGCGACTTGCGACCCCTATTGGCTCACGGCGGCCCCGGGCTCACGACCCGGCGGGGCGGACCCAGGCCGGGAGGTGCACCACGCCGCCGTCGGGCCGGCGCCGGGGGGTGAAGACCACGCGCACCGGCTCGCCGATGACGATGGTGGAGGGATCGATCTCGTTGATGGCACCCGTGGGGCCGCTGACCAGATTGCCCACCAGGCGCAGGCACGGGTCCTCCTCGAGCGCCACCGTGACGACGGGATAGGGGGCGAACGGGGTGTAGGCCGGCAGCAACGGCGGATGCGCCACCACGAACGACCAGATGGTCCCCCGCCCCGAGACCGCCCGCCACTCCCGCTCGGTCGACTGGCACTGCGGGCACATGACCCGGGGCGGGAAGCGCCAGGCGCCGCAGCTCCCGCAGGCTTCCATGCGCAACTCCCCGAGTTCGGTGCCTTCCCAGAACCCCGCCGACTCCTCGTCCCCCGGGGGGACGAGGAACCCCTCGGTCCCGGCGGGGACGGTCTCGGTGGTCACGCCGCCCAGTCTCGCCCTCGGGGCGGGGGCGAGCCAACCCGGCGCAGCTCGGGGCCCGGGCGCAGGCGCTTTGGCGCCGCGCCATCGTGCGGATCACAATGTGACGCGCCGTCAGATCATCTGGCGCCGCCGACAGGGAGCACACATGGCCGAGCAGAGCAGCCGTCACGAATCGCAACTCCTCATCGGGGGCAAGTGGGTCGATGCCTCGGAGGGCACCTACGACGTCATCAACCCGGCCACCGAGGAGGTGGTGGGGCAGGCCCCCGATGCGGGGGCAGCGGACGCCGAGGCCGCCGCGGCGGCGGCCCAGGAGGCCCAGCCGGCATGGGCGGCCCTGCCGGTCGAGGAGCGGAGCGAGCTCATGCGGGCCGCGGCGCGGGCCATCCGGGCCCGGGCGGCCGAGCTGCTGCCCCTGGTGATCGCCGAGACCGGCGCCACGGCGACCGTGGGCTCGCGCATGCAGGTCCCGGTGGCCGCCGACCGCTTCGAGCGCTACTCGCGTGACCCCCGTCCGGTGCTCCAGACCCCACTGCTGCCGCAATCGGCCCAGGCCACGCCCCTGGCCCCCGGCGGCATCATCGGCGGCATGGTCAACCGGCAGCCGGTGGGCGTGGTGGCCTGCATCACGTCGTACAACTTCCCCATGGTCAACATGGCCGGGAAGGTGGCCCCGGCGCTGGCCGCCGGCAACACGGTGGTGGTCAAGCCGGCACCCCAGGACCCCCTGGCCATCGTGGAGTTGGTGCGCATCCTCGACGAGGTCGGGTTCCCCCCCGGCGTGGTCAACCTGGTCAACGGCAACGGGCCCGCGGCGTCGGCCGCGCTGGTGGACTCGGGCGACGTCGACTGCATCAGCTTCACCGGTTCCACCCAGGTCGGCGTCACCATCGCCGAGCGGGCCGGCCGGGGCATGAAGCGGCTCCTCCTCGAGCTCGGGGGCAAGGGGGCCTGCGTGGTCCTCGACGACGCCGACGTCAAGGCGGCCATCGGCTGCATCGGATCGACCTGGACGTTCCATTCGGGCCAGATCTGCACGGCCCCCACCCGGGCCGTGGTGCACCGCAGCCTCTTCGAGCCGATCCGCGACGGGCTGGTGCAGATGGCCGGGCACCTCAAGGTGGGCGACCCGACCGACACCGACACCATCATCGGCCCGGTGATCTCGGCGGCCCAGCGCGGGCGGATCGAGGCCCACGTCGCCACGGCGGCCGCGGACGGCGGCGAGGTCGTCCTCGGGGGCGAGCGACCGGCCGACCTGCCCGTGGGGTTCTATGTCGCCCCCACCCTCATCACCGGGGACAACGCCATGCGGGTGGCCCGCGAGGAGATCTTCGGACCGGTCATCACCCTGATCCCCTTCGACGACGACGAGGAGGGCATCGCCATCGCCAACGACACCGAGTTCGGGCTGTACGACTACGTCTTCTCGAAGGACGCCGCCCGCGCCCTCCAGGCGGCCAAGCGGCTGCAGGCGGGGCACGTGGGCATCAACACGGCCCAGCGCAACCACGACGCGCCGTTCGGTGGCTTCAAGATGAGCGGGATCGGGCGCGACGGCGGGGACTTCGGGCTGCTGGCCTACACCGAGCCGCAGTCACTGATCTGGACCACCTGAGCCGCCCCGGCCCGGTCCCCGCGCCAGGCCGGCGACGCCCGGGGGGAGGCCGCCGACCGGCGGCCCGGTAGGCTCGCCGTGCACCGGAGCGCCCGAATCGACGCACGAGGACCGGGAGGGAGCCATGGCCATCGACGCCGCCACGACCGTGGCCGTGCGCCGCCTGAGCGGTCGCATCGGCGCCGAGCTCTCCGACGTCTCGCTGCGCCGGGCCACCGACGAGCAGATCGCCGGCGTCCGGGCCGCCCTCCTGGCCCACCGGGTCGTCTTCGTCCGGGCCCAGGACCTGAGCGCCCGGGAGCAGATAGCCTTCGCCCGGCGGCTGGGCCCGCTGACCCAGGGGCACCCCACGCTGCCCGTGGTGGACGGCCAGGAGCTCATCTTGGACCTCGATTCGCTGGCCGGTGGCGCCGCCAACCACTGGCACACCGACGTCACCTTCGTGGACCGACCCCCGATGTTCTCGGTCCTGCGGGCCGTGGCACTCCCCGAGGTGGGGGGCGACACGCTGTGGGCCAACACGGTCGCCGCCTACGCCGACCTGCCCGACGACCTGCGCCAGCTGGCGGACGGCCTGCGGGCCGTCCACTCCAACGGGCACGACTACGGGCGGCCCGACGTGGTGGCCCTGCGGGCCAAGATCGGCGAGGCGCGCCTGGCCAACCTGGCCGCCTTCGTCTCCGAGGTCTTCGAGACCGAGCATCCCGTGGTCCGCCGCCACCCCGAGACCGGCGAGCGGGCGCTCCTGCTGGGGGGCTTCGCCCATCGCCTGGTGGGGCACGACGCGGCGGAGTCGGTGGACCTCATCCGCATCCTGCAGTCCTACGTCACCCGTCCCGAGAACACGGTGCGCTGGACCTGGCGGGTGGGCGACGTCGCCGTGTGGGACAACCGGGCCACCCAGCACTACGCCATCTACGACTACGGCGACGAGCGGCGGCACATGCAGCGCGTCACCACGGCCGGCACGCCGGTGGCGGGGCTGGACGGGCGGCCCAGCGTCGGCCTGCAGGGGGACTCCGGCCTGTACAACCTGATGGCATAGCGGCGGTGGCCACCTTGCCGCACACCCCGATGCCCCGGCGCGGCCTGCCGCGGGGGGAGGTGATGCAGCGCCTGCTGCAGATGAAGGAGGGCGATCAGGACTGGCGCGGCGGTCGGGTCTTCAGCCTGGTCTACTCGGCCGGCGACGACGTCCACGAGCTGCTGCAGGATGCGCTGTCGCTCTACAGCGCGGAGAACGGCCTCAACGTGCTGGCCTTCCCCAGCATCGGCGTCATGCAGCACGACATCGTGGCCAACACCGCCACCCTGCTGGGGGCCGACGACCCGGCCAGCGGCGGCGGCGTGGAGGGCTACCTGACGTCGGGTGGGACCGAGAGCCTGCTGCAGGCGGTCAAGACGGCCCGGGACGTCGCCCGCCAGGACCGGGGCATCGCCCACCCCCAGGTGGTGGCGGCCGAGAGCGCGCACGCCGCCTTCACCAAGGCGGCGGACTACTTCGACGTCGAGTTGACCAGGGTGCCGGTCGGGGCGGACTTCCGCGTCGACGTGGACGCCATGGCCGACGCCTGCACGGACCGCACCATCATGGTCGTGGGGTCCGCCCCCACCTACCCCCAGGGCGTGGTGGACCCGATCGCCGACATCGCCGACCTGGCGCGACGACGCGGCCTGCTCTGCCACGTCGACGCCTGCATGGGTGGGTTCCTGCTGCCCTTCCTGGCCCGACTGGGTCGCTTCGCCGAGCCGTTCGACTTCCGCCTGCCCGGGGTGACCTCCATGTCGGCCGACGTCCACAAGTACGGCTACGCCGCCAAGGGCGTCTCGGTCATCCTCTACCGCCACGCCGAGCTGGCCCGCCACCAGGTGTTCGCCACCTCGGACTGGCTCGGCGGCTTCTACGCCTCGACGGCCATGGCCGGGACGCGCCCGGCCGGCCCCGTCGCCGCCGCCTGGGCCGCGCTCATGCACATCGGCACCGAGGGGTACGTCGAGCTCACCCGCACGGCCCACGACGCGGCGCGGGCCCTGCGCGCCGGCATCGAGTCCATCGACGGCCTGGCCGTGCGGGGCGACCCGCCGGCCACCGTGCTGGCGTTCGGTGCCGCCGATCCCGCCGCGCTCGACATCTTCGCCGTGGGCCAGCGCCTGCAGGCCGACGGGTGGTATCTCGACCGTCAGCAGCGCCCCGACTCGCTGCACGCCACGGTGCACGCCGGCACCGCGGCCACCGTGCCCTTCTTGGTCGACGACCTCCGGCGCGCCGTCGGGGACGTGGGCGGCACGCGGGCCGAGGACCGCTCCACCACCTACGGTCAGAGCGGCTGAGCGCCGCCGGCGCCACGAGCACCCGGTCGACGTAGCACCAGATGGTGTCCTCGCCCGGCTGGAACGACTGGATCAGGGGCTGGTGCTCCTCCTCGACGTGCGCCGTGGCATGGCGGTGGGGCGAGGAGTCGCCGCACCCGACGAACCGGGCGCCACGGATCACCGCTCCCTACGAGGTGGTCAGGCCGCCGTCGACGGACAGCACCGCGCCGGTCACGCCGCTGGCCTCCCTCCGGCACAGCCAGGCGATCATGGCGGCCGGTTCGTCGGGTTCGAGCAATCGCTCCACCAGCTGCTGCCCGGCGAACTCCTCGGGCGACGAGAGGTCGTAGACGGCGGCCGAGGCGTCGAGGATGCGACCCCGGGTCGACCCCGGGCACACGGCGTTGGCCGTGATCCCGGTCCCGGCCAGGTCGGCCGCCAGCGCCCGGACCAGACCGATCACCGCGTGCTTCGAGGCGCTGTAGCCGCTGAGGCGACGGAGCCCGATCATGCCCGCCGGGGAGGCCACCGCCACCACCCGGCCCCGGCGCGGCGCGGCGGCCTGCAGCAGGGCGGGGACGGCCGCCCGGGCCAGGTTGCGCACACCGCCCACGTTGACGGCGAACTGGGCGTCCCACTGGGCGTCGCCGGTCTCCCACAGCGGGGCCCCGCCACTGAGCACGCCGGCCACCGACACCGCGGCATCGAGGTGGCCGAATGACGCCACGGCGGCGCGCACCGCGGCCTCCATGTCCTCGGGGCGGCGCACGTCACCGATCTGGGTGCGCACCCGGTCGCCGTGGCGCTCCCCGAGGGCACCCAGGTCGTCGGGCGTGGCCAGCGCGTAGTCCAGCGCCGGGTCGTCGGCGCAGATGTCGACGGCCACCACCCGCCAGTCGTCGGCCACCAGGCGGTCCACCGTGGCCGCGCCGATGCCACGGGCGGCCCCGGTGACCACGGCGACGCCGCTCACGGGACCGGCTCGGCCGGGGGCCACCGCGCCGCCACCGCGGCGGCGAGGTCCGCCGTCAGGGCCCGGAGCAGCCGGCGCCCTTCGGGCCCGCTCGCTCCGTCGGGATCACCCAGCACGCCGTTGGACGATACCGGCCGGACCCCCTCGGCGCGCAGACGGGGCAAGAGGGTGGCCAGCGGTTCGGTGCAACCGGCCTGGGCCAGGTCGGAGCGCACCACGGCGCGGTCGATGGCCAGCATGAGCGAGGTCTCGGTCCTCCCGGCGTGCGCGTCCCCGCCCGGTGTCGCCGCGCTCCAGACCAAGACGGCATCACCGTCGGCCCGGCAGCGGTGGCGCACCCGCGCCAGGGCCTCGCCGTTGCCCCCGTGCGCCGAGATCACGATCACGCCGGCGAAGGCGGCCCGGGCCGAGCGCACCAGCTCGACCACCAGGCCGCTCAGGGCCACGTGGCCCACCGACAGCGTCCCGGGGAAGGCGGCGTGCTCCCCGCTGGCCCCGTAAGCCAGTGGGGGCGCCACCACCACCTCGGGCCGGAGCGCGGCCAACCCGGCGGCCACGGCGGCGGCGATGCGGGTGTCGGTGTCGAGCGGCAGATGCGGTCCGTGCTGCTCGAGGGAGCCGAGGGGCAGGGCCAACAGGCGGCGACCGGCGGCCTCGACCTCGGGCCACGTGGCCCGCTCGAGCAGCACCGCGCCCCCCGACCCGCGCTAGACGGACGCCGGGGCGCGGAACCGGACGGGGGTGGGCACCGGGACGGGCACGCCGCCGGCGCCGACCTTGGAGTGCCCGAGCGCCGGGACGGGACGCGCGCCGGCCGGGCGCGCCGCCAGGGCCGACTCGCCGTGGCCGTAGACGCACTCGGGATCGGGCCCGTCGAGCGGCAGCCCGGTGAAGAACTTCGCCGCCATGCACCCGCCCCGGCAGGCATCGTAGGACCCGCACGAGGCGCAGGCCCCGGCGCTCTGGGGCTCCCGCAGCGACCGGAACAGGTCGCTGTCGCGCCACACGGCGCCGAACCCGCCGTCGCGGCGCACGTTGCCGGCCAGGAACTCGGCGTCGATGACGAACGGGCAGGCGTACACGTCGCCCACCGGATCGATCAGGCAGACCACCCGCCCCGCCCCGCACAGGTTCAGGCCCTCGAGCGGCTCGCCCAACGCCGAGAGGTGGAAGAACGAGTCGCCGGTCAACACGTCCGGCCGCTCCGACAACCAGTGGTAGAGCATGCGCTGCTGGGCGGCGGTCGGGTGCAGCGCCTCCCAGGTCTGCGCGCCCCGGCCCGAGGGCCGGAAGCGGGTGAGGCGCAGCTGGGCCCCGTAGCCCTGGGCCAGGTCGGAGAGCTGGTCGAGCTGGCCGACGTTCTCCCGGGTGACCACGACGCTGATCTTGAACGGTCCGAAGTCGGCCGCGGCCAGGTGCTCCATGGCCTGGCGGGCCGCGGCGAACGATCCGGCGCCCCGCACGGCGTCGTTGGTCGGGGCCAGGGCACCGTCCAGGCTGATCTGCACGTCCACGTAGTCCATGGCGGCCAGGCGGCGCGCCTTGGCCGCCGTCAACCGCGTCCCGTTGGTGGAGAACTTCACCCCGACCCGCTGCGCGACGGCGTACCCCAACAGGTCGAAGAAGTCGGGGCGCAGCATGGGCTCGCCGCCCCCGATGTTGACGTAGAACACCTTCATGGCGGCCAGCTCGTCGACGATCCCCCTGGCCTCCGCCGGCGACAGCTCTCTCGGGTCGCGCCGGCCCGACGAGCTGAGGCAGTGCACGCAGGCCAGATTGCAGGCGTAGGTCAGCTCCCAGGTCAGGCAGATCGGTGCCTCCAGCCCGCGGGTGAAGCGCTCCCGCAGCGGGGTCGAGTCGGGAAGGGTCTCAGGCGACACCGATCACCTCCGAGGAAGCCAACCGGGCCAGGGCCCGGCGGTAGCGCGGCCGCGCCGGCTCAGGGACCAGCGCGGCGAGCGCGGCATCGGCACTGTCGAACCCCTCGAGGGACGAGACCAGCTGGACCAGGGTGGGGGACTTGAGGAACAGGAGGCGCCGGGTGCCGTAGTGGTACGCCAACGCGCCGAACGACTCGTCGCGCAGCGCCACCTGGGGGTGGAGCCGCCAGGCACGTGCGGGATCGAAGGCGGGCGCCGGGGTCGTCGCCGGCCCCTCGGTCACGCTCAATAGACGCCGCACATCCCGTCGATCGACACCTCTTCGATCAGGAGGTCCTCGACGTCGCCCTCGTCGAGCGCGTCGGTCTCGGGCACTTCGGGGTCGGTCACTCGGTCTTCGGCCAGCGTCATGGGCTCCTCCACGTCACGGCCAGCCTATCGCCCGCGGCGAGCCCACCCTTCCCTGGCACAATGGCCCGATGGTCGCTCCGAGCTGGGATGACGCATGCCGGCCGGCCCCGGTCCCGCCCGCACCCGAGCGCGCCACCACGCCCCTGCCGGCCACCTTCTCTTTGTCCATGGTCCCCGCCACGACGCCGCTCGACGGGGGGAGCGTCCTCATGGGGGGCAGCCCCCTCCGTCTCGTCCGCCTCTCGGACCGGGCCCGGCAGCTCGTGGCCGGCTGGGAGACCGGCCGGCCCATCGGCGAGGGCCGCGCCCGGCAGCTCCTGGCCCGGCGCCTGGTGACCGCCGGCCTCTGCCTCCCCGAGCCGACCACCGCGACCCATGGCGCGGGGGACGTCACCGTGGTGATCCCCGTGCACGAGCGCACGGTGGAGTTGCGCCGTCTCCTCCACGCGCTGGCCGGCCTCGCCTGCGTGGTGGTCGACGACGGGTCGTCCAACGCGCCGGAGATCCGGTCGATCGCCGAGGCGGGCGGCGCCTCCTTCCTCCCCCTCCCCACCAACGTGGGCCCGTCGGGCGCCCGCAACGCCGGCCTGGCCCGGGTCACCTCGCCGCTGGTCGCGTTCGTCGATTCGGACTGCCTGCCCCCCCCGGGGTGGTTGGACCCGCTGCTCGGATACTTCGACGATCCGCTGGTGGCCGCCGTGGCGCCGCGCATCGTCCCGACCGCGGTGGAGCCCCCGACCTGGCTCTCCCGCTACGACGCCGTCCGCTCCTCGCTGGACCGTGGGACGACGGCCGGACTGGTCCGGGCCCAGAACGCCATCGGCTATGTGCCGAGCGCGGCCGTCGTGTGCCGGCGCAGCGCGACCGCGGCCTCGTTCTTCGACCCGGGCCTGCGGGGCGGGGAGGACGTCGACCTGGTCTGGCGCCTGGCCGACGCGGGCTGGGACACCCACTACGTCCCCTCGGTGACGGTGGCCCATGCCGGACCGGCCACGGCCGGGTCCTGGCTCGGGCGGCGCGCCTTCTACGGCACCACCGCCGGACCCCTGGCGCGCCGCCATCGGGGGGCCCTGGCCCCGGTGCGCACGTCGGCCTGGACGGCGGCGGTGTGGGGACTGCTGGCGGCGCGGCGCCCGCTGCCGGCGGCCGGGACCATGGCCGTCGCCGTGGCGGTGCTGGCGCGCCGCCTCGAGGGGCTGGTGGAGCACCCGTCGGCCGTGGCCGCCAGCATCGCCGGCGGCGGCACCGCCCGATCGGCCCTGCCCGCGCTGTCCGGGTTCACGCGCGCCTGGTCACCGGCGCTGGCGCTGGCCCTCCTCAGCCGGCGGACCCGTCGCGCCGCCGCCGCCGCCCTGGTGGTCCCCGCCGTCGCCGACTGGATCGCCCACCCCGGCGAGCTCGATCTGCTCCCCTACGCCGCCCTGCACGTGGCGGACGACCTGGCCTACGGCTCCGGCGTCTGGCGGGGCTGCCTGCGGGCCCGGACCCCGGGCCCCCTCATCCCGAGCATCGCGCTGCGGTCCCGGGTGTGGTCGACGGCGACCCTGCGGGCCGGGCTCGACCAGCGACGGCCGGCGGCGCGTCCCTCACCCGCCGAGCGCTGAGACGGCCGGTCTGCCGAGGCGCCGTACCGACCACACCGCGGCCAGCACCAGGGGGACGAGGACGGCGCCCATGGCCAGCCCCTCGTGGGGCGTCAGGGTGACGTGCGCCGGCACCGTGGCGAAGCAGCCCACGGTGCTGAGCACCAGGACGGTGCGCCGGGCCCATCGCCGGGCCACCAGGGCCAGGAAGACCAGCCCCCACGTCTCGTACCAGGGCCAGACGACCGGGCCCAGGAGCACCAGGGCGAGCAGCGAGACCCCGAGGGCCCGGGGCAGGCCGTCGCGGTCCGAGCGCACGAGCATCACGACGGTGACCGCGCCGGCCGCGAGCAGGGCGAGGGCCCGCCCGGCGGCCACGGCCAGGTCACGGTGGGGCCCGAGGCCGGCCAGGTGCAGCGCGTGCGACGCGGCCAGTCCGAGCGCGGTGGCCGGATCGAGCCACGAGACCACGGTGCCCGGGTCGGAGAGGCCGGACAGCCAGCCCCACCCCAGGCCCGAGGCCAGCGACACCGCCGCCATGACGGCACCGCCGAGGAGCACCGAGAGGGCGACGTACCCGCCCCGGCGGCGCGGCAACGCACCCGGCCCGGCCCAGGCCCACCCGATGAAGACGATGCCCAGGGCGCCGGGGACCTTCACCTCGGCCGCCAGGGCGCACAGCGCGATGCCCGCCACCGGGTGCCGCCGGCAGGCCGCGGCCACGCCGGCGACCATCAGCCCCAGCATCAGCGCGTCGTTGTGGGCCCCCCCGACCAGGGTGAGCAGCACCAGGGGGTTGAGGACGGCGAGCACCAGCGCGAGGGACGGCGGCTGCCCGACGCACCGGGCGATGACCGGCACCGAGAGGGCGACGAGGAGCACACCGGCCAGCGCCACCAGGCGGTACCCCGCCACGGCGGCGAACACGCTGTTGCCCGCCAGCGCGGCATCGAGGCGCCCCAGGTCCAAGAAGAGCGGCCCGTAGGGCGCGGGCGCGTGCCGCCAGAGCGGATCGACGAAGCGGAGGAACGACGCGTGCCCGAGCCAGGCCGGGCCGTGGCGGTACGGGTCGACGCCGCGGGAGCTCAGCTGGCCCAGTGCGGCGTAGGCGTAGACGTCCCGGCTGAAGAGCGGCGGAGCGACGAGCAGGGGCAGCGCCCAGGCCCCGGCCACGCCGAGGAGACGGCGCCGGGGCTGCTCGGGGTGGCGCCGGCAGAAGGTGTACGTGGCGCACCAGGCCCCGAGCACGACCACCAGGCCGGCATAGACCAGCAGCACCCCCACCCAGGGCGACGAGAGGAGGACCCCAGGCGCCACCAGCGGCCACGATCCGGTGACGGTCGAGGTGAACGGGGAGCGCGGCGCCAACGCGCCCAGCGTGATCAGCGAGGTGCCCACGAACCCGGCCAGCGCGGCGGCGAGGAGGGGTCGGCGCACGGTCGGCACGCCTAGCTCCCCGCGGGAGACGCGGGAGACGCGGGAGGGGCGGGAGCGGAGGCGGGGGCCTCGCTCCCGGCCAGGTACCCGCGGGAGGAGAGGAACGCCAGCAACTCGTCGGCCGCTTCGTCGGGGGTGGCCACGACCAGGCGGGGCGGGTCCAGGACGGCCAGCGCGCCCGAGATGCTGAGCAGGCGTTGCCGCGTGGGCAGGTGCGCGTCGGGGCCGTCGAGCACCCGGGGGCGGGGCCGGTACGGGAGGGTCCGCCCGGGCTCGGCCTCGCCGCGATGGCCCGGGGTGACGGTGGGGATGGGCGCCGTGGCCCAGCGCAGGACCTGGGGGAGCGAGGGCCGCCGCAGCGGCGCCAACCCGCCCTCGACGGAGACCACGGCCGGAGCGGCGACGTCGACGATCTCCCGCCGCCCGCGATCCAGCCGCCGTTCGATCCGCAGCGTCCCCCCCCGGGCCTCCACCGAGGCCGCGCCCAGGACCTGGGCCACCTGCAGGAGGCCGGCGACGAAGGCCGGGACCGACCCGGTGCCCCGATCGAGGCTGTGGTCGCCGCAGAAGACGAAGGGCGCCGCCACCACCTGGGCGGCCAGGGCGGCGGCCACGTCGTCGCTGGGCGCGTCGGGATGCAGGTCGACCCGCACCGCCTCGGCCGCCCCGCACTCGAGGGCCAGGCGCAGGACGGCGTCGCTCTGGGTCGGGCCGGCGCTGACCGCCCGCACGCCGCGCCCCTCGGCCGCGGCCACCCGCAGCGCCAGCTCGAGCGCGCACTGGTCGCTGGCCGAGAGACCGCCGTGGGGGTCGTGGGTGACGGCGCCGGTGAGCGGGTCGACCACCGGGCGGAGGTCGATCCACTTGAGCAGGACGGCGACCGGGGGGACGGCGACCGGGGGGACGGCGGTGGTCACGAGCTCCGCATGACCACGCCGTGGCCGCCGAGCGGGTAGCTCCAGGCGATGGCCCCCTCGCTGTTGCACACCAGGTAGCAGGTACCGCACTCGAAGCACTCTTCGTAATTGAACAGGATCCCGCCCTCGGCGGTGGGGACGAACAGGCGCGCCGGGCAGGCCGATACGCACGCCTTGGTGGTGCAGCTCCGGCACACGTCGCTGTCGACCACGATGTGGGCCCGGGGCCCGACGCGGAACTCCACCGTGGCCATGCGGTCCTCGAAGGAGGGCTCGCTCACCCGAACGTCCTGAACGAGGTGATCCCGTCGCGCACCAGGCTGCGCAGGCGCACGCCGTGCCTCTTCTGCTCTCGGCGGACCAGGCGGCGCAGGCCCGGCTTGGGCGCGGGATTGGACACGGTGAACAGGCCCTGGGCCACGCCGCAGATCAGATCGGCGTACTGGGTCTGCATGCGCTCGGAGAGCACGAGCGCGGGCGCCCGGCGCATCTTCTTGTGGTCGGCCAGCACGAAGGTCTCCTCCATGCTGCGCCGGTAGGCCGCCAGGCCCGGGGCGGTGGTGTCGCCCCGCCCGATGGCGGCCACGGCCGTCTCGGCCGCGGCGCGACCCGATCCGATGGCGAAGTTCACGCCCTCGAGGAAGAGGCCGGCGGCCAGGCAGAAGCCCCCGGCGTCCCCCGCCACCAGCATGCCGTCGGTGACCAGCTCGGGCATGGCGTCGTAGCCCCCCTCGGGGATCAGGTGGGCGCTGTACTCGGCCAGTTCGGCGCCGCGCAGGTACGGGGCGACGGCGGGGTGCGCCTTGACCCCGGCGATGAGCTCCTCGGGGCGCACCGTGGCCCGGGCCAGCGCGTCGACGTTGACCACCACCCCCACCGCCACCGTGTCGAGATTGGTGTAGAGGAACCCGCCGCCGGGAATGCCCCCGGTCACCCCGATCATCTCCACGTCGAGGCCCTGGCGATCCACCAGGCCGAAGCGACGATCGATCTCCTCCTTGCCCAGGGAGAGCACCTCTTTGGCCCCCAGGGTGAAGTGGCCGCTCGAGAAGTGCGGGTACAGCCCGGCCTCCTTGGCCAGGAAGGAGTTGACCCCGTCGCAGGCGATGACCACCTTGGCCCCGACGTCGCCGTCGGGACGATCGGTGCCGACCCCGACCACGGCGCCCCGCGGTCCCCGCAGCAGGCCGACGGCCGTGGTGGAGGTCACCAGGGTGGCACCGGCGTCGACGGCCTTGCCGGCCAGCCAGGCGTCGAACTCGGAGCGGTAGGTGGTGGCGCCGTTGAACGGGGCCTCCGACCAGGCGTCGGCCCGCACGTCGACCGTCACCGCCTGGGTGGCGGTGGCCACCATGGTCGAGCGCCGGGTGATCCAGCGCTGCACCGGGGCCTCCTCCCACCACCGCGGGAGGAGGTCGTCGAGGATGCGGCCGTAGGTCACCCCGCCGTACATGTTCTTGGACCCGGGGAAGGGACCCCGCACGAGCAGGCAGACCGAGAGCCCGGCGCGGGCCGCCACCAGGGCGGCGGCCGAGCCGGCCGGTCCGGCCCCCACCACCACCAC
>JBKQIP010000229.1:0-28268 GCA_052148295.1 Acidimicrobiales bacterium
GTTCATCTCCTACGGCTACAAGGCCCTCAACAGCGCCGACCCCGACTGCGGCACGACCTTCACCTGGGGGGCCCGGGCCTTCGGCCCCAAGACCGGCTGGCTGGGGGGCTGGGGCATCGTCGCCGCCGATATCTTGGTGATGGCCAGCCTGGCCCAGATCGCCGGCCAGTACGTCTTCCTGCTCTTCGGCGCCAACGGCATCGGGCACAATGCCAACAGCGGGTGGGTGCTGCTGGTCGGGATCCTGTGGATCGTGGCCATGACGTGGATCTGCTACGTCGGCATCGAGATCTCGGCCAACTTCCAGAAGGCCCTGCTCGGCATCGAGTTGACCATGCTCCTCGTGCTCTCGGTGGTGGCGCTGTACAAGGTGGGAGCGGGCACGGCGCCGATCGGTCACCTCACGCCCAGCTGGACGTGGTTCAACCCGTTCGACGTGTCCGGACCCGAGAGCTTCATGGTCGGGTTCACGCTGATGCTCTTCATCTACTGGGGCTGGGACACCGCGGTGTCGGTCAACGAGGAGACCAAGGAGCGCGACAAGATCCCGGGCCGGGCGGCGGTCACCGCGACCTTCATCCTCCTGGCCACCTACGCCATCGTGATCATCGCCACCCAGTCCTATGCCGGCATCGGCACCACGGGGATCGGGCTCTCCAACCCCAACAACGTCGGCGACGTGCTCTCCGTGTTGGGCAGTTCCATCTTCGGCACCTCCACGCTCGGGAGCTTCCTCTCCCACCTCCTCCTCCTCATGGTGCTCAGCTCCGCCGCCGCCTCGACCCAGACCACCATCCTGCCCACCGCCCGGACCACGCTGTCCATGGCGGTGTTCAAGGCCATTCCGGACAGCTTCGGCCGGATCCACCGCAGGTACCTCACGCCGACGGTGTCCACGCTGACCATGGGAGGCATCTCCATCGTCCTCTACGTGGTGATGAACTACGTGTCCAACGGCAACAGCGTGATCGAGGACTCGGTGTCGGCCCTCGGGATCTGGATCGCCTTCTACTACGGCCTGACCGGTTTCGCGTCATTCTGGTACTTCCGCTCGACCCTGCGGGAGAGCACGCGCAACCTGTGGTTGCGGGGCATCCTGCCCCTGCTGGGCGGCGTCATGCTGTGGTTCGCCATGTTCTGGTCCTTCTGGTACTACTGGCAGCCGGTCAACAGCTACACCCACTTCACTCTGCCCGGCACGCACCGGGTCATCGGTGGTGTCTTCGCCCTCGACGTCGGCACGGTGATCCTCGGTGTGGTGCTGATGTACGTCTGGAAGGCCGTCCGGCCGGCGTACTTCCGGGGCGAGGTGCTCAACCGCGACACCCCGACCCGGGTCCCCCAGGACATCGGCGTGCCGGTCGGCCTGTTCGGCATCGAGCCCACCGAGAGCACCGTCGACGGGGGATGACCGGGCGGTCCGGCCGAGCGGGCCGTTCGTGATGGGGCACCCGGGCGTTCCTGGAGCCGCCGGCTGAGCCGCTGACGTCGGGCCCGACCCGGTTCCGCTAAACCGTGGGAGTGATCGCGTCGCGGTCGCCTTGATCCGTTCGTGGAGGAACCATGTCCCAAGAATTGTCCGGAACGATCGCGCTGGTGACCGGGGCCAGCAGCGGCATCGGGGAGGCCACCGCGCTGGCCCTGGCCGAGGAGGGCGCGGCAGTGGCCCTGGTGGCGCGCCGGCGCGACCGGTTGGAAGCGCTGGCCGAGCGGATCGGCGACCGGGGATCGGCCCTGGTGATCGAGGCCGATGTCACCGACCAGTCCCAGGCTCAGCGCGCCGTGGAGACCACCGTCGGCGAGCTGGGCCGCCTCGACACGCTGGTCAACAACGCGGGGGTCATGCTGCTCGGCCCCATCGTCGGGGCACCCATCGAGGAGTGGCAGCGCATGGTCAACCTCAACGTGCTCGGTCTGCTCTACTGCACGCACGCCGCCCTGCCCCACCTGCTGAAGGCCGCGGACGGCGACCCGCGATCGGTGGCCGACGTGGTGAACGTCAGCTCGGTGGCCGGCCGGGTGGCCCGTCTGAACAGCGGGGTCTACAACGCCACCAAGTTCGGCGTGGGCGCCTTCAGCGAGTCGCTGCGTCAGGAGGTCACCGCCCGGCACGTCCGGGTGACCATCATCGAGCCCGGCGCCACGGGGACCGAGCTGGCCTTTCAGAACCGACCGGTGATCCTCGAGGAGATGGCCAAGACCTTCGGCGGCATCGAGATCATGCAGGCCGAGGACATCGCCAATGCCATCCGCTACGCCGTCACCCAGCCGCGGCGCGTGGCGGTGAACGAGATCCTCATTCGGCCCACCGAGCAGGAGCGCTGACCCATCCGACGGGTCTCGGTGGTCGGGAGCTCGGGCTCGGGGAAGACGACGGTGGCGGCGGAACTGGCCCACACGCTGGGGTGTCCCCACGTGGAGCTCGACGCCATCTTCCATCAGCCCGGATGGACCCCGCTCGAGACCGAGGCATTCCGTCGCGCCGTCCGCGGCGCGGTCAGCCCCCCGGCCTGGGTGGTCGACGGCAATTACTCCGCCGTGCGCGACCTGGTGTGGGCCCGGGCCGACACGGTCGTCTTCCTGGACTACCCGTTGCACGTGGTGCTGACCCGTCTGGTGCCGCGCACGGTAATGCGAACGGTCCGGCGGACCGAATTGTGGAACGGCAACCGCGAGCCGATGTCGAACCTGTGGTCGATCCGGCCCGAGCGCTCGATCATCGCCTGGTCGATCACCCGGCACTCGCCGCTGCGCCGGCGCTACGTTGAGGCGATGGTCGATCCACAGTGGTCCCACCTGGCCTTCGTCCGGCTGTGCTCGCCGAGTGAAGTGGCCCGGTTCCTGGCGTCGGTCCCACCGGCCGCCGCGGCGGAGGGCGCCACCCGATGATGGACCTCGAGCTGGACTCCAAGGTGGTGCTCGTCACCGGCGGGACCGACGGTCTCGGGTTGGCCCTGGCGCAGCGCCTGGTGGCGGAAGGGGCGGCGGTGGCCATCTGCGGGCGCGACGCCGACCGCCTGGCCGCGGCCGAGGAGGGCCTGGTGTCGGCCGGGGGTGACGTCCTCGCCGTACGGGCCGACGTGGCGCGGGCCGAGGACGTCGCCCGGTTCGTCGACGGAGCGCTGGACCGCTGGGACCGGATCGACGGCATCGTGCACAACGCCGGGCGCAGCGCGGCGGGCCCCCTGGCGGACAGCGACGACGCCACGTGGGAGGGGGACCTCCAGCTGAAGCTGATGGGTGCCGTGCGCCTGACCCGCCTGGCCCTGCCCCAGCTGCGCCGGAGCAAGGGTGCGGCGCTGTTCACGCTGGCCATGGCGGCCAAGGCGCCGGGTCCGGGCAGCACGCCCAGTTCGGTGACGCGCGCCGCCGGCATGGCGCTCATGAAGGCGCTCTCGAAGGAGCTCGCCCCCGACGGGATCCGGGTCAACGCCATCCTCATCGGGCTCATCGAGAGCGGGCAGTGGGTCCGCTCCGCCGAAGCGGCCGGCACGGAGCTGGCGGCCTTTCAGGCCCGCCTGGCCGAGGGGTCCGGCATCCCCCTGGGGCGGCTCGGCCGGGCCGCCGAGTTCGCCGATCTGGCCAGCTTCCTGCTCTCGGCCCGGGCGTCCTATCTGACCGGCACTGCCATCAACCTCGACGGCGGGCTGTCGCCGGTCTGGTGAGCTCCCTGGGGTGGCGGAGCCCCGGTCCGCGGGGTGTGCTCAGACGCCGCGGAAGAGGTGGAGGGTCTCGGGCGTGATGCCCCACAGTTGACGGATGCCGGCGCCGCCGTCGACGATCAGCGTCTGCCCGGTGATACGGGCCGCCAGGTCCGACGACAGGAACAGCACGGCGTTGGCGATGTCCTTGGCGCGTGGAGCGATGAGCGGGTTGATGTCGTCGACGGCGAACACGCCCTCGGGCTGGTCGTCGTTGCCCCCCCCGACGTTGCCGGGGGCGACGGCGTTGACCCGGATCCCGTGCCGACCGAGCTCGTAGGCGAACGATTTGGCCAGTGAGATCACCCCGGCCTTGGCGGCACCGTAGGGCGCGTGATAGGCCGCGGCGACGGTGCCGTCCACCGAGGTCAACGCCACCATGGAGCCGCCGGTGCCCTGGCCGATCATGTGGTGCGCGGCACACTGGAACAGCTCGAAGACCTGCGTGAGGTTGTTCTCAATGGTCCAGGCCCATTCGCCCGGCGTCACGTCCTCCACCTTGTTCCACATCGCCCCGCCGATGATGTCGACGCAGACGTCGATGCCCCCGAGAGCGGCGATGGCCTCGTCCATCGCCCGTGCCACCTCGGCCCGATCCGTCATGTCGGCCACCACGGGGAAGGCCTGGCCTCCCTCCGCCGTGACCTCGGCCGCAATCGACTCGGCGCGTTCCTGGTCGATGTCGATGCAGGCCACGGCCGCACCGGCGCGGGCCAGGGTCAACGTCGTGTGCCGGCCGTGCCCGGCCCGTTCGGGTCGGTAGCCGGCACCGGACACCACCGCTCGCTTCCCGCCCAGTCCCAGATCAATCACGTCGGCCCCTCCATTCGCTTCCCGTTCGTGGCGTCCACCGTGACCAGCGTAGGAGGGAGGCGGGCCGTGCCGCCGTGTCGTGGCCGGCCCGTGGTCCCGACGACTCCGTGGCGTCAGTTGTAGCCCTCCATGGCGGTGGCATCCCCCTGTCCCGCCCGCGCCAGCGTGATGGCGTAGCCGTCGATCATGTCCAGACGGGCCACGGCGTCGACATGACCGCCCCCTTCTCCTTGGCCGCCCGACGGGCCGTCGTGGTGTCCGCGGCCACGACGAAGACCACTTCGTGGTCCTCGCCCATGCGGTTGGCCGCCAGCCCTCCCCCCAAAAAGCGGCGTAGAGGTGCATGGCGGCAGCGTAGCGAGTACGAAGGGGTGATGAACATTGAACAGCTGCAGGGTCGCACCATCGTCGTCACCGGGGTCACCGGTCAAGTGGCCCGGCCGTTGGCCGTCGCCCTGGCCCGCACCAACGAGGTGTACGGCGCGGCCCGGTTCACCGATCCGGCCGCCCGCCAGGCGCTCGAGGAGTCCGGCGTGCACTGCGTGCCGGTCGACCTGGCCAGCGGCGACGTGGCGGGACTGCCCCCCGACGCGGACTACGTCCTGCATTTCGCCGTGGCCAAGACCAACGACTGGGAGACCGACCTGGCGGCCAACAGCGGGGGTCTGGCCTACCTGATGGAGCACCACCAGCAGGCCGCAGCGTTTCTCCACTGCTCGACCACCGGGGTGTACCGGCCCGAGGGCCATCGCCAATTCGCCGAGGACGGCCCGTTGGGTGACAACCACGGGGTCTGGCCCTTCCTGCGCACCTACAGCATCACCAAGATCGCCGCCGAGGGGACGGCGCGCTGGGGAGCCCAGCGCTTCGCGCTGCCCACCACCATCGCCCGCCTGTCGGTCCCCTACGGCGACAACGGGGGATGGCCGGCCATCCACCTGCACATGATGCTGTCCGGGCATTCGATCCCGGTCCACGTCGACGCGCCGAGCACCTACCATCCGATCCACCAGGACGACATCTTCCAGATGGTCCCCCGCCTCCTGGGGGCGGCGTCCGTCCCGGCCACCACGGTCAATTGGGGTGGGAGCGAGGGCGTGAGCATCGAGGAGTGGTGCACCTTCCTGGCCGGGTTGACCGGGGCCGAGGCCCGGTTCGAGCCGAGCGAGGCCACCATCGACAGCGTGGAGATCGACACCACCCGCATGCACGAGCTGATCGGGCCCACCACGGTGCCCTGGCGTGAGGGGATGGAACGGATGGTCCGGGCCCTCCACCCCGACAAGGTGCGGTGACCCCCTGAGCCCCACGCGCTTCGAGGTGGCCGATCCGGAGAGCCCGGCGGCCTCGGAGCTGCTCGACGCCATGACCCTCGAGCTCAACGGGGCCTACGGCACCGCCAGCCGGCTGGACAGCCCGAAGCTGATCCCCGCCGAGATGCGCGCGCCGGGCGGCGCCTACCTGATCGGCTGGTGGGCCGAGGCGGCGGTGGCCGGCGGGGGGCTGCGTGCCTTGGAGGCGGGCGTGGCCGAGATCAAGCGCATGTACGTCCGCCCGCACGCCCGCTCACAGGGTGTGGCGGCCGCGCTCCTCGCCGCGCTGGAGGACGCCGCCCGCTCGCTGGGATACCGGTCCGTCCGACTGGACACGGGGCCCAAGCAGGTCCACGCCCTGCGCCTGTACCGGGGGGCCGGTTTCGTGGAGATCGAGCCGTACAACGACAACCCGTTCGCCTGCTTCTGGGGCGAGAAGGTGCTCAGGTGACCGGCGGACCCTGACGCTCGGGCACCCGGCGAGCCGGCAGACTCCGAACCGATCCCTCAACCTCTCCTCACATCTGCCCGGGACAATGGGCCCGTGCCGCCGAACGGAGGGATGGAGCCCGGGGACGCCGCGCCGGAGCCGGCCCGACGGGCCCGGTTGCGCTGCGCCCTGGCGATGGCCGCGCTGGTGGTCGCCACCGGAGCGCTGGGCGGCGGCGCATCGGGGGCCGCCGCGGCCGGACCGGGGGCGCCCGCGAGCGGTCCGGTCGTGCCCGACGGCGCTCCGATCAAGCCGGCGATCGCTCCCCGGGGCCGGGACATCAACGGCACCGTGACGATGCCGGGGGGAGTGGTGCGGACCTACCGGCTCTTCCTCCCCGGTTCCCTGCCCGAGGACCGACCGGTCCCCCTCTTGGTGGGCCTGCACGGGGGGCTCGGGTCCGGGCGCCAGTTCGAGCAGAACACCGACTTCGACGGCCTGGCCCAAGCCAACCGGTTCATCGTGGTGTACCCGAACGGGACACCGATCCGGCCGTCGCTCCCCGATCGGCTGGTGTGGAACGGCGGGGGCTGCTGCTCGGTGGCCGAGCAGAGCCAGGAGAACGTCAACGACGTCGGCTTCATCTCCGCGCTGATCACCAAGATCGAGGGCCGGTACGACATCGACCGCAGTCGTGTCTACGTGACCGGCCACTCCAACGGGGCCATCTTGGCCGAGCGACTGGCCTGCCAGCTCTCGGATCAGATCGCGGCGATCGCCGTGCAAGCGGGCGACCTCTTCGTCGACACGTGCACCCCGTCCCGACCGGTTGCCGTGCTCGAGATCCACGGCACGGACGACCGCAACATCCCGATCAACGGGGGCGTGGGGTCGGACTCCCTCACCCAAGACGACTTCCCCCCGCCGGTCGACGGCTTGAGGACGTTCGCGGCGCGCGACCACTGCCCCGCCACGCCGACCGAACGCGCGGACCGATCCAACCGTGCCGTCACCTTCGAGATCTGGCAGCCCTGTGACGCCGGCACGGTGGTCGAGTGGGCCAAGGTCGCCGGCGCCAACCACGCGTGGATGGGACACCCCGGATCGCCCGGTTCGGCCCAGCTGGTCGGCCCGCCCTACATGGGGTTCGATTCCTCGGCCGCCGTCTGGTCGTTCCTCTCCGCCCATCCGCGGCGCTGACCGCCCCGCGGCGGCCACGGACCACGCCGCCGGCCACGGTCACGACTGCGGCTGCGGCTGCGGACGGGCTTGCCATGCGGCCCAGATCATGGCGATCTGCAGGGGCAGCCGGGCCCACGCCACGGCCGGCCGGTCGGCCAGGCCCGTGTTGCGGCCCGATCCGGCATCGAGCGCCATCTGGACGTTGGCCGGGAAGACGGCGGCCAGAACGGCCACGCTGGCCGGCGCGGCCCATCGGCTCCTCCGCCGGAGGCCTCCGGCACAGGCCAGCTCGCACAGCCCGCTCAGGTAGATCAGATTCCGGTGATGGCGCTCGGGGATGGCCCTGGGCATGATGGAGGCAAAGGCGCTCGGTCGCACCATGTGGACCGTGCCGCTGACCGCGAAGGCCGCGGCCAGGGCGACGGGTGCGTGGAGGCGGAGCCGGCTCACCGCCGGACTGTACCGTGCCGCCCCTACCGTGCGACCCGCCCGTGTGCGACCGGCCCGCGCGACCCGCCAGGCCGGCGGCGCCCCGCCGGAGCGGATCCCCCGCGAGCGCGAAGGGCGCCTTCACTACACTGACGCGGAGGTCACAGACCGGAAGGGGTCTCGCGTGAGCACGCAAGTCACAATTGTCGGCGGCGGCAGTTTCCAGTGGGCTCCCGAACTGATGGCCGACCTCTTCGGCACGCCGGTCCTGGCCGGGATGCGCCTGGTGCTCCACGACATCGACCCGGCGCCGCTCCCCAAAATGGAGGCGCTGGCGCACAAGGTCAACGATGCCCTCGGGGCCAGGGCCACCATTGCGACCACGACGGATCGCAAGGTGGCGCTCGAGGGAGCCGACTTCGTCATCGTGTGCATCTCCACCGGCGGCTTCCGCTCCATGGCCGTCGACCTCGACGTGCCGGCGGCCCACGGCATCACCCAGACCGTCGGCGACAGCGTCGGACCGGGGGGGATCAACCGCGCCCTGCGCAACGTACCGGTCCTGGTCGACATCGCCAAGGACATGGAAGCGGTGTGCCCCGACGCCTGGATGTTCAACATCACCAATCCCATGACGACGTTGACCCGATCGGTCTGCCGGGAGACGCGCGTCAAGGCCGTGGGGTTGTGCCACGAGGTCGGCAACTTCACCATGGACCTGGCCATCGCCCTGGGCAAGCCCTGGGACGCCATCACGCCCTCGGTGACCGGGGTGAACCACTTCCCGGTGCTGACCGCACTCGACGTCGACGGCGAGAACGGGTTCGACGTCATCCGCCAGCTGGTGGACGAGGTCGGGGGGCTCGACGCACTGGCTCCCTACCCCGGACGTCCCGAGGCCGAAGCCTTCTCGAAGCTCCACTTCGCGCAGCGCCACCTGCTGAAGCTGATCATGCTCGACCGCTGGGGCACGTTCCCCGCCGCCGGGGACCGCCACATCGCCGAGTTCGTCTCCTTCGCGCTGACGCCCGAATCCGCCTGGGGGGCCGCCTACAACATCGGGCTCAGCCCGATCGCCAAGCGGGAGCAACACCAGGCCGAGTACGTGGCCGACGTCGACGCCTGGCTGGCCGGCACCAAGGAGCTGCAGACCTGGCAATCGGGCGAGCTCCCCTCGCCCATGATCGAGGCCATGCTGACCGACGTGCCCTTCCAGGCGCCGGTCAACATCCCCAATACGGGTCAGGCGCCCGAGCTGCCGGCCGACGCCGTGCTGGAGTCGATCTGCGTCATCGACGGCTCGGGCATCAGAGGGCGCGACGTCTCCGTGCTCCCCGAACCGTTCCATGAGATCGTGCGCCGTCACATCGCCACCCAGGAGCTCACGGTCGAGGCGGCCCTCACGGGCGATCGCGCCCTGGCCGCCGAGGCCTTCACCCTGGACCCGCTGGCCGGTCGGGGCGATCTGCGCCAGACCGATGCCATGGTGGACGAGCTGCTGTCCGGCACGGCGGAGTGGCTGCCGCAGTTCGCATAGCGTCGCTGGAGCGCACAGACGGGATCGGCACCGCCTCACCCGGGCGCGCCGCTCACCACCGGGAAGGACACATCATGCGAATCGGATTCGTCGGGCTGGGCGCCATGGGTCTGCCGATGTCCGGCCATCTGGTCGCGGCCGGCCACGAGGTCACCGTGGCCTCGCGCAGTCGAGGCCCGATCGAGGCGGCCCTGGCGGGCGGGGCCCACGACGGGGGGTCGCCCCGCGGGGTGGCCGAGGCGTCCGAGGTCGTCATCGTCTGTGTGCCCAACTCCCCCGAGGTGACCGAGGTGGTGGACGACATGCTCCCGGCGCTGGCCCCGGGCACCATCGTGGTGGACTGCTCGACCATCGATCCGGACGTGGAGCGCCAGCAGCACGCCCGGGTGGCCGCCGCCGGCGCCCGCTACCTCGATGCGCCGCTGTCCGGCGGGACCGCCGGGGCGCAGCGGGGCGCGCTGACGCTCATGGTGGGCGGGGACGCCGCCACCATGACCGCGGCGGAACCGGCCCTGGTGCCGTTCGCCGGCCTCATCGTCCATGTCGGTGGGCCCGGTATGGGCCAGGTGGTCAAGCTCTGCAACAACCTGATCTACGCCGCCCAGATGACGGCGACGGCCGAGGCGACGGCCATGGCGGTGAAGTCCGGCGTCGACCTGCACAAATTGTACGAGGTGCTGACGCACGCCACGGGCGACTGCGTGGCCGTGCGGACGCGCCTGCCGGTGCCCGGCGTGGTGGCCGACAGCCCCGCGTCCACCGGCTGGCAGCCCGGCTTCATGACCGACCTCATGGCCAAGGACCTCGACCTGGCGCTGGCCTACGGGGCCAAGACCGGGGTGCCCTTGGCCACGACGGCGACGGCCCGCCAGTTGCTCACCGCGGCGCACAGCGCCGGCTACGGCCGGGAGGACTTCTCTTCGGTGGCCAAGGTCGTCCTGGCGCTGGCCGGGGCCGGATGAGCCGGCCCGAACGCCTGTCCACGCCGGCCCTGATCTTGGCGGCCGATCATCGTTTACGCGGGGTGGTGACGATGGAGCGCTACGCGGACTACGTCGACGCGCTGGTGCAGGCCCTCCCTTCGTGTGACGGGATCCTGGCCACCGCACAGCCCCTGGCCGACCTGGCCGCCGGCGGCCACCTCACGCCGGCGCACCGCACCTACCTCTCCATCAACCGCACCGGCCTGGCCGGCTCGGCCTTCGAGCTCGATGATCGGCTGGTGGCCAGCGTGCCCCGGGCCGCGGCCGACGGGTGGAGCGGGGTCAAGCACATGACCCGGATCGACCTCGAGGACCCGATCACCGCCCGGGCTCTCGAACTGCTCGGGCAGGTGCTCGAACAGTCCCGCTCGGCCGGCCTCGAGGCGCTCATCGAGCCGTTGGTCTGGCGTGACGGACAGGTGGCGCGGGGCACGGCCGACATCGTCTTCGCCGCGGTGATCGCCCACGACATGGGTGCGCCGGTGATTAAGGTCCCGGTTCCCCTGGCCCCGGCCGGGCCGGAGCGCCAGCGGGCCGTGGCCCGTGTGGTGGCCGCCGTCGGCGTGCCCGTGCTCTTCCTCGGGGGACCGATGGGCCCGACGGGACGCCAGACCGTGCTCGACGAGGTGCGGGACGTCGTCGAGGGCGGCGGCGGCGGCATGGCCATCGGCCGCACGGTCTACCAGGACCCGGACCCGGCGGAGATGGCCGGTCTGGTCGCGGCGCTGCTCCACCCGTGATGATCCTCACCATTGACTTCGGCACCACGGTGACCAAGGTCGGGCTGTGGGACGAGGAGGGCCTGGTGGCCCTGACCCGATCCGAGCTGACCACGCTGCACCCCCAGCCGGGTTGGGCCGAACAGGACCCGTTGCGCTGGTGGACGTCGGTGGTGATCGCCTGCGCCGAGGCCAGGGCGCAGGCGCCCCTCGCCTTCGGTCAGGTCGACGTCGTGGCCTGCTCGGGGGCGCGCCAGACCTTCGTCCCGGTGACCCGGGCCGGGGACCCCATCGGGAGGGGCATCTTGTGGTCCGACCGCCGCGGCCCGTCCGAGGCGGCCGCCCTGGCCCGGGCCCTCGGTGGAGAGGACATCAACCGGGCCCGTACCGGGATCCCGCTCGACGCCGGGGCGGTGGCGGCCAAGCTGGCCTGGATCGCCGGCCATGAGCCCGACCGGCTCACGTCCTGCGACGCCGTGGTGTCGCCGCGCGACCTGGTGGTGATGCGCATGACCGACGAGGTGGTGACCGATGCCACCTTCGCCTCGCGGAGCGGACTGTACGACTTCGACGGCAACGCGCTCCGCGAGCTGGCCGGCCCGGCTCTGGGCAAGCTCCCGAGCGTCGTGGCCTCCGACACGGTGGTCGGCGCCCTCAAGGCGGTACCGGGAGCCGAGCTCGGGTTGCGGCCCGGGATCCCGGTGGTCATCGGGGCCGGGGACCGCCAGTGCGAGGTGCTCGGATCGGGTGCGTCCGAGGAGTGCCCCATGGTCAGCTGGGGCACCACGGCCAACGTGTCGGTGCCGGTGCACGAGCGACCGGTGCCCTCGCCGGCGGGGGCGGTGGTGACGCGGGGCGCCACCGGGGGGTGGCTGCTCGAGGGTGGGCTGTCGGCGGCCGGCTCCTTCCTGGCCTGGCTGAGCCGCCTGCTCGATCGCCCGGTGGACGAGTTGGCGGCCCGGGCGGCCGAGAGCCCGCTGGGGGCCCGGGGCGTCATCGCCGTGCCCTGGCTCGACGGCGCCCGCGCCCCGTGGTGGCGTGACGACGCCCGCGCCGGCTTCGTCGGGCTGGGGGCGGCCCACGGCGCCGGGGACCTGTCGCGGGCCGTGATCGAGTCGGTGGCCTGGGACGTGCTGCGCTGCATGGAAGTGGTGACGGCGGGACGCCTGGGGGGGAGCACCGCCCAGGGGGTCACGCTCGGGGGGGCCGGCACCGGGATCCCGCTGTGGGTGGAGGTGCTGACGTCGGTGCTGGGCATGCCCGCCACCCGCCACCGCTCCGGCGAGGCCGCCTCGGCCGGGGCCGCGCTGCTGGCCGGGCGCGCCCTCGGGCTGGAGGTGTCGCTCGACCAACTCGACCCGGTCGGCGCCATCATCACGCCCGATCCCACGGCGGTGCACCTGTACCGTCGCCTCCGACCCCAGGTGGACCACGTCGCCCACGCCGTCCTGGCCGCCACCGAGTCGCAGCCCGGGGTGGCCGGCGCGCCCGACCCGCGGGCGTAGCCGTGCAGATCACGCTGGCCTATGGACGCCACGGCCGGACGGTGGAGGTCCCCGACGACGCCGTGGTCATCCTGCCTTCCGAACTTCCCGGGCTCCCGGACCAAGAGGGTGCCGTCCACGAGGCCCTGGTCCGCCCGCTGACCGGCCCCCCGCTGGCCCAGCTGGTCGCCGGGGCGCACCGGGTCGCCGTGGTCTTCCCCGACCTGACCCGTCCCATGCCCAACCGGACCGTGCTGCCGCCGCTGCTGCGCGAGCTGCGCCACGCCGGGGTCCCCGATGGCGCCATCACGCTGCTCTGCGCCACCGGGACCCATCGTCAGGCCTCTGCCGCGGAGATGGAGGAGCTGGTCGGTCCCGACGTCGTCGCCCGCTACCGCATCGTCGACCACCGCGCCGAGAGCGACGAGCACGTCCCGGTCGGCCGGGTCGACGGCGTGCCCATCCTGCTCCAGCGCCAGTACGTGGAGGCCGACGTCCGCATCGTCACCGGCTTCGTCGAGCCGCATTTCTTCGCCGGCTTCAGCGGCGGGCCCAAGGCGGTCTGCCCGGGGCTGGCCGCCACCGAGACGATCCTCGAAGCGCACCACCCCCGCCGCATCGCCGACGCCCGCTCCACCTTCGTGACCCGAGCGGGGAATCCGGTGCACGACTTCGTGCGGGCCGCGGCGGGGCTCTGCCCCCCGCACCTCTCCGTCGACGTGACCATCAACCGGGCCCGCCAGGTCACCGCCGTGTTCGCCGGACCGTTGGCGGCGGCGCACGACGCCGCCTGCACGTTCGCCCAGGCGTCGGCCATCCAGGTGGTGCCGGAAGCCTTCGACGTCGTGGTCTCGACCAACGGGGGCTATCCGCTCGACCGCAACCTGTACCAGGCCGTCAAGGGCATGGCGGCGGCCGAACGGGTCGTGCGGCCGGGTGGGATCATCGTGCTGGCGGCCCACTGCGTCGACGGCATCCCGGAACACAGCGCCTTTGCCGGCGTCCTGGCCCGGGCGTCGCGCCCCGAGGACCTGACCGACGTGGACGGAGGCCCGGCGCTCGACCGGTGGCAGGCTCAGGTGATGGGCCGCGTCCTGCGTCGCGCCCAGGTGTGGCTCTACAGCGACGGGCTGACGGAGCGGACGGCGCGGGACGCCTTCGTGCGCCCGGTCGCCGACCTCACCGCCGCCGTGGCCGAGGCGCTGAGCCGCCAGGGTCCCGGGGCGCGGGTGGCGGTCATTCCCGAGGGCCCGCTGACCGTGGCGACGGTGGCGCGCCGCGGCGAGGGAGCCAATCCCTGACACGCGTGTCATGGATAGAGTGCGGGCATCGTTATCGACGAGCCGCTCTTCGACTTTGCCGTTCCGGACGATCTCTTGCGGGACGTGGTCGCGCACACCCGCGACCCCGAGGTCGTCGCCAGCCTCGAGGTGATGCCCGGTACCGGCGAGGGCAAGCCACCCCCACTGGTGGGCATTCTGCGCAGGTCGGGCTACCGCGGACTGGTGTTCCTCACCATCGCCGCCATGATCCCGGGGACCTTCGGCAACGGCATCTCCCTCATCGGGCACAACCTCGAGATCTCCTTCCACATGTCCAACGCCGCGCTCGGCGCGGTGGCCTTCGTGGCCCAGGTGTCCCAGCTCCTCTGGGCGGTGCCCCTGGCGCTGTGGGCCGACCGGGGGAGCCGCAAGCTGGTGGCCGGGATCTCGCTGATCATCTTCGCCGTCTTCGGATCGCTCATGGCCTTCTCCCCCAACGTGTGGGCGTTCGCCTTCTTGTACCTGATCGCCTCCATCGGTTTCGGCGTGAACAACACCGTCCACAATTCGTACCTCTCCGATGCCTACCCGACCGAGGGCCGGGGGAGGGTCTTCAGCTGGCACAACCTCTCCGACCCGCTGTCGCAGACGCTGGGGATCCTGCTCTTCGGCTACGTGGTCACCGTGGCCCACAACTGGCGCTACGGCCTCTTCATCGCCGCGCTCGGCATCCCGGTCGGCTTTCTCCTCTTCACCCTGCGCGAGCCCGAGAAGGGAGCCAACGAGTCCAGTCACATCCTCAAGGCCTCGGGCATGGATCTGCACTCGCAGCAGGAGAAGGCGCCGCGCGTGCTGCTGGGCTCCGCCATGACCCGGCTCCTGCGCATCCGCTCGCTCTACTACGAGCTGGTGGCCGTGGCCATCCTCGGCTTCGTCGGCACCGGCTCGGGCCTGTTCGGAAACCTGTTCCTGATCGACAAGTTCCACCTCGACACGGCCAGCCGCAGCGAGGTCTACGCCATCGTGGGCCTGGCCGCGTTCCTCGGCCTGCCCCTGGCCTACGTCATCGGCGACCGTTACTTCCGGCGCGCGCCGCAGCGTCCGCTGGTGATCTCCGGGTTCTGCATCATGGCCTACGGATTCCTCTTCGTCGCCTCGTTGTACGTCCCGAAGCTGTGGATGTTCGTCGTCCTGCAGTTCCTGGCCAATGCCTCGGTGTCTCCCCTGGCCATCTGCATCTTCATGACCTTGGCGGCGACCGCCCCGCCGGAGATGCGCACCATCTGCTTCGCCATGTTCGGTGTGTACTCGCTCGTCTTCGGCGGCTTCGCCGGCTCGGTCATCATCGGCGCCCTGT
Source organism: Acidimicrobiales bacterium (assembly GCA_052148295.1). GTDB lineage: Bacteria > Actinomycetota > Acidimicrobiia > Acidimicrobiales > RAAP-2 > Bog-473. The sequence goes on from JBKQIP010000229.1 coordinate 15,211, forward strand.
CCGACGCCATCGGCGGCCTGCACGGCATCGTCGTCTCGCTCACCATCATCGCCCCCGTCTGCGCCGTGGGTGGATTCCTGCTGATCCTCGGCTCGCGCAGCGTCAGACGAGACATCACGTTGGTCATCGAGGACGTGATCGAGCGCTACTCGGAGGGCAAGCGCCGTCAGGCCGGTGGGGACATTCCGGCCCTGCAGGTGCACAACCTCGACTTCTTCTACGGCACCAATCAGGTCCTGTTCGACGTCAACCTCGAGGTGGAGGAGGGTGAGATCGTCGCGCTGCTCGGGACCAACGGGGCCGGCAAGTCGACCCTGCTGCGTGCCGTCTCGGGGCTGTCGCACCCGCACCGGGGGGTGACCCGGATCTTCGGGATGAACTGCACGTACCTCGAGCCCGAGCAGATCATCGACCAGGGCGTGGCGCTCCTGGTGGGCGGGAAGATGACCTTCCCCGGCCTGACCGTGCGGGACAATCTCCGCATCGGCGGCCACACCCTGCGCCGTGACCGGGCCCTTGCGTCGGCCGCGCTGAGGGAGGCCATGGAGGCGTTCCCCGAGCTGGCGGCCCGGATCGACCAGCCGGCCGGGACGCTGTCCGGCGGTGAGCAGCAGATGCTGGCGTTGGCCCGGGTGATGATGACCCGCCCCCGGCTGCTGCTGATCGACGAACTGGCACTCGGCCTGGCGCCGAAGACGGTGGAGCAATTGATGGGCATGGTGCGCCGCGTCAACCAGGAGGGCACCACGGTCATTCTGGTCGAGCAGAGCGTGAACCGGGCCATGAGCCTGGCCGGACGCTGCTTCTTCCTCGAGCGGGGCGAGATCCGCTTCGACGGCCCGACGTCCGAGCTGCTCCAGCGCGACGACCTGCTGCGGCCGGTCTTCTTGGGGGCCGCGACCGAGGGCCTGAGCTAGGGGCCGTCCGCGATGCTCGCCTTCAGCGCACCGAACTACATCCTCCTGCAGGGGGTCGTCCTCGGGCTCGGCTACGGGCTGCTGGCGGTCGGCCTGGTCCTGATCTACCGCACCAACCGCGTGCTCAACTTCGCCCAGGGCCAGGTGGGCGTCATCGCCGCCGTCTTCCTGGTCAAGCTGACGGCCGACTTCCACTTCGAGTACTGGTTCTCGCTGGCCCTCTCCATCGGCCTCGCCGCCGCCGTCGGCGGACTGTCCGAGCTCGTGCTGCGCCGCCTGTTCACGCGGCCTCGGGTGCTGGTGATGGTGGCCACCATCGGATTGAGCTACGTGCTGCTGGCCCTGTCCGCCCTGCCGTTCATCCGCCCGCACAACCTCTACAAGCCCGTGCCCGTCCCCTTCGACATCTCGTTCTCCATCGGGACCGTCATCATCACGCCGGCCGAGGTCCTGACCCTGATGGTGGCGCCCGTCGTGGTCATCGCCCTGGCCGTGGCCGTGCGCACCACGCCGTGGGGGCTGTCCATGCGCGCCATGTCGGAGAACGCCGACTCGGCCCGCCTCTCCGGCGTGTGGATACGGCGCACGTCCACCTTGACCTGGACGGTGGCGGGGGCGCTCTCCGCCTTCACCGTCATCCTCAACGCGCCCGGCCAGACCAGCGCGCTGACCCAGGAGCTCAGCCCCGATCTCCTCCTCTTCGCCCTGACGGCCGCCCTGGTCGGCGCCATGATCAACCTGACCGTGGCCTTCGTGGCCGGGATCGGGGTCGGCGTGCTGTACGAGCTGCTGCAGTGGAACATCGTCTCGACGGCCAAGCAGCAGCTGATCCTGTTCCTCATCCTCCTGGCCGTCCTGTTGATCCGGTCCGGCGCCCTGCGCAAAGGCACGCGGACCGGTGAACGCTCGACCTGGCTGCAGGGCGCGGCCACCGTCAGGGCCCACGTCGACCCGCTGCGGCACCGCGTGTCGCTCACGGGCATCTGGACGGTCGTGGCCGTCGCCGCGCTCCTGCCCTTGGTGCTCAACATCGGCAACACCTATCTCTACAGCCAGGTCTGCATCTACGCCGTGATCGCCCTCTCGCTCACCGTGCTCACTGGGTGGGCCGGACAGGTCTCGTTGGGGCAGTTCGGCCTGGTCGCCGTCGGTTCGCTGATGGCGACCCACCTGGGCAACTCGATGCCGCTGCCGATCCTCCTCGTGTTCGGGGGACTGGTGACCGCCCTGGTGGCCATCCTCATCGGGCTGCCCGCACTGCGCATGCCGGGCCTGTTCCTGGCGGTCAGCACCCTGGGCTTCGCCATCTTCATGCAGGAGGCCGTCCTGGCCACGCCCTGCATCACCGTGCCGGGGATCAACAAGGAGTTGTGCACCGGCCTGCCCGACCCGGCCTCGACCCTGATCAATGCCCCCACGCTGTTCGGGTTGCACCTGTCGTCCGAGCGGGCCTTCGCCTATTTCTCCCTGGGCATCCTGTTGATCTCCATCTTCGCCGTGACCATGTGGCGCGACCGCGGCATCGCCCGCCGCCTGGTCGCGGTCCGGGACAACGAGATGGGCGCGGCGGCCATGGGCATCCCCGTGCTCCGGACCAAGTTGTTGGCCTTCGGCCTCTCGGGGTTCATGGCCGGGTACGCCGGCGTGTGTCTTGCCTTTGCCACGCAGCGCTTCGGGACGGAGACGTTTGACCCCACGATCTCCTTCCTCATCATCTCCATGATCGTCATCGGGGGGCTGGGCTCCATCTCCGGCGCCATCCTCGGTGCGCTGTACCTCGAGGGCCTGCCGGCGATCTTCGGGGCCAATCCCACCATTCAGTTCCTGACCAGTGGCATCGGATTGATCGCCTTCATCCTCTACCTTCCGGGCGGGCTGGCCGAGGTGATGCACCGACTGGGCGACGTGGTCACGGTCGGCCTCCGTTCCCTGCAGCAGCGTCTCTCCGGCGGTGACCCGGGGGCGCCACCGGGCGCGAGCCCCCGCGGCGGCGCGTCGGATGCGGGCGCACCGGGTGACCCCGCGCTGGTGGCCGGGGGCGTGGACCCGTGACGGCTCCCGCGTCCGGCGCCGCGACGGGCCCGGCCGGAGTGGGCCCGCTCGGCTTCCCGACCGGTCCGGCCCGCCTCGAGGTCCGTGACCTCGGTGTGTCCTTCGGGGGCGTGCAGGCCGTGGTCGATGTGAGCTTCACGGCGGAGCCCGGATCCATTGTGGGCCTGATCGGCGCCAACGGTTCGGGCAAGACGACGACGCTCGACATGGTGTCGGGCCTGGTCAAGCCCGAGCGGGGCGCCGTCCTGCTCGACGGGGTGGACATGGCCGAGTTCCTCACCGAGGAGCGCCAACGGGTCGGGATGATCCGGTCGTTCCAGGACTGCCGCCTCTACCCCGAGCTCTCGGTGCACGACGTCCTGATGCTGTGTGAGGACGCCAAGCGGGAGGTGTCGGTCATTGCCACCACGCTGCAGATGCCCTGGGCCCGCCGGTCCGAGAAGCAGAAACGCGCCGCCGTGGACCAGGTGATCGGCGCCTTCGGGCTCGAGCGCTTCCGCCACCATCGCACGGTGGAGCTCTCCACCGGGACGCGACGGGTGGTCGATCTGGCCTCCATCGTGTTGGGTGACCCGCGACTCCTCCTGCTCGACGAGCCCACCGCCGGCATCGCCCAACGGGAGGCCGAGGCGTTCATCCCGCTCCTGCGCCGACTCCACCAGGTGGCCGACACGACCATCGTCCTGGTCGAGCACGACGTACCCCTGGTCTTCGAACTGTGCTCCCAGGTGGTGGTGATGGAGCTCGGTCGCGTCGCCGCAGCCGGCCCCCCCGAGGTCGTCCGCGCTGACCCGCAGGCCCTGGCGGCGTACCTTGGTGCGAGCGATGAGGCGCTGCTGGTCTCCGGGCCCGCTGGGGCCCCTCGCCCGGGGGAGGGGGAGATGAGAGAGTGAGGGGACGATGACCACATCGACGCAGGCGGGTTCGACGTCGGCCTTCAGGCCGCTGGCACCCTTCGGTCGCACCTGGCGGCGCTTGCGCCGCCGGCCACGCGCCATGCAGGTGCGGACCGTCCTGATGATCGTGGCCGTCGTCGTCGGCCTGGTGGCCTGGCTCCTGTTGGCGCCGGCGGGGACCCCGGGGTCACCGGAGGGCGCGGGGGCCAGCGAGGCACCGGTCTCGGCCTCCACACCCACGCCGGTCAACGAGGCCAGCACCAGCTCCCGCGGCGTCTCGGCCCACTCCATCAACGTGGTCTTCCCCGTCATCTCGCTCAGCAGCGTCACCGGGATCATCGACATCGCAGGCGACCGGGAGTACGGCGACCAGACCAAGGCCATCCACCTGTACGTCAACCAGATCAACCGGGCCGGTGGGATCCACGGCCGGGACATCAACCCGATCATCGTCCCGTTCAACCCCACCGACGCGGCGAGCATGCGCGCCCTGTGCAAGCAATGGACCCTGGGCAGCCCGCCCGTGTTCGCCGTCATCGACGGCATCGGGGCCTGGACCGGTGACGACGAGCTGTGCATCACCCAGGAGGGGCACACGCCCATGATCGCGGCCTGGACCACCACCACGAACTGGACGGACGAGGGCTCCCCTTACCTGTGGTGGACGGGGGCCGACGACGCCCCCATCCTCGCCGCGACCGTCAGCTGGGGCCTCAAGTCGGGCCGGCTGGGCCACGGCAAGAAGGTCGGGGTCGTGGTGTCGGACCAGTCGAGCGACCAGACGGCCCTGAACTCGTACCTCCTCCCCGATCTCAAGAAGGCGGGGATCAAGCCACAGATCTACACCATCTCGGCCGACCTGGGCGAGACGGCCAGCACCAGCTCCGACGCCACGCTGGCCGTGGAGCGCCTCAAGGCGGCCGGCGTCCAGTCGGTCATCCCCCTCCTCCCCGCCAACGCCTTCGAGCCCTACGTCGGGGCCGAGACGCAGCAGCAGTACTTCCCCACGCTCCTCCTCAGCGATTACCAGTCGTCCATCGAGTTCGCCCTCGGGGTCATCCCGGTTCCCTATGAGCGGGCGCTCGACGGTCAGGAGGGCGTCACCGCCGAGACGCTCGGGGGCTTCGACGACGCCCGGCCGGAGAGCCAGGGTGGCTACGATCCCGGCGTGCGCTCGTGCTTCGCCACGTGGCACAAGGCATACCCGGCCGTCCCCAAGGGCGAGCAGAGCTACTACATCGAGGAGCAGGGGCCCGTCCAGGGCTGGTGCACCGCCATCCGTCTCTTCGCCGCCGCCGCCACCAAGGCGGGCCCCAATCTCAACCGGCGCACCTTCGTCACCGCCATGTCGACCATCAAGAACTTTCCCGGCGGCCTCTCCCCGGTCTGGACCTTCGGTCCCGACAAGTTCTACGGTCCGACGACGTACCAGGTCGTCAAGGTCCACAACAACGTGCCGCCGTCGTCGCAATGCGTCTTGAAGACCAACCACCGACCCCAGGGCACGTGCTGGGTCTCCATACCCCCGTACGGTCACATCGGTACCCCCCTGACGCCGCTGCCCGGCTGACCGGCGCTCATACCCACGCGCTGAACGTGCCGGCCCGGACGAGGACGAGCACACCGATGAGGCAGAGGAGGACCGGGCCGGCCACCACCAGCACCACGAACCCGGCCACCTGGCCCCCGGCGATCCGACCGGCCCGCTCGTGGGGCGCCGCGGCCACCATGGACGCCGCCACCAGGGCGTTGTCCAGGTTGGTGCCGGTGAAGGCGCAGGCAGCGAGCGCGACCTCGGCCGGGAGGCCGGCCAGCATCGGCGGGTCCGTCAGCCGTCGGAGCTGGCCGGTATCGCGGGCCCGAACGGCCGGTCACCGCGCAACGTGACCCGGTGGGCGAAACGGGGGGCGTCCCCGTAGTCGTCGAGGGCGTAGTGCATGGTGGCGCGGTTGTCCCAGAAGGCGACCGAGCCGGCCTTCCAGCGGAAGCGGCAGGTGTACTCGGGCTGCACGCAGTGGGGGTAGAGCATCTCGTGGTTGGTGGTGCTCTCGTTCTTCGACAGGCCGAAGAGCGACTGGGTGAACTGGCCGTTGACGAAGAGGCCGTTGCGGCCGGTTTCGGGGTGGGTGCGCACGACGGGATGGATGGCCGGGAGCAGCTTCTCGTTCCAGACCCCGTTCCACTCGTACCCCCCCCGGGCCTCGACGTCGGCCGCGAACCACGGGTCGTGGTGGATGGCGATGAGGCCGTCGCACATGGTGCGCACGACCGGGGCCAGGCCGTCGTAGGCATCCTGGAGGCTGGCCCACATGGTGTCGCCCCCGACCTCGGGGGCCTCGAGCATGTAGAGGATCGATCCCATGGCGGGCGTCTGCAGGAACGTGACGTCGGTGTGCCACCAGCTGGCCCGGTCCACCTTGCCGTCGATGGCCAGGACCTCGGTGCTCTCCGCAATGGCCGGGAGCACGGGGTGGGCCTCGGTGACCACGCCGAATTGACGGGCGAAGTCGGCCTGCTGCTCGGGAGAGAGCGACTGCTCGCGGAAGAAGATCACGTGGTGCGTGTTGAGGGCGTCCCGCACGGCGGCGACGACCGGCGGGTCCAGGGGCACCGAGAGGTCGATATCCCGGATCTCCGCCCCGATGGTCGGCGAGACGGGGTGCACGCTGAGTCCGGTCGCAAGTGCCACCAGGGCATTGTGCCCGACAATGCCGGCCACCTCAATCCGACGGGGCCCGCGGCGCCTACATTGAGCACGGACATCGCCGGAAGAATCGGGAGGGGAGCCACATGGTCAGTCTCGAGGGGGGCGAGGCACCTCCCGCCTTTCCGCCGCCGCGGCGGAACTACTCGCCGTGGTACCAGTGGATGACCCGGCTGGCCGCCACCACCCACGAGGATCCGCTGCCCGAGGACGACCCCGACGCGTTGGCGGCGTGGAGGGAGCGGCGCCGCCGGCGCCTGAGCGAACTTCTCGGGCCGATGCCCACACCGGTCCCGCCCGACCTCGAGACGCTCGAGTCCGTGCAATGTGACGGCTACCGCCGGGACACGATCGTCTTCGACAGCGAGGCGACCATGTCGGTGCCGGCCTACCTGCTCGTCCCCGACGGCCGGGTGCGGGAGGGTGCGGCGGTGCTGGCCTGTCACGGGCACGGCCCGGGCAAGTCGCAGGCGGTCGGACTCGAGCACACCAATGCGCCGAACAGCGACTACGCGCTGCAGTTGGTCCGGCGGGGCTACGTGGTGCTGGCCCCCGACCTGCGGTGCTTCGGGGAGCGCCAGGACTGGAATCCCGACGACCACTACGCCTGCGACACCAATCTGGTCCACGCGGTGATGGACGGCTGGAACCCCCTGACGCAGAACATCTGGGACCTGCGCTGCTGCCTCGACGTCCTGGCCGATCACCCGCTGGTGGACGCCGCCCGCATGGGGATGGTCGGGCTCTCCTACGGCGGTACCGTCACCCTGTTCACCGCGGCGTGCGATGACCGGGTGGCGGCCGCGGTGGTGAGCGGGTACTTCTCCTCGTGGGCGGTCAGCCACAGAATGCCCTGGAACATGTGCGGGTCACAGGTCCTGCACGGCATGCTGGGCCGGCTGGAGCACGAGGACCTCGGCGCCCTCATCTCCCCCCGGCCCCTGCTGATCGAGTCGGGGACCGGCGACGACCTCTTCCCGGCGGCGGTGGCCACCGAGTCGGTCCGGCGCACCCGCCTCGTCTACGCGCACGACGGCGCCGGAGACCGCCTGGCCCACGACGTGTTCGAGGGCGGGCACCAGTGGCACGGCGAGGCGGCCCTCCCGTTTCTCGACACGTGGCTCTCGCACCGCCCGCCGCCCCGATAGGCGATCCCGGGGCGGGCGGGCGCCGGTACGGTCGTGACGTGCCCCCCGAGCCGCCGGTCCGCTACCGCTCCGCCGACGAGGACAGCGGCCGCTGGAGCGGCTTCCCCTTCCGCCCGGGTGACATCGTCATCAGCACCCGGTCCAAGAGCGGCACCACCTGGATGCAGATGATCTGCGCCCTCCTGGTCTTCCAGACGCCGGATCTCCCGGAGCCCCTGGCCGAGCTCTCACCCTGGCTGGACTGGCGCGTCACGCCCCGCGCCCGGGTCTACGCCACGCTGGCCGGCCAGCGGCACCGTCGCATCATCAAGTCGCACACCCCGCTCGACGGGCTCCCGCTGGACCCCCGGGCCACCTACATCGTCGTGGCCCGGGACCCGCTCGACCTGGCGGTCTCGCTCTACCACCAGAGCGGCAACATCGACCGGGAGCGGATGCGCCAGCTCACCGGCCGCGCCGCGTCGACCGGGGATCTGCCTCCCCAGGGGACCGTGCACGACTGGCTGCGGTCGTGGATCGCCTGGGACGGCAGCCCGAGAGACCGCCTGGACTCGCTGCCGGGGGTGATGTGGCATCTCTCCGACGCGTGGGCCCGGCGGGACGCGCCCAACATCGTCCTGGTCCACTTCGACGACCTGGCGGGCGACCTGGAGGGCGTGATGCGGCGCCTGGCCGATCAGCTGGCGATCGCGGTGGCGGAGGACCGCTGGGGCCAGCTGGTCCACGCGGCCCGGTTCGAGCAGATGCGGGACCGGGCCGACCTCGTCACGCCGGACCCGGGCGGCGTGCTCAAGGACCCGGCGCGCTTCTTTCGGCGGGGGACGTCGGGCGAGGGTCGGGCGGTGCTCACGCCGGGCGAGGTCGCCCGCTACCGGACCCGGGTCGCCGGCATGGGGCCACCCGCACTGGGGGCCTGGCTCCACCGCTGGCCGGTGTGACGGGCCCCTCGGGCCCGGACCGACCGGCCCGCTTTCAGCCGCCCGAGACTACGGCCCGCCCGAGACCGCCCTCACTCGAGGCCGGATCGCCGCCAGGTAGACGACGGCCAAGACCGTGCCCACGATCAGCGTGAAGAAATAGAACACCGCGATCAGGGCGATCCACATCGCCTTGGAGGAACGGGCCGCCCTGAAGGCCATGGAAGGTCTCGATATGGCGTCGGCCACGGCCCACACCGTCACCGCGAAGCTGGCGAAGATGACGAGACCTTCGGCGAAACCCGCCCCGAAGGAATCTGCCAGCATCGGTCTCTCCTTCCTCTTGCGGCGCCACATTACCGGGCGGGACACGACGCTCGGGGCCGACCGCGGCGGGGGCGGGGAGCGCCCGCTCCACGGGGGGGCGCCGAGAACCGGGGCTCGCTACCGCGGCAACAAGCGGGCCGAGTCGGGGTCGAGGTGGATGGCGGCCTGTGTGACGGTGCGCAGCGCCGAGGCCGGGCACGCCGTGGAGATCGGGCCGGTGAGGGCCGCCGCCACGGGCGGCGCCTTGCGCCCCTCGGGCACGACGGCCAACACCACTGCGGCGCGCAACAGCGCGGGGATGGTCGCCGTGAGCGCACGGCGGGGCACCGAGGCCAGATCGGCGAAGTGCCCCTCGCCGACCTGCTGTCGACGGCAGGCGGGGTCGAGCTCGACCACCTTGACGTCGAACGGGTCGGCGAAGTCGGCCACCGGGGGATCGTTGAAGGCCAGGTGCCCGTTCTCGCCGATGCCCAGGCAGCACAGGTCGAGGGGATGGGTCGCCAGCAGGTCGGCGTAGCGGGTGCACTCGGCGGAGGCATCCCCGGTGCCGTCGAGGTAGTGCGCCTGGCGGGGATGGGTCCGACGCACGATCCGCTCGCGGATCCATCGCTGGAAGCCGGCCGGGTGGTCGGGTCCCACACCCACGTATTCGTCCATGTGGAACACGACCGTGTCGGACCAGGGCACGCCCGGCGTGCCGGTGACGAGGGTCTCCACGAAGTCGAGCTGCGAGTTGCCCGTGGCGAACATGACGTGGGCCACGCCCCGCCTCGCCACGGCGGCGCGCATGGCGTCGGCCGCCTGGTCGGCCGCCGCCCGGCTCAGTGCGGTGGCGTCACCATGGACGTAGACCGCGGCGCCGCCGAAGGTCACGGGAGTTGTCATGTTGCGCAGCATGCTAGGTGGCACTCGGTCAGACTGGAGCCGATGCGCGTCGTGGCCCGACCCCAACCGTCACAGTTCGACGCCGCCTGGGATGTCGTGCGGCAGCACCTGGCGGTGACCCCGGTCGTCGTGGCGCCCCAGCTCGGTGAGCACGTGTCGCTCAAGGTCGAGACGGTCCAGCCCACCGGGTCCTTCAAGGTGCGCGGTGGGCTGGCCGCGGTGGCGGCCACGCTGGCGTCGGATCCGGACCGGGCCGTCGTCTGCTCGTCGGCGGGCAACCACGGGCTGGGACTGGCCTACGCCGCCGCCAAGCTCAAGGCCTCGGTGACCGTCGTGGTGCCCCGCACGGCCTCGGCCGCCAAGGTGTCGGCCCTCCAGCAGTTCGACGTGCACCTGGTTCAGCACGGAGAGGGCTACAGCGAGGCCGAGGCGTTGGCGCTCGAGCTGGCGGCGCGCCAGGGGCGGCGCTACGTCTCGCCGTACAACGATCCCGACGTGATCGCCGGCCAGGGGACCCTCGTCCGGGAGCTGCTCGTGCAGGTGCCCGAGGTGGGCACCGTGGTCGTTCCCGTCGGTGGGGGAGGGTTGATCTCCGGCGTCACGCTCGCCCTGGCGGGCACCGGGGTCACGGTCGTCGGGGTCGAATCGGTGGCCTCGCCGGCCATGAGCCGCGCCCTCGCCGCCGGGGCCATCGTCCCCGTCACGGTGTCCGCCAGCCTGGCCGACGGCCTGGCCGGCAACCTCGAAGACGGTGCGGTCACCGTCGACATCCTCCGGGACCACGGGGTCCAGGTGGTGACGGTCACCGAAGCGGACATCCGGTCGGCCATGGCCTACGCCGCCGAGCAGATGGGGTTCGTGCTCGAGGGAGCCGGCGCGGTGGGAGTGGCCGCGGTCCGCTCCGGACTGGTCCCGCCCGACCGGGCCGGTGGGGAGACGGTCGTGCTCCTCACCGGCCGCAACGTGGCGCCGTCCGTGCTCGAGGACGTACTCGGTGCCTGAGTTCGACTCGGGCGAGGTCGTGCTCCATTACACGGTGACCGGCGACGGTCCCCCCGTGGTCCTCGTCGCCGGGTGCGGTCAACCGGCCGAGGCCTGGCATCTGGGGGTGGCGCCGGTCCTGGTGGACGCCGGCTATCGGGTCATCACCTTCGACAATCGGGGCGTGGCGCCCTCGTCGTCCCCCGCGGCGCCCTACCGCGTGGAGGGCATGACCGGGGACCTGGTGGCCCTGCTCGACCACCTCGGGCTCGACCGGCCCGTGCGGGTCGCCGGCCACTCCCTGGGCGGTTGGATCGCCGAGACGCTCGTGCTCGACCATCCCGCCCGGGTGCGGTCGGCCGCGCTGATGGGGAGCGCCAACCGGCCCACGGCATGGGAGATCGCCATCACGACGGTGGAGCGGGACCTGGCCCGCCTCGACGCGGACCTGCCCCCGCTGTTCTACGCCACCCAGACCCTGCGCTACCTGCCCATCGCCGACATCCAGAACGACGACGTGGTCAGCACCTGGCTCTCCTTCACCGCCGACCTTCCGGTGTGGCCCAATCCCGGTCGGCTCGGCCAGTACGAGGCGGCGCTGGCCTGGTCCACGGACCCGGTCCGCACCACGCGGTGGCCCGAGATCGGAGTGCCCTGCCTGGTCCTGGCCTTCGAGCACGACGTGGACTCACCGCCCGACAAGGCGCGCCAGGCCGCGGCGGTCATCCCGGGCTGTGAGTACCGCGAGATCATGGGCTCCGGTCACATCGGCATCGTGACCCACGCCGGGGAGGTGGCCGCCCACCTCGTCGACTTCTTCGGCCGCACCTGAGCACGCCGGCGCGCCGGGAGCGCGCCCCGGGCGCCGACGGCCCTGCGGTCACGATGGGCGTTGTGGGCGGCGGTGGCCGGCCTGTGGTGGAATCGCCGCCATGGACATCTCCGCACTGCTGATCGAGCTCTACGGCCGCATCCCCCCGTTGGCCCGCCAGGCCGTCGACGGCGTCGACGTCGACCGTCTGTGCGAACCCCCGGCCCCGGGGGCCAACACGATCGCCTGGCTGGTGTGGCACCTCGCCCGCGTGCAGGACCACCACGTCGCCGAGCTCCTCGGATCGGACCAGATCTGGGCCGGCGGCGACTGGTCCCGCGCCTGCGGGCTCGACCCCGACCCGACCAACACCGGCTACGGCCACTCGCCGGCACAGGTGCAGTCGGTCCGACCGGAGCGCCCCGAGGTCCTGCTCGAGTACCTCGACACGGTCGGCCGCCGCACCCGGGCCATGCTCGAGGGCCTCACGCCGGCCGACCTCGATCGCGTCGTCGACCGGCGGAGGGACCCACCGGTCACGCTGGGCGTGCGCCTGGTGAGCATCGCCGACGACAGCCTGCAGCACGCCGGACAGGCGGCCTACGTCCGCGGGCTCCTGGGGGCCTGAGCCGGTTTCGACGCCCCCGCTGGCGGGGCCGCTCCTCATGGCCCTGGCCCCGCCCCCATCGCCGTACCCCCGTCCACGTCGCCGTACCCCCGCCCCCGCCCCGTGCCCCGCGCCCCGGGAGATCGCCCGCGGCCGCGGCTTGACATGTCTGGACACTTAGGATAATGATTCACTAGGTTATTAGTGAAATACCACATGAGAGAGACCACATGATCGAGTTCCGCCTGGATACCCACTCCGGCGTCGCCCCCTACCTCCAGCTGGTCCACCAGGTGCGCCGGGCCCTCAAACTGGGCCTGCTGCACGAGGGCGACCAGCTCCCCACCGTCAAGGAGGTGGTGGCCCGGGTGGCCATCAACCCCAACACCGTGCTCAAGGCCTACCGGGAGCTCGAGCACGACGGGTTGGTGGCGGCCCGGCCAGGGGTAGGGACCTTCGTGACCAGGACACTGACCGATCCGTCGCTGGCGGCCCATGGACCGCTGCGCCAGGATCTCGGTCGCTGGCTGGCGAAGGCGCGGCGGGCGGGACTCGACGACGAGAGCATCGAAGCGCTCTTCCGCGACACGTTTCGGGCCGCCCGTGAACAGGGCGTAGCGTGAGCGCCGTCATCGACGCCAAGGGGCTGGGCAAGCGCTACGGGCGCAAGTGGGCCCTGACCGACTGCACGCTCGAAATCCCCTCAGGTCATGTCGTCGGGTTGGTCGGACCCAACGGAGCCGGAAAGTCGACCTTGCTCAACTTGGCGGTCGGCCTGTTGGCCCCCACGTCGGGCTCCATACAGGTTCTGGG
>JBKQIP010000230.1:0-21455 GCA_052148295.1 Acidimicrobiales bacterium
GCGGACGGGCTGAGCGGGCGGATGGAGGGCCGACGGGCTGAGCGGGTGGGCGAAGCGGGCGGGCTGAGCGGGCGGGCTGTCGTCGGCGGGGCCGGTGTGGGTACCCTGGTGCGCAGCTGCACCGGCAGCGTGCAACGGGGGCCGCCGGGCGCCCACGGACCCAGGGAGGGCACATGGCGATTCGCGACTACGACCGCTTGTTCATCGGCGGCGACTGGGTCGCTCCCGAGGGTACGGAGACCATCGGCGTGGTCTCGCCGAGCACCGAGGAGGTCATCGCGCGGGTGCCGGAGGGGACCGAGGCCGACATCGACAAGGCGGTGGCGGCGGCCCGCACCGCTTTCGATCGGGGACCGTGGCCGCGCATGAGGCCGACGGAGCGCGCCGCCATCCTGGCCGCCGTGGCGGCGCAGGTCACCGCCGAGATGGGCGACATGGCGGAGATCATCACGTCGGAGATGGGATCGCCCATCACCTTCTCGACCTTGGGACAGGTGCTGGCGCCCACGATGATCTTCAACTACTACGCGGAGCTGGCCTCGACCTTCGCCTTCGACGAGGTGCGGGCCGGGGTGCTGAACCCCCAGGTCCTGGTGACCAAGGAGCCGGTGGGCGTGGTGGGGGCCATCGCCCCGTGGAACGTGCCCCTCTTCATCGCCGCGGCGAAGCTGGCGCCCTCGCTGCTGGCCGGGTGCACCGTCGTCTACAAGCCGGCCCCCGAGACCCCCTTCGACGCCTTCCGGCTGGCCGAGATCTTCGCCGACGCCGGGCTGCCCGAGGGCGTGCTCTCGGTGGTGCCGGCCGGGCGCGAGGTCAGCGAGCACCTGGTCACCCACCCGGGCGTGGACAAGATCTCCTTCACCGGTTCGGGCGTGGGGGGCAAGCGCATCGGCGGGCTGTGCGGCGAGCGGCTCAAGCGCTGCACGCTGGAGCTCGGCGGCAAGTCGGCGGCCATCATCTTGGACGACGCCGACCTGGCGACCACCGTGCCGGCCCTGCTGCCCAACGCCATCATGAACAACGGCCAGGCCTGCATCGCCCAGACCCGCATTCTGGCCCCACGCGCCCGCTACGACGAAGTGGTCGATGCCGTGGTGAGCGGCGTGGGGGCCCTGGTGGTCGGTGATCCCCTCGACCCGGCGACCGAGGTGGGCCCCGTGGTGGCCGAGCGGCAGCGGGCGCGCATCGAAGGCTACCTCGACAGCGGCCGGGAGGAGGGAGCGACCGTGGCCATCGGCGGTGGGCGCCCGAGCGGGTTCGACAAGGGTTGGTACGTCGAGCCCACCGTGTTCACCCAGGTCGACAACAAGATGAGGATCGCCCAGGAGGAGATCTTCGGGCCCGTCCTCGTCGTCATCCCCTACGACGGCGACGAGCAGGCCGTCGAGATCGCCAACGACTCGAACTACGGGCTGTGCGGCTCGGTGTGGACGGGCGACAACGACCGCGGTCTCGGCATCGCCCGCCAGGTCCGCACCGGCACCTACATGCTCAACGCGCCGGTGCCCATCGACTTCTCCACGCCGTTCGGCGGCTTCAAGGAGTCCGGGGTCGGGCGCGAGTTCGGCCCCGAGGGGCTGGACACCTTCTTGGAGAAGAAGTCCATCGCCCTGCCGGCGGAGTACAGGCCCGACATCTGAGCGGGATGGCCCGCGCCGGCCGGGGGGCGAGGGTCAGGTGCCGGGCGCCGGCTCCGAGGGCGAGACGTACCCCGACAGCGCGCCGCCGCCTCTCACGTCGGCGTAGGCCTCGTTGTTCTCGGCCTCGACCACGCTGAAGCCCGTGCGGTCCCCGTCGCCGTTGATCACGTCGGGCGCGTCGTCGCTGGCGCCGGGGCCCGTGACGATGGCCACGTGCGCCGCGGTGTCCGCCGCGGCGTTCAGGCCGTACACCGCCACGTCACCGGTGCGGGGCTGGTAGTGCGAGCCCACCGGATGCCACGTCCCGTGATCGACGCCCCACTCGTAGAAGCTGGCGGCACTGGAGTTGAGGTACCCCGGGGCCAGCTCGTAGGTGACCTCGGCCCCGGCCTGCTTCCAGACCCAGGCCGCGAAGTCGGCGCACCATTCCTCGGAATAGTTGCCGTTGCCGCAATCCGAGCCGGCGTACCAGTACGCGCTGAAGCGGTTGCAATAGCTATTAGAAGGGTCGGTCTGGTAGCCCACCTGGCTCTGGGCCACGGCCAGGATCCGGGCCTGCAGCGGGCTCAGGGGTGGACCGCTGAGCGCCCGCGTCACCGCCACCAGGATGGCGATCAGGGCGGCCAGGATGGCGATGTCCCTGAGCAAGCCGTGCCGTCTCCGGGACTTCGAAGACCGCGGCACTGGACGGGGCGTGGGCGCGGGAGGGGGTCGGGAGGGACTCAGAATCGTCCAGGGTATTGCCCCCCGGCCGCAATTGAACAGCGGTCGGAATCTGCGAGGATGGGGCGTTCCCGCCGATCGGTGTGGGGGGCGGACGGGCGTGCGAGGCCTAGGGGACTTCCTGCATGAATGACGAGGTGAGCGACGTATCGCACCAGCGTGTGCCCTACCTCCCCGGTCTCGACGGTGTGCGGGCCTTCGCCGTGTTGGCCGTGATGATCTACCACGGTGGTCTCTCCCTGGCCCCGGGCGGCTTCCTCGGGGTGGACACGTTCTTCGTCCTCTCGGGCTTCCTCATCACGTCGTTGCTGGTCTCGGAGTGGCAGGGGACATCGACGATCCGCCTCGGTGCCTTCTGGGCCCGGCGGGCCCGCCGGCTCCTGCCCGCCCTCTTCTTGATGATGCTCTTCGTGGCCTTCTACGCCTCGGTCATCGTGCCCCGGGGTACCTATCCCGGGTTGCGGCTCGATGCCCTGTCCACCCTGCTCTACGTGAGCAACTGGCACTTCCTGCTCTCGGGCACCAATTACTTCGCCCAGACGGGGCTGCCGTCACCGCTGCTGCACACCTGGTCCCTGGCCGTCGAGGAGCAGTTCTACTTCGTCTGGCCCCTGGTGATCCTGGGGCTCCTGCGCCTGACCCGCAGCCTGCGCGTGCTCCTGGCCGTGAGCGTCGCCGCCGCCGTCACCTCGGCGGTGCTGATGTACCTCCTCTACACCCCGGCCTCCACCAACCTGGTCTACTTCAGCACC
Source organism: Acidimicrobiales bacterium (assembly GCA_052148295.1). Lineage (GTDB taxonomy): Bacteria > Actinomycetota > Acidimicrobiia > Acidimicrobiales > RAAP-2 > Bog-473. Next base: position 3,116 of record JBKQIP010000230.1, read on the forward strand.
GACACCCGGTCGCAGTGCATCTTCATCGGGGCGGCGCTGTCCCTCGGCCTGCTCCTGTTCGCCCGGCGGGCCCACGCGTCGGGGGCGGCCCCCGGGGCCATGTGGCGGCCCGGGGGCGGGCGGGGACGGTCGGCCTGTGCCGTGATCGGCGTCGTGGGGGCGGCCGTGACGCTCGCCATCTGGGTCTGGACCGATTCGGTGTCGTCGTTCCCCTTCACCGGCGGGATCTTCGTGGTGGGCCTGGGCACGGCCGGCGTCATCCTCTCCGTGGTCGGCGCGCCGACGAGCCCGGTGCCCCGCTTCTTGTCCCTGGCGCCGCTGCGCTACATCGGGCAGATCTCCTACGGGCTCTACATCTGGCACTGGCCCCTCTTCATCTGGGTCGACGAGGCTCGTACCGGGCTCTCGGGGTACGCGCTCTTCGCGGTCCGCCTGGCGGTCACCTTCGCCGTCGCCGTGGCGTCGTACCACCTGGTCGAACGGCCCATACGTCGCCGGACGTTCCTGAAGAACTGGCGCGCCCGGGTGGCGGTGCCGGTCGCCGTGGGCCTCGTGCTGGTGGCCACCGTGGTGGCCACCACGGTGCCGGTGGCCGCCACCGCGTCGGTGCTGGGCAAGGGCCCGGCGTCGGCGCCAGCCCAGGGACCACCGGTGCACGTGCTGCTGATCGGGGACTCGACGGCGCTGACGCTGGGCTTGGGACTGGGCGAACCGGCCGTCCAGTCGAAGTACGGCTACGTCCTGGACGACCAGGGGATCCTCGGGTGCGGTGTGGTCGTCGGACCCGAGATCGAGCTGCTGGGTCAGCCGGCGGACTCGGCGATGCCCTGCAACGGCGCCACCCCGGCGCCGGGCACGCCGCTGGCTCAGCAGCCCTTCGCGGTGCAGTGGAAGGCCGAGATGGCCGCCACCCATCCCAACGTGGTGGTGCTCTTGGCCGGGCGTTGGGAAGACGTCAACCGCGTGTACCAGGGCAAGTGGACCAACATCTTGAACCCGACGTTCGCCCGCTACGTGAAGCAACAGCTGGAGGCCGCCTCGAACCTGGTCACCGCCACGGGGGCGAACATGGTGTTCCTGACGGCGCCCTGCACCGATGAGGGCGAGCAGCTCGACGGCGCGCCGTGGCCCGAGGACTCGCCGGCCCGGTTGGCGGAGTACAACCGTCTGGTGCGACAGGTGGCGGCCGAGCACCCCACGACCGACTCCGTGGTCGATCTGGACGCCACCGTCTGCCCGAACGGCACCTTCACGCCGACCTACAAGGGCGTCACCATCCGCCGGCCCGACGGCGTCCACTTCACCACACCGGCGGGCCCCGTCCTGGCCCCGGTGCTCATGCCGCCCATTCTGGCCTCGGGCCGGGCGCAGATGGCCCGGGTGGCCGCATCACGAGCCGGGTGACCCCTGGGGGTTGACGTTCTGCGGCGTCGTGCCCGGCGCCTCGGGATTCTGCGGATTGACATTCGGATTGGTGTCGGCCGCGATGCATTGGGCCCGGAGGGCCGGGATGAGGTGTGGCTCGTCGACCCACGCACTCTCGGACAGGGTCGTCATCAACGAGTTCCACGATCCGTCGTCCGACGTGGCCGCCGCCGCCAGCGGGAGCGCGGCCCGCAGCTCGGCGTTGGCCTGATTCTGGAGATCGACGACGACCGCGGCGGACGTGCCCGGGCGCAGGGACAGGGCGTAGTCGTGCAGGGAGCTGTTGACGTGCACGCAGGCCTGTCGGGCCAGGTTCAATCCGCTCTGCTGGCTGCAGGCGCTGAGTCCGAGCGTGGCACCGAGGGCAACGGCACCCAGAGCGAGCAGCCGGCGCACCTCAGCGGAGCCAGCCGTCCGCTGACTCGAGAAGGAAGCGGCTCACGGCCAGGGCACGATCGAACACGTCGCAGAGGAGCTCCTCGCCCCCGAGCACGCGGGCGAGCGACACGGGATGGCGCGCCACGATGCTGAGCCGTCGTTCGGAACCGTCGGTGGCGCTGGCGAAGGAGTCGATGGCCGACACCTCGAGGGGGAGCTCGATACCACCCACGCCGGCCAGGTCGATGGCCAGGCGCAGCAGGTCGGGTCCGCTGGGCAGGGGCGGGAGGGCCCAGGTGAAGGTCAGGGGAAAGTGGAATTCGTCGGGCGGCTCCTCCTCGTCGGACAGGAGCACCACGGCATCCTCGAAGGAGAGCAGGACGCGTGGATCGACGTCGAGCGCCAGGTGGAGGTCCAGCGGACCGCCGCACCCCTCCTCGGGGTGGAGGTCGACCTCCCACACCTGGCGCAAGGAGTAGGTCTCGACGAAGTGACGCTCGTCGTGGACGTGGAACCCGTGGTCGACCGAGTGATCCTTCAGATCGGCGACGTAGCCGGCGACATCGATGGCTGCCACAGGGCAGCCAGCCTAATAGGGAACGATGGAACCCAAGTAGGGTTCGCCACCGTGGACGAGGTCCGGCTGCTCACGGTGCTCGACGACGCAGTGGCGGCGGTCCGGCACGCGTTGGACGAGCTCGACGACTGGGGCCCGGCGGGGACCCGACCCGGTCAGTACCACCTCGATCTGGCGGCCGACGCCGCCGCCCTCCCGATCCTCCGTGGGGCCGGGCTGGCCGTGCTGTCGGAAGAGTCGGGCGTGACCGGCCGGCCGGCCACCGGGCTGCTGGCCGTGATCGACCCGGTGGACGGTTCGACCAACGCCCACCGGGGAATTCCGTTCTACGCCACCAGCATCTGCGTGCTCGATGCCGATGGGCCTCTGGTCGGCGTCGTGGTGAACCTGTCCACCGGCGCCCGCTTCGCGGCCGTGCGGGGCGGCGGCGCCACGTGCGACGGCGCCGCGCTGGCGCCGTCGGGATGCCGGGACCTGGCGGCGGCCATCGTGGGGATCTCGGGATTCCCCGGACATCACCCCGGCTGGGCGCAGTTCCGGGCGCTCGGCGCCGCCTCGTTGGAATTCTGCGCCGTGGCCGGTGGCTTCCTCGATGCCTACATGGTGGTCGGCCGGAGCACGCTCTTCGGGTGGGACTACCTGGCCGGCCTCTTGGTCTGCCGGGAGGCCGGCGCCGTCGTGGTCGACCGCGACGGCGCCGAGCCCGTGGTGCGGGACGCCGTGGCGCGCCGACCGATCGTGGCGGCCACGCCGGAACTGGCGGCGCGGCTGATGGGGGAGGGTGGGCTGTGACCACCGAGGGGGCCACGTTGGCCCGCAAGACGTGGCGGACGGTGGAGCCGCTCCACGGGATGATCTACTTCGTCCCCGAGGCGGCGGAGGCCTATGCCCGACTGGGGGTCACCGGCCGGGACGGGTACTTCGCGTCGCGCGCGGCCCCCATGGGGGCGGTGGCGGCCGAAGTGGTCATCGCCACGTTCTACAACTTCAATCCGGAGCTGGTGCACGCGGCCATCCCGCGGGCGTGGGTGAGCACCACCACCGACGCGCTGCTGGCGGCCCGCTTCGCCGCCGCCGACGGCGCGCTCCGGCGCCTCCTCGGCGACGACGTCGTCACGTCGGAGGAGATGCGCCGGGCGGCCGAACTGGCCCGGGTGGCGGCCGGGGAGGCCGCGAGACGCACCGAGGGCCGCCCGTTGTGTGCCGGGCACGCCCGCGTGCCGTGGCCCGACGCACCCCATCTGGTGCTGTGGCACGCCCAGTCCATCCTCCGCGAGTATCGAGGCGATGCCCACGTCGCGCTGCTCGTGACCCACGGGCTCTCGGGCATCGACGCGTTGCTCACCCATGCCGCGACGGGCGAGCTGCCGGCGCACCTCCTGCGCTCCACCCGCGGCTGGCCGGCGGCGGACTGGGAGGCCGCGGGCGCCTCGCTGCGCCGGCGGGGTTGGTTGGCCGAGAGCGATGCCGGCGCCGAGGGACTGCGTCTCACCGATTGGGGCGCCGCCCGACGGCAGGACATCGAGGCCGGGACGGACGACCTGTCGGCGCCGCCGTACCTCGCGCTGGGCGAGGAGGGCTGCGCCGAGCTCCGCGCCCTGACCCGCCCCTGGAGCCGGGTGCTCTCCGAGGTCCTGTTTCGTTGACCCCGTCCGGGCCGACCTCGTCCGGGCGCCACCGGCGCGTGGTCGCGGCGGTGGCGGTCAGCGCCGTGGCGGTCAGCGCCGTGGCGGTGGTGCTCGTGATCCTGCGGGGGACGGGAGGTCACCCCGGCGGTGACCCCGGTGGGCGGGTCCTCGGGAGGCTCGAGGGGATCACCTCGGCCGTCCCCGCCGGAGCCTCCGGGATCGCCGTCCACACCATCGGCGCGGCCTGGCTCCCCGCCTGCCCGAGCATCCCCGGGTCGCACGCCGGTTGGGGGGAGGACCTGGTGAGCGTGAGCTTCGAGGACACCCGACCCCCGGGCGCCGTGATCGCGCAGGTGGACGCCGGGCTTCGCCGCCAGGGTTGGTTGCGCCACGACGTGGCGACGGACCGCCAGCAGGGCCGGATCGCCCACTGGACACGGCGGGTACCGGGCGGTCCACGGGCCGGTGCGTTCGCCTATCCCGTCCCGACCGGTTCGAACCACTGGTTCATGACGGCGAGCTGGCAGCCTCCGGGACCGGTCGACGAGGGTTGCCCGTGAACGCCGTCAGCGTGCGGTGAACCCGGAGCGGTTCACGAGAGCGCCCGATTCCCCTCGTTGTCCAGCCATCTCCCGACGACCACGGACATGAACTCTGGTTGAGCCCGGAACCCGAGCACGCGATAGAACGGCTGGGCCTGGTCGGTCTGCAGACCTATGTGTTGGCCGGGGACCCGGTCCATGAGCAGGCGCACCATGCTGGTGGCGACGCCCCGGCGACGATGGGTCGACTTCGTCCACACGTCGAGTAGATAGGCATTGCAGACACCGTCGGAGAGGAGCCGCGCCATGCCGATCACCTGCCTTCCCTCCCGAGCGACGGCCACGTGTTGAGATCGCTCGAAGGAGCGCCGCAGTGCCGCCGGTGTGCGCCCGTTGTCGAAATCGTCGGCGGCCAGATCGGCCTTGGCCCGGGTCCAGTCGATCCCGCTCAATGAGTCGTCAACGGCTATCTCCACCCCCACAGCATGCCGCAACCCGTCGGAGCCCATCGACCCCCGTTGTGCCGATCCCGTTGCCGCAGTGCCTCAACGGGGGCCTCGATGGCCCGGCACCCTCTGGCGCAGAGTAAACCGCCTTCCCAGCTCGACGCCGGCACTCACACTGCCGATCAGCACCGCGGTGAACGCGGTCACACTCACCAAGGTCGCCCCGAGATGGATGGCGAGGGATGACACCGTGAAGACGAAGGCGAAAAGGTACGAGGCGATCGCCACCACGAACCCCAACGGAGCGGGCCGTTTCACCGCACAGGCATCCATCATCGCTACCCATACCCGCGCTGCGGCCTCTCCAATCCTCGCCAAGAACCCGCCCGTGTCAGGTGTCGGCCAACCGGGGCGGGAAACCGCCCTTGCTGATCGGGCCCCACCGCTCGGGGAGGAGGCGGATCAACACCTTGCCCTGGTCGATCATGGCTTGGCGGTACTCGTCCCAATCCGGGTGTTCACCGCTGATGGAACGAAAGTACGCCACCAGGCCGGGCAGCGCCTCGGGCAGGTCGATCACGCTCGCCGTTCCCGACACCTGTACCCACGGATCGCCGAAGTCGCTCGACAGGACGCACACGGCGACCTGGGAGTGACGGCGCACGTTGCGGACCTTGGCCCGCTCGGGATAGCTCGCCACCACGATCGCACCATCGGGATCGACCCCCATGGTGACCGGGGACAGCTGGGGACCCCCGTCCCGACGCTGCGTGCAGAGCACGGCGTGGTGACGGGGTCGGATGAACTCCTCCAACCCGGCGCGGTCCACGCGACGGTCGGTGGCGATGGGACGCGCCATGGGCTGACCGTACCATCGGGTGATGCCACACCGAACGAGGCTCCCGGTCCGGGGTGTGCCCATGCCCCGGTCGCTCGGGCGCGACGACCCGACGCCGGGTCGAGAGGCCGTCGAGCTGGGCCGTCCAGGTGGCGTTGGTCGCCATCCCTCCGTGCAGGAGCACCACCGGGTCTCCGGCGCCCTGGGTGTCGTAATAGACGCCCATCCCGTCGATCTCGACGGTCAAGCCCTGTCGGTGAGCCGCTTCGTCACCCATGGATCGTCTCCGTCGGTCCAACTCGCACGAGCCGGTCGCGATGGATGGTACCGGGTCCCCCCGGCCACGATGCACGGCGACACCGTCTGCCCGTGGGTGTGGCCCAAGTGTGGCGCGGCTGGCTGCACGGTCGGCTCACGTCGACGCGGCGCGCCCGGCCTAGGCTCACGGGATGCTTGACGAATCCGGAACGGGAGAGACGCGACGGGAGCAGTGGGCGATTGAGATCGGGGAAGGAATGTCCGCCGTGGCCCTGGTCAGGGCCCTCGTGATCACGCTCGAGCAAAAGGGCGTCTTGACCGCGCACGACATCGCACAGATCGAGGCAGACGCCGACCGGTTCTTCGCCGAAGACCTGAGGTCCCTGGGCGCCGCCGACGCGGAGTAGCGCGCCCCCTACCGGTGGTCCTCCGCCCGACCCGTCGCTCTCCCTCGGCCCGCCGTCGCACGTTACGCTCTCGTCCTCGACCCAGATGAGGGGAAAGGGGAGGCGTGCGACCCGAAGTTCTTGCTCACGCTCGTGACCTCACCGTGGCCCACGAGCCGCGTCCGGCGACCGGTTCGTCCACGTTCCCGGCCTCGATTCGCCACCGATGACACCGCTGGAGGTCCGTCCGGTGGCGGGTGCGCTGGGCGCCACCGTGCGCGGCATCGACCTGCGCAAGGTGACCGAGAGCGAGGAACTGAGCGGGGTGCGCACCGCCCTGGCCGATCACCTGGTGGTGTTCCTGCCGGAGCAGGACATGGACCTCGACGATCTCGAACGGATCACCGACCTGCTGGGCGGCCGGGACACCACCCCGTACGTGACGCCGCTGGCGGACCGGCCGTTTGTCATCCGGGTCATCAAGGAGCCGGGGGATCAGCTCAATTTCGCCAACGCCTGGCACAGCGATCTGAGCTACCTGCCCGCACCGCCGTCGTACACGCTGCTCCACGCGTGGGAGGTGCCGGCCTTCGGAGGCGACACGGTCTGGTCCAACCAGTACCTCGCGTACGAGACCCTGTCACGGGGCCTGCAGCAGGCGCTGTCCGGACTCCGCGCCGTGCACTCCGCCGGGATGGCCTACGGGACCGGAGGGTTCCTCGACCAGGTCAAGGATCTCACGTCGATGGCCATCGACCCCTCTCCCGATGCATCGAAGGAGTGCGCCCATCCCACGGTGATCACGCACCCGACGACCAATAGGAAGGCCCTCTACGTCAACTCCGTCTATACCACCCGCTTCGATGGCTGGAGCCCGACCGAGTCGCAGGCCCTCCTGGGTTATCTCTACCAACATGCCGTCAACGAGAACTTCACCTGCAGGCTGCGCTGGGAACGCCACACCCTCGCCATCTGGGACAATCGCTGCACGATGCACAATGCGCTCAACGACTACTCGGGCGTCCGGCGAGAAATGTTCCGCACCAGCGTCAAGGGCTCGTCGCCGCGGAGGTGAGGGCGACCGAGCAGGCCGAGGCGCGCCGGCCGTCGTGCTCTCCTACCTGCCCATCTTCACCTTGCTACTGCCGGCCCCGCACCTCGGCTATCAGGATCACATCGGGGGCCTCATCGGCGGCCTGCTCTGCGGGTGGATCTTCACCTGGTCGACCGATCCCGAGCCCTATTTCGCCGCCTGGTTCATCTTCGGGCGAGCAGAGCGATCCCTTGGGGAGGTCGTGGCCGCCTCGTGACGGCTCGATACCCGAGACGTCACGAACGTCGACCAGGCCAGCACGCTCCGCGTCCCTGATCCCAGGTGGGCGTCTTCCTCGAGAAGCACACGACAGGTGGGGCTCCCAGCGGGCAGAGCCGCCGTACTCCCGGACAATGACTCAAGCCCAGCCCAACTCCTTCAGACGCTGCTCACCGATCCCGAAATGGTGACCGACTTCGTGAATGACGGTCTTGCGCACCATCGTCACGACATCTTGGGTGGTCTGGCAGGCCCGGCAGATCGTCGCCATGAAGATCGTGATGCGGTCAGGCATCGTCGCCGAGTAGGTACCTCGTTTGGTGAGTGGGACCCCCTCATACAGCCCGAGCAGGTTGCCGGGCGGGCTGGCGTCGTCCACCAGCACGGCGACATTGTCCATGGCGGCTCGAAGCTCGGGGGGTATTCCGTCGAGGGCATCGGCCACCAGCTCCTCGAATTGTTCGACGGACATGGCGACCACGTCCCCCATCATGCGTCACAGGGGCGCGTTCGCGGCGTGGCGGCCACCGGACGCCCCCATTGGTGCAAGATGATCACAGTGACCGTCCCTCCGCCACCGCCCCCTGACTTCGATGCCTTGCCGGCCGGAGTGGCCGAAGACCTGACGTCCCGCCTGGCGCGACTCCCACTGACCAGGGTCAAGCGGTCGGCCGACCTCTTCGCCCTGTACGCCGTCGAGCGTGATCACGTGCATCGTCTCGCCCACCGGTTCCAGGTGACGGACACCGAGCGCGCCTCCATCGACTACTGGTGGTTGCGGCAGCTTGATCAAACGTTCGCCGGCACCCGTGAGCGCCTGCATGCCCACGCCCGCTCCGCGCTGCGCCGGGACATCCGGCGGCGACGATCCCGCTCGAAGGTTCTCGGCCAATTGTGGTGGAACACGGTCGGGCCGGGTGGCCGATGCTGGTTCGGTAATCGCTACGTCACCATCCGCCGTTACACCTTCAGACTGCACTGGCGGCCCTGAGTCGGTCCCTCACCACAAAGTGGCCAGAGCCAGGTGTCCACCCTGCAGATCGAGGTGCCCCCCGGACCGAACCCGCTGAGCCGGTCAGGACGGTTGGCGAGCCCAGGCCGACACCATCGGGGAGGTCGCAAGATCGAGGCTGCCGGAGTTGACGTTGCTGAGATGCCGTTCAATCTCGCCCTCGGTGACCAGGCCACGGGAAATCAGGCCATCTCTGATCTGTTCGACAGTCGCTCGTTCCAGTTCGTTGCAGACCGGCCCGCCCATGGGAAAGTAGGCATCCGACTGCACGTCGACGAGACCGGCCGCTCTCAACAGCCTCGGCAGCGTGCGTCCGAAGGCCAGGTCGACGCCTCGCTCGGCCATGAGCGATCGAAAGGCGGCCTTGAGCTTGTTGGCCAGCTGCTGGTCGACCCCGAACTCATCAGGGCACACCAGGGGTTGGAGACCGGGGTCGGCCTCTTCGAGCAAGAGCCATCCACCAGGGCGAAGAGCGCCGACCATGGTTGCCAGTGCCTCCGTTCGCTCGGGTACATGGACGAGAACCAGGCGAGCGTGAACGAGGTCGAATCCGACGTCGGGTGCGGGCTCGCTGCCGATGTCGTGACGCCGGACCTCGTAGGCGGGATCGTCCGTCTCGAGCAGCGAAGTGTCGATGTCGGTGGCCAGCACCAGGGCATCGGTCTGCTGGGCGATCCAGCTCGGCACGCTCGGACCCCCTGCCCCCACCTCCCACACCTTCCATCCACGTGAGAGACCCATCGCTCCCATGTGCCGGAATGTCGACGGATTGAACAATTCGGACAGTGCGTCGATTCGCTTTCCGGCTTCGAGGTGCTGATTGTCGAGTAGGTATTCCTCGCGGGCCATACACAGATCCTATGAAGGACCACCCGATCGCACACCCATCGCCGGCCAGTCGCCGCCCCTCTGCGTTGCTCCTCGCTCAGACGTACCCTGCCCCGAGGCCACCACATCGGTTGGACCGCTCGTCCCAGATTTCCTTGCACCGAGACCCACCTTCCGATCAACTTGCGGGCGATGAACGTCGACCAACCCGAGGGGTGGTGTTCGGATCCCTACGAAGTGCACGAGGCGAGGTACATTCCCGGGGGCGCCCACCAAGTTGGTCCGCGACGGAGGTCGGGAGGCCGACGACCCTCCACCTGACCGACCCCCCACCTACGTTGCACGAGGGCGTTGTGCTGTAGTGATGCTCACGTTGCTTCCACCGACTCTCGTCGGCTGTTCACCCAGTTGCGGCGCGTGTTCCCACCGGGCCGGGACACCCATCAACCGTCGAAGCGCTGCGCCGACCCGCAATCGAGAACAGTTTTGCAAAGGAGCAGGTAGAGTTCCCTTTTTCCGGGCGCTTAGCTCAGTTGGTTAGAGCAGCTGGCTTACAACCAGCAGGCCGGGGGTTCGAGTCCCTCAGCGCCCACCTCAGCGCCCACCTCAGACGTCAGCGCCCATCTCGAGGGGGAGATACAGAAGAAGGGGGAAGGGCCGGGAGCGGCCGGAAGCCGGACAGGGAGGGCGAGAAGGGCCGGAGGGCGGACGGGAGGAGCGAGCGAGGGGCACCAAGCCCGGGAGCGAGCGGGCTGATCACCTCCCCCGGAACGAATCAGGCACGACTGGGGTAGTGCGGCCTGACCATCTGACGGAACATTCGGGGACACCCACGAATGTCGGGCTAATAGTCGGCCGGAGTGTTGTGAATGACGAAGAGGCTCTCGACTTTCTCGTTTCTGATGGTGAAGTAGTTCGTCAAGATCAGCTCGTCGGGGAGGTTCGTCTTGTCAAAGTCCCCGTCGTAACGTCCGCGGACGATGATGTGGCTGTGGTGCTCAAGGACTTCGGTGACCTCAATCGTCACACGGTCGCCCACTATCTCCTTGGCCACCCACCGTCGAATGGCCTCGGCGCCCCAGAACTCTCGATGGACATCGTTGACGAGGGCATCGGGCGCAAAGGTGGCCACAATGGCGTCCTCGTCAAAGCCATTGACCGCCGCAATGTGATCGGCCACGACGCCGGAGACAATGAGGGCAGGATTCTTGGTCATGGTGGTACTCCTCTCAAGGTTCTAAACCAGCGAACCCGGTTCGGCTGCTGTGCTGGCTGACCCCAGACTGAGAGATCCGGTTGCAGGAGAGTCAAGGCCCCGTCGCCAACTTGACTCTCCCCCAAGGGGAGGGCTCAGACTGGAGACGTGCCAGCGGAGCTGACGGTGGGCGAGTTCTCCCGAATGACACATCTGAGCGTCAAGACGCTGCGGCATTATCACCAGGTCGGGCTCTTGGAGCCTGCCCAGGTGAATCCAGAGACCGGCTATCGCTACTACGCCGCCGAGCAGGTCCCCCAAGCCCAGGTCATCCGCCGATTACGCGACCTTGAGATGCCCGTTCCGGAGGTGAAGGCGGTGCTGGCGGCCCCCGACGTGTCAATCAGAAACGCAGTCATCTCTGCACACCTCGACAGACTTGAGACTGAGCTGGACAGGATTCACAACGCTGTTAACTCGCTGAGGAGCATTTTGGAAACTCCAGAGTCCGCAGTCGCCATCGAACCCCGCACGATCCGACCGATGGCTGCGCTCGGAGTGGCAGAAATGGCCGACCGAAACGACGTGTTCGCCTGGTGGCAGGGTGCGTTGGGCGAGCTGCGAGGCGTGGTGAGGGCTCAAGGACTTGAAGTCACCGGACCCAGCGGCGGCCTCTACACCAGCGAACTCTTCCAGCACGGCCGCGGCGAGGCCACCGTCTTCATCCCCATCGACGGGGAGCCTCGCCCGATTGGGCGGGTGACGCCCGTTGTCGTCCCCGAAGCCGAGCTCGCCGTCCTTACTCATAGAGGTTCGCTTGAAAACGTTGACATCTCCTACGGCCAGCTCGGCTCCTACGTGACCACCCACGAAATCAGCATTGAAGGTCCGCTTCGCGAGTACTACCTCGTGGATGTGGATGATGTGGTCGATCCGGATCAATGGGTGACCGAGATTTGCTGGCCGGTCTTCCGCTCCGACGACAATTCGTAGGCGTCAGATCAGCACAGGGTGTCCCATAACCCCGTCCCCCCAATCGTGCTGACCCTGTCCCCGAACAGTGACTGAGGTCTCGCCGACCGCCAGGTGCTTGCTCCCTTTCACCTCCCCGGAGCGGTGGGACGCTTCCGAGGTTCTCGGGCCTCAGCCAGAATGTGAGGGTGGGGCGACCAGACGACATCAGGCTCTCGTTCAACGAAGTGGCGGACATCTACGACAAGGTGCGGCCTTCGTATCCCGCTGGACTCTTCGACGTGCTCTTTCAGATGCTGCCGTCGCAGCCCGAAATCGTTGAGGTGGGTCCGGGAACGGGCCAAGCCACGAAGGATCTCCTTGCCCGAGGAGCATCGGTGCTCGCCATAGAGATTGGTCCGGTGACGGCTGCCAAGTTGCGCTCGAACCTTCTTTCAGATCGGCTGAATGTCCGTGTCGGTGATTTCGAAGTGATGGAGATCGCAGCCAAAGAGGCTGACGCCGTATTCTCCGCTACCGCCTATCACTGGATCTCCTTAGGGGCGCAGACGGATCGACCCGCTGCGATTCTGCGACCAGGAGGTATCGTGGCGATCGTCGATTTGATCCAAGTTGACTCGCCCGAGGACAAGGGCTTCTTCGCCGCCGCTCAGCCGATCTATGAACGACATGGCCAGGGTCACACTGGACCCGGAGCACCCACTCGTGGAAGCGTCGACCCGAGGATCCGAGCGGTGCTGGACTCAGATCCTCGATTCGATTGCGTTGAGGTCCACCGCTTTGACTGGGACCAGACCTACAGTGCCTCGGACTACCGCAACCTGATGCTCTCGTACTCGGGCACTCAGATGATGGAGCAGTCAGAGCGAGTTGGGCTGCTCGACGAGATGGAGTCCTTCATCCGGAGCGATTTTGGCGGTGTCGTTACGAGGCCGCTCGTCGCCACCCTCACGACCGCCACGCTTCATTGACGCTAGACCGCCACATCTGACCTGTCCCGGTCGCCGGGTCGGGGTGCGGCTGACCGAAGCACTTTCGCAGACAAGAGTCACGTGCTGATGGCACTATATGAGTCGGACACCGAGAAGGCGCTAGATGCTCACTGCGGAAGCCTGACTCGACCGATGAGATTGCGGCTCCTGCCACGTCCAACAATATGAACCGCAGAGAGCGTAAAGGCGGGAAGAGGGATAGAGAGGACTGAAAAATGGCAGAGGAAAGCAAGCCGGTCGAAGTGTCACGCAGGATCGAGGCATCGGCCCCCCGCATTTTCGAGATCCTGGCGAATCCGCAACTCCACATTGATTTCGACGGGTCCGGCATGCTGCGCGGAGCCGTCTTCGACCGTCCCGTCTCCGGTGTCGGTGACGGCTTTACCATGAAGATGAATCGACAAGGTCGCGACTACCTCATGCTCAACCTTGTGGTGGAGTTCGAGCCAGGTCGGCGCATCTTCTGGGAACCTGCTCCGGGAGACCTGGCTCCGGCTGGCGGTGATCCATCAAAAGTCGGGATTGCTGCCGGCTACCGCTGGGGTTATATCCTGACCCCGGACGGAGACGACGCCACCATCGTGACCGAGGTCTTCGACTACGGCTCCGCACCGGTGGAGATCCGTCAAGCGGTACGCGAGGGCGGGGAGTGGGTTGAAGCCATAACGGCCAGCCTGGAGAAGCTCGAGAAGATCTGCACCCAGTAGGACTTCCGCCGGAGCGTACGCTTCATGGAGGCATTCGCTGCGTCCACGAGGTGCGAACGGGAGAAGAGAGATGCCTGAGTTCCCTGCGATTACTCACGTGGCGCTGACGGTGACGAGCCTTGAACGGAGTGTGCCTTGGTACAAGGATCTGTTCGGCTCGGAACCAATCCTTGACGAGGACACAGGTCCGTTCCAGCGCGTCGCTTGGCGTACCGGCGGCACAATCGTTGGCGTAACGCAGTTCCCTGACTTGGACAGCACCGAGCCGTTCAACGAGCGGCGGCCGGGGTTCGATCATCTGGCTTTCGGCTGTGCCAACCGCGATGAGTTAAAGGCATGGGAAATCCATCTGAACGAACTCGGCATCCCCAACGGTGGCATCGTGGACACGCCTTACTACTCGGCATTGTCGTTTCGAGATCCCGACAACATCGCACTTGAGTTCTTCGCACCCCGGGGCTAGGACCGGCGGAGTACCCGACTGCTTATAGGCCATCCCATACCGCCAACGGGAGGGTGGCTACGGGGCCAGAGCCGGGCGGTGAGAAAGACAGATTGAGCTAGACCTTTCTGGCTCGCCAGGCTTCTTCACACGGCCAGCGGTTGGCCCACCACGTCTCGACGTAGCCGTAGCGGGACGTTGCGCCGGGTGGGGGCCAGAACTCGATCAGATCGAGGACCTCGAAGCCGTTCTCCCTCAAGAGTCGTAGCCAATCGCCGTGGCCGAGGTGAAACTCGATCGTCGGATCATCGGGCCACTCGAAGCGGTGCATCCCGAACTGGGGACGGCGGAGTTCTGCGGTGGCCGGCGTCTCGTCCTCGTCGGGGACACAGAGCATGAGCAGTGAGCTGTTCCCCAAGAACACGAGCTCTCCTCCTGGCCGGAGCAGACGAGACGCCTCGGGTATCCAGGCATAGGGATCGGCCCAGATGGCCGCCCCGTACTCGCTGATGACGAGATCGAACGAGCAGTCGGCAAGGGGAACGTGCTCGCCCGAAGCCTGCACCAGGGGGAATGACAGCCCGAACTCCGCTTGGAACTGGCGGGCGATGGACAGTTGGCCGGCAGAGGGGTCGACGCCGACCGGCGTGCCCCCGAGCCTGGCCAGCCAGGCCGAAACATAGGCCGTCCCGCATCCGAGTTCGAGCGTGGACTTGCCCTCGAGGTCGTCGGGGAGCAGGTGGACCGTTCGTTCCGGCACCCCGAAGATTCCCCAGGTGGGATCCCTCGTCGACCACCCTCGACGGGCCGTCTGCAGCTGATCTTTGTGACGCTGATCCCACGCAGCCGCGTTGGTCCTGATGTAGTCGAGCGATCCGGTGTCCACGCGATCAAGGCTACGACACGCACTCGGGCATCACCGCGGCTAAAGGGTGTCCCAGTACACCAGGTTGGTAGGCAGTTCGGCACAAGTGGGGCAGTGCGGATCAGCACTCCACCACCCTGATCCGCAGCGGCGGTAGGACCTTGCCCGTGGTCGAAGGCGACGAATCCAGGCGTCGATAGCAGTTCGCAACCAGTCGAGCTGGCTGCCCGGATCGGCGGCGTTGGGTCCAACATCAGCGAGCAGGGTGTGGACGGCATGCTCGTCGGCACCGACGCCCGACGCACGTCGGTGCACCTCGCGCACCGCGCCCTCGGCACCTCTCGCTCGCGGGAGTGAGCATTCGATTTCCGGCTGACCGAAAGGTGCTCACGGAACCGGCGGACGGGACCGTCTGCCCCGGAGCCCACTCGTCGGCCATCACGGTTTGCCATGATTGTCAGGTGGAACAACGCGTCAGTGTGATCACACTTGGAGTTTCAGATCTCGCCCGAGCCCGCGGCTTCTATGAAGCTCTCGGCTGGGCGGGCGCGCAGCAGCCCGATGACGAGGTGTGCTTTTTCCAGGTTGGCGGCATGGTTTTTGGATTGTGGACTGCTCTCGGAGGCCACGGTGCTCCCGGGATCGAGTTGGCGTACAACGTGCACTTGCCCCAGGAAGTGACCGACGTCTTGAACGAAGCCCTCCAAGCCGGAGGGACGATCGTTCGTCACACAGCTATAGCCGACTGGGGCGGCACAACGGGAGCGTTCGCCGATCCTGACGGATACGTGTGGGAGGTGGCGCATAATCCGGGCTGGTCACTTGATACCGACGGTACGATCCACATCTAGGTGCCTCAAGCCACACCGGTTCTGGGACACTCTCACAACCCTCCGACAGCGGAATCAACCCCTGCCCTGGGTGTCACTGCCCGACCCTTCCGTCGATGCACTCGCGTAACAGGTCGGCGTGCCCGCAGTGACGGGCATACTCCTCGATCCTGTGCACCATAATCTCACGAACCGCGATTCCGCCGCTGATGTTCTCAACCTGCTGGGGTGGTCATCGGACGATCTGGATCGGGACGAACGGCGTGAAGTACGTGGGCGGCGGCGTGCCACCTGGTTCCCCTGGACCGTCGATTCCCACGCCGCTCACCTCGGCCACGGCGTCATAGTGCCCGGGCGGGAGTGCTGATCCGATCCCTCCGTCGCAGCGCGCCGTGCCCCCGACCATGGCGACGTTCTTCGTTTGACCGGGGTCGAGCAGAGCGGCATACCCCGTACCAGCAATCGGGCGACTGTCAATGCCGACCACGCGACGCGTGCCGGGGTTGGTGATGACGACTTCGATGGGCGAACCGGTGAGCACTTCCACCCCTTGGGCGCTGGTGTCATGCAGCGCCACGTGACCGGTCAGGTTCCCCCCGACCCTGACCGTACGGGAGCCGAGGTCGAGGTTCATCGTGTACCCCGCCGGAGTGGATGTCGGCTCCGCCAAGGTGCCACAGGTCGGACTTCGACCCGGGTGCCCGTTCCACACCGTGTAACCGACCATGATCTGCACGGACGGACCGAACTTCGCACGCACCTGTTGCGCCAACGACTCGCTCCCCGGCGTGAGGGTCAATACCACCAAGCCGTGCCCGCACTGGCCCAAGCCGGTCAGGTGCGTGCCGACGAAAGCCGTGACGGCCTTCTCGATGGACCGAGTCTGGGCCGCGGGGACCGGCGCGATGGAGGGGGCGCTGGTACAGGCCGGGGGCACGCCGGGGACCGTCCCCACAATCGGAGGATATGCGCTCGAGGAGGCAGCCGCGTCCGGTGTACTGATCATCCATGTACCCAACGCCGCCATCGCGAGCATGGCTGCGGTTCGACCGAACCTCCCCACACAGCAACTATGACGCATCAGGGCGGAACATGGTGCGCGGGGCCGGACGGTAGAACCGCGTCCCCCTCGGGAGTGTCGAGATCGATATCCTGGCTCTCAGCGGCGAGGGTAGGGTGAAATGCAGGCATCAGAGGTTGCGCGTGCGGTGGCTGCCGCCACGTCGACGGGCTCAGCACTTGACCTTACAGTCGACGAGGCGATCGTTCTTCACAATTCGAACAGGCTCGCGGTGCGCCTGCTGCCTTGTGACGTCCTTGCCCGAGTCGCACATGTCGGGCATCAGGTCGCACAGTTCGAAGTCGAGCTTGCGCAACGGCTCGCCGAAGCCGAGAGCCCCGTGGCTGCTCTTGAGCCTCGGGTGGAGCCGCGCGTCTACGAGCACGACGGCTTCGCGGTCACCCTGTGGACCTACTACGAACCCGTACCACCTCCAGAGCTTTCACCAGCCGACTACGCGCATGCGCTCGAGTGGCTGCATGCCGGCATGCGGACGCTCGATGTCTCGACGCCACACTTCACGGATCGAGTCGCGGAGGCTCAACGACTCGTGGCGAGCCGCGACCACACTCCGGCGCTCTCCGACGCGGATCGGGAGCTTCTCGGCCACACGTTACGAAGCCGGAGACGAGCGATCGGCGACCGCGGCGCCGCCGAGCAGCTGCTGCACGGCGAGCCGCACCCAGGCAACGTCCTCCGGACGAACAACGGCCCGCGGTTCATAGACCTCGAGACGTGCTGCCGTGGGCCGGTCGAGTTCGACCTCGCCCATGTGCCCGAAGAGGTGAGCGAGCGCTATCCGGACGCCGATCGAGAGTTGCTCCACGAGTGCCGGGTCCTCGTTCTTGCGATGGTCGCAGCGTGGCGCTGGGATCGAGGCGACCAATTTCCGGACGGGCAACGAGCAGGCCGAGCTCTCGTCAGCGCCCTCCGCAAGGGTGCACCGTGGCCGGCGCTCGACGTCGTGATGCGGGGCCAGGGTGGTGGCGTCGTCGCCACCACCGATCGATCCTGCGGGGGCGGACCCGGGCCCTGGTAGTACATTCCCCGCGGTGACGAGGCGGGACAGGCTGCCGGCGACCATCCCTTCTGCCGCGAGCGAGCGCGGCGGTTCGGTGGCCGCCGTGGACGTCGGGACGGGCCGACGCCGGGCGGAGGGGCTGGGGCCGCCGGCCGGGTGCGACCCGGAAGGAGGCGAGGTGGCAGCCCCGGCGGGCCTGGCGCCGGTGGTCCGAGGCAGCGACGCGGCGTCGCGGCTGGCGACCCTGTCCCGCGAGGTGCTCCGCCACGTCGGGGTGATCCTGCTCTTCAGCGTGCCGGCGGTGGTGCTGTGGTGGCATGTGTGGTCGGGCCACCCGTCGTCGACGCTCACCTGCGGCTGCGGCGATCCGGCGCAGGAGGTGTGGTTCATCGCCTGGCCGGCGTCGGCGCTCTGGCACCTGGCCAATCCGTTCTTCTCCGGGGCGGTCAACGTCCCCTACGGCGCCAATCTCCTGACCAACACCTCGGGCACCCTGGTCGGGGTGGTCCTCAGCCCCATCACCCGGATCTGGGGCCCGGTGACGGCCACCAATGTGGCCCTGACCCTGTGCCCCGGAATCAGCGCCTGGGGGTGCTGGGTGGCCATTCGCCGCTTCGTGGACTGGA
>JBKQIP010000231.1:0-2984 GCA_052148295.1 Acidimicrobiales bacterium
CGACCACATCACGCCCATGATCGGCAACGGTGTCTTGGTCGACCCCGCCGTCCTGCTGGCCGAGCTGGATAGCTTGGCCGAGAATGGCGTTGACACCAGCCGGATGGTGGTCAGCGGCAACGCCCACCTGATCATGCCCTACCACCAGGAGCTGGACCGGGTGACCGAGCGCTTCTTGGGCAAGAACGCCCTGGGCACCACCAAGCGGGGCATCGGACCGGCCTACGCCGACAAGGCCACCCGGGTGGGCCTGCGGGTCCAGGACCTCTTCGACGCCAAGATCTTCCGCCAGAAGCTCGACGTGGTGCTGAAGGAGAAGAACGCCATTTTGGCCAAGGTCTACAACCGGCTCCCGCTCTCGGCCGACGACATCGCCGACCGCTACCTCAACGAGTACGCCCCCCGGATCGAGGGGATGGTGGGCGACACGGTCGGGCTGGTGCACGACGCCCTCGAGGCGGGCCGCCACGTCCTGCTCGAGGGGGCGCAGGCCACCTTCCTCGACCTGGACCACGGCACCTATCCCTTCGTCACCTCCTCCAACCCGGTGGCCGGCGGGGCCTGCACCGGCTCGGGGCTCGGCCCGCGCGACATCGACCGGGTCATCGGCATCGCCAAGGCCTACGTCACCCGGGTGGGCGCCGGCCCCTTCCCCACCGAGCAGGACAACGACACCGGGCAGCTGCTGGTGGAGCGGGGCCACGAGTTCGGCACCAACACGGGCCGCCGGCGCCGCTGCGGGTGGTTCGACGCCGTCATGCTGCGCCAGGCCGTGCGGCTCAACTCCATGACAGAGGTGGCGCTGACCAAGCTGGACGTGCTCGACACCTTCGAGAGCGTCAAGGTCTGCGTGGCCTACGAGGCGGACGGCCGGCGCTACACCCACCTGCCCTACCACCAGTCGACCTTCCACAACGTGCGGCCCGTGTACGAGGAGCTCCCGGGCTGGCGCACCGACCTCACCGAGGCCACCGCGCCGGCGGACCTGCCGG
This sequence comes from Acidimicrobiales bacterium, assembly GCA_052148295.1. GTDB lineage: Bacteria > Actinomycetota > Acidimicrobiia > Acidimicrobiales > RAAP-2 > Bog-473. The sequence continues at coordinate 993 of JBKQIP010000231.1, forward strand.
CGGCGGCCCGTGACTACGTGGCCTTCCTGTCCGAGCAGATCGGGGTGCCCGTCCGCCTGGTCGGGGTGGGGCCGGGCCGCGAGCAGTTCGTCTCCTTCGCCACGGCGTGAGGGTCTGCGTCGTCGGTAGCGGGGGCCGCGAGCACGCGCTGGCCCATGTGCTGGCCCGCACGGCCGACGTGGTGGTCACCCCGGGCAACCCGGGCATGGCGCCGCCGATCGAGGTGACCGACGCCCCGCCCGAGGAGGTGGCGGCCGACCTGGTGGTCATCGGGCCCGAGGCGCCGCTGGTCGACGGCCTGGCCGACCGGCTGCGGGCCCTGGGGCGGGCCGTCATGGGGCCCGGCTCCGACGGCGCGCTGCTCGAGGGGTCCAAGGCCTTCATGAAGGAGATCCTGGCCGAGGCCGGGGTGCCCACGGCCCGCTTCGGCACCTTCGACGCGCTGCAGGTGGCCGACGCGCTGGCCTACCTGCACACCCTGCCCGGGCCCTGGGTGGTCAAGACCGACGGGCTGGCCGCCGGCAAGGGCGTCCTGGTGGCCCGCACCGTGGAGGAGGCCGAGGACGACGTCAAGGCCAAGCTCTCCGGCGTCGCCTTCGGCCCGGCCGGCCGCCACGTGGTGATAGAGGAGGCGATCGAGGGCGAGGAGTGCTCGCTGCTGGTGCTGTGCGACGGCACCCGCGCCGTGCCGCTCCTGCCGGCGCAGGACTTCAAGCGGATCGGCGACGGCGACCGCGGCCCCAACACCGGGGGCATGGGCGCCTACGCGCCGATGCCCCAGGTCCCGCCGGCCCTGGTGGACCAGCTGATGGCCGAGGCGGTGGATCCGCTCGTCGCCGCCCTGCGGGCCCGGGGCATCGACTACCGCGGCGTGCTCTACGCCGGGCTGATGCTGGGCCCCGGCGGCCCCAAGGTTCTCGAGTACAACGTGCGCTTCGGCGACCCCGAGACCCAGGTGGTGCTCCCCCTGCTCACCAGCGACGCCGCCGAGCTCTTCCGGGCCGTCGCCCGCGGCGAGCTGGACCAGATCCCCCCGCCCGCCTTCTCGCCGGCGGCCGCCGTCTGCGTCGTCCTGGCCTCCCCCGGGTACCCCGAGCACCCCCAGACCGGCGAGCCCATCGAGGGCCTGGACGCCTCGGGCCAGTCCAGCGCCGGCATCGCCGGCACCACCGTCTTCCACGCCGGGACCTCGCGGGCCGGGCCGGGCAAGCCGTTCCGCACCGCCGGGGGCCGCGTGCTCGGCGTCACCGCGGTGGCCCCGACCCTGGAAGAGGCCCGGGCCAACGCCTACGCCGCCGCCGCCCCCGTCACCTGGGACGGCCGGCAGGCCCGCAGCGACATCGCGGCCACCGCCGCCCGGGCGCCGGAGGGGTCGGTCCGGTGATCGCCCGCTACGCGCCGGCCGACATGGCCGCCCTCTTCTCCGACACCGCTCGCTTCGGGCTCTGGCTCGAGGTCGAGCTGCTGGCCACCGAGGCGCAGGCCGCCGTGGGCGCCGTCCCGGCCTCGGACGCCGCCACCTGCCGGGCCAAGGCGCCGACGGTCGACGAGGTGTTCGTGGCCGAGGTGCTCGAGCGCGAGCGGGTGACCGACCACGACGTGGCCGCCTTCGTCGACGTGGTGCAGGATCGCATCGGGGCGCCCGCCGGCTCCTCCATCCACTACGGCCTGACGTCGTCCGACGTGGTGGACACCGCGCTGTGCGCCACCTTGACCCGCGCCGCAGACCTCCTGTTGCACGACGCCGACGCCTTCGTCGACGCGCTGCGGCGGCGGGCGCTCGAGCTGATGGACGTGCCGGTCACCGGGCGCACCCACGGGATGCACGCCGAGCCCACCACCTTCGGGGCCAAGTTCGCCCTGTGGGCCCTGCAGGCCGACCGCGACCGGCAACGCCTGCAGGTCGCCCGGCAGCGGGTCGCCGTGGGGAAGCTGTCGGGGGCGGTCGGCACGTACTCCAACATCGACCCGGGCGTCGAGGAGTTCGTCTGT
>JBKQIP010000232.1:0-2943 GCA_052148295.1 Acidimicrobiales bacterium
ATGGAGCGGAAGAAGCTCGACGTCGAGGTGGCCACGCCCAGCTGGGAGTACGGCACCGCGTTCTGCACGGCCAACACCAGGACCTGCATGACCAGGCCGATGCCCAGTCCGACCACGAACATGTAGACCGCGGTCACCGCGAAGGACGTGTCCGGGCCGAGCCGGGACAGCAACGTCATGCCGCCGATCAGCACGGCCGAGCCGGCGATGGGGAAGATCTTGTAGCGCCCGGTGCGCGTGACGAGGCGCCCACTCCCGATGAAGGTCAACAGCATGCCGGCCACCAGGGGCAGCAGCTCGAGGCCGGATGCGGTGGGGGTGGCCCCGTGCACCACTTGCAGGTAGAGGGGCAGGTAGACGATGGCCCCGAACATCACGAAGCCGACGATGAATCCCACCGCCGACGTCGAGGTGAAGGTGCGGTTCCGGAACAGCTTCAACGGCATGATCGGCTCTTCCGCCCTGGTCTCCACCGCGCAGAAGGCGATCAGCAGGGCGATGCTGAGCAGGGCCAGGGCGATGATGGCTCCGGACCCCCAGCGGTACTGGGTCCCGCCCCACGAGGTCAGCAGGATGATGGCACTGACGCAGGCCGACAGCAGCGCGGTCCCCGCCCAGTCGATCTTGTGCCGCACCCGGCGGACCGGGAGGTGCAACACGGCGGCGACCACGAAGAGGGCGACGATGCCGATCGGCACGTTGATGTAGAAGATCCACCGCCACGACAGGTGCTGCGTGAACAGGCCTCCGAGAAGCGGACCGGCCACGTTGGCCACGCCGAAGACCGCCCCGAAGTACCCCATGTACTTGCCCCGCTGCCGGGCCGACACCACGTCGCCCGTGATGGCCTGCGCGCCGACCATCAGGCCGCCGGCCCCCACCCCCTGGACGGCCCGGAAGGCGACGAGCTCGGCCATGGTCTGCGACAGCCCCGAGAGCATGGAGCCGATCAGGAAGATCACGATGGCCAGCTGGAAGAGGTTCTTCCGACCGTAGAGGTCACCGAGCTTGCCCCACAGCGGCGTGGAGATGGTGATGGTGAGGAGGTAGGCAGTCACCACCCAGGCCAGGTGGTTGAGCCCGTGCAGGTCTCCGGCGATGGTGGGCAACGCCGTGGCCACAATGGTCTGGTCGAGCGTGGCGATGATCATGCCGAGCATGAGCGCGGACATGATCACCAGAATCCGGCGGTGCTCGGCCCGGGACACCGCGTGGTCGGGAGGTGCGGACGCGGCGACGTCAGCCGTCACGGCCGTCCCCGATGTCGTACTCCAGTGCGGCCGAGAAGCGGCTCAACATGGCGGCGAACGTCGCCTTGTCCTCCTCGTCCCAACCCTCGAACATGCGGTCGAACCAGGCCCGCCGTGCCGCCAGCACCCGCTCCAGCGTCCGGCGCCCGGCCGGGGTGAGCGCGATGCGCGCCGCCCGGCGGTCGTCGGGATCGGCCCGGCGGGTCACCAGTCGCTCGCGCTCGAGCTGCTGGATCTTGCGGGTGACGGTCGGTGCGTCCACCCCCAGCTGCTCCGCCAGGTCGGTCACCCGCGGCGCGTCGCCGCGCTCGTAGAGCTTGTAGAGCAGCGCGGACCCCGCCCGGTCGAGCCGGACACCGGCCTGCTGGAGCAGGCGCTCGTGCACGCGGACCTGGGTGATGGCACGGGCCACCACCTGGAAGGCGGCCTGGATCCGGTCGACCGAGTCCTGCGTCGAGCCTTCCGGCGTCCCGACGACCGGACCCGGGCGCAAAGTACTTGCTTTCGGCACACAACTACTATAGGCAGCCGCCGGGCCGGTCCGAGCGGCCGCCGAGGGCCGCCGAGGGCCGCCGATGGCCGCCACGGGGTGGACCGTTCAGGGCGCCTTGATGAGCAGTTCCCCGCCGAGGTACGGGGCCAGGCACTCGGGCAGCACGACCGTGCCGTCCTCCTGGCGCCCGTTCTCCACCAGGGCGGCCCAGATGCGGGGCCAGGCCAGGGCCGAGCCGTTGACCGTGTGGACCAGCTGCGGCGGCCCTCCGCCGAGCGGGCGGTAGCGCACCTGGGCCCGACGGGCCTGGTAATCGCGGAACCAGCTGACCGAGCTCACCTCGAGCCAGCGGTCGACGCCGGGGGCGTAGGCCTCGAGGTCGAAGGTGCGGGCCGACGACCCGCCCAGGTCCCCCGTGCACAGGTCCACCACCCGGTAGCGCAGCTCCAGCTCCTGCAACATCGACTCGGCCCGCTGCAAGATGTCGGCCTGGGCCGCCAGCGCCTGGTTGGGTGTGGCGTAGGCGAAGAGCTCCACCTTGTCGAACTCGTGCACGCGCAGCAGGCCGCGCGTGTCGCGCCCGGCCGATCCCGCCTCCCGCCGGTAGCAGGCGGTGGCCGCCGTGAAGCGCAGCGGCAGGACGGCCTCGTCGAGGATCTCGCCCCGGTGCAGCGACGTCAACGGCACCTCGGCGGTGGGGATGGCCCACAGATCGTCCCGCTCGAGGTGGTAGGCGTCGTCGGCGAACTTGGGCAGGTGACCGGTGGAGGTCATCGTCTCGGTCAGCACCACCGTGGGGGGGCGAATCTCCTCGTAGGTCGGCGTGTGGCGATCGAGGGCGAAGCCGGTCAGGGCCCGCAGCAGGCGGGCCCCGGCGCCGCGGTAGAGGGGGAACATGGAGCCCGAGAGACGCGCCCCCCGCTCCATGTCGAGCAACTGCAGGGCCGCGCCGATCTCCCAGTGCGGCGTCTGTTGGTGGTCGACGCGCACGGGCTCGGCGGCGCCGGCTTCCTGGCCCGGCCACCAACGACGGAGCTCGACGTTGTCGGCCTCGCCGGCACCGTCGGGTACCTCGTCGGCCGGGATGTTGGGGAGGTAGAGGAGGCCCTGGTGGACCTTTTCCCCCTCGACCTCGGCCTCCGCCGCCGCGGTGCGCTCCTCGACCCCGAGGCGACGGCTCTGCTCGCTGAGCTCTTCCGC
>JBKQIP010000233.1:0-6244 GCA_052148295.1 Acidimicrobiales bacterium
AGCGTGAAGTACGACGACCCCAAAAACAAGGCCCTGGTCGAGGATGAGATTCGCGAAATGCTGCGCATTCGCCGCAAAGTGAAGGTCGAGGCGGAAGACAACTTCGAGATCTTCGGCCCTGACTCGATTACCAAGCTGTGGGGCAACATCACCGGGGGCCTGGTCGCGTTCATGATCGCCGTCTCCAGTGTCGGCCTCATGGTGGGCGGTGTCGGCGTCATGAACATCATGCTGGTCTCGGTCACCGAACGGATCCGCGAGATCGGTCTGCGCAAGGCCCTCGGCGCCACGCCCGGTCTCATCCGGCGCCAGTTCCTGGTGGAGGCCTCGGTGCTCGGGCTGGCCGGGGGCGCCCTGGGCGTCGTCCTGGGCATCGTGGGTGCCATCTTCCTGCCCGGCGTGGTCGGAGACCCCATCACCATCAGCCCCCTGGCCGCGGTCGGAGCCCTCTGTGTCGCCCTGGCCATCGGCATCATCTTCGGGGTGTACCCGGCCAGTCGGGCCGCGCACCTCGCCCCGATCGACGCGCTGAGGAGCGAATAAGTGGACCGCTCGCGTCGACACTCCCAGCCCCAGTCTCAACGCACACTCCCCCGGCCCAACGACGTGCCGGCCGGGACCAACGGAAAGGCAACAACGACAATGGAAGAACTGACCAGCAACCCCCGGCGACTCCGGCGGTGGTGCGGGCCGACCGGGGCCGTCCTGCTCGGTGTGGCCCTCGTCGTGGGCGTCGCCACCAGTGCCGGTGCGGCCTCGTCCCCGCCGGCGTTCGGAGGCGGGGCGAGCGGTACCGTGGCGTCCCTCGCGGCATCCTCCATGGAGGTCCAGAACCCCAGTACCGGGCAGACCACGGTGAGCTGGACGGGGACGACGACGTTCTCCGAGACGGCGACCAAGTCGCTGAGCGCGGTGGCCGTGGGTGACTGCCTGACCGTCATGGGCACGGCGTCGAAGTCGTCCAAGACGTCCATCACGGCCAAGACCATCTCCATCGCGGCCCCCTCCTCGTCGGGGTCGTGCACGGCGGGGCCCGCCACCCGGACCACGACCGGCGGCGGCTTCTTCGGGTCGGGCGGGGCCGGGGGCGGGAGCCACACCTTCCCCTCGTTCTCGGGCCACCCCCCCACGGGCGGAGGATCGGGCGGACCTTCTTTCCGTGGCGGGAGCTTCAGCGGGAAGGGCGGGTTTGCCGGCCTGGCCAATCTGTCCATCGCCAGCGGGAAGGTGACGGCGGTCAGCGGGTCCGACGTCACCGTGTCGGGCATCGTCTTCGGTGGCTTCACGCATTCGACCAAGAGCACCAAGAGCACCAAGAACACCAAGAAGCCCGCCACCCCCAAGACGGAGACCCTCAAGGTCACGTCGTCGAGCTTGACCACCGTGTCCCAGACGCAAGCGACGACGTCGTCGGCCCTGGCCGTCGGTGACTGCGTGAGCGCCTTCGGCCAGACGTCCAGCACCGGCGCCGTGACGGCATCGACGGTGCACATCACCTCGACCGGGGGCCAGTCGTGCGCCACCGGATTCGCCGGCGCCTTCGGCGGCGGCGGCTTCGGTGGCGGCGGCTTCGTGGCGGGCGGCGGCGGTGGTTGACGCCCCCCCGACGCGCTGGCGCCGGCACAGCCGGCGCCCGGTGATCATCGGCGTCGCCGCGGTCGTCGTGGTCCTGCTGATCGGCGGGGCCACGGCCTGGGCGGCCACCGGATCGGGTGCGTCGGGCTACGTGACGACCAGCGCGGTCATGGCCTCCCTGGCCTCGCGCCTCGGCGTGATCGGTACGGTCGACCCGGTGAACGATGCCTCCGCTGCCTTCCAGGTGGGGGGGCAGGTGACGAGTGTCGACGTCAGCGCGGGCCAGCAGGTCACCGCCGGCCAGACCCTGGCCTCGCTCGACCCCACCTCGCTCGACCAGTCGCTGCAGTCGGCTCAGTCCACCCTGGCGGCCGACGAGGCCCAGTTGACCGAGGACGAGGACGGGGAGTCCACTGGGTCGGGGAACACGGGCTCGGGGGACACCGGCTCGGGGAACACAGGCTCGGGGGACTTTGCCTCGACCGAGGCGCACGTGTCGGGGGCACCGGCCACGGCGATACTGACGGCGTACACCCAATCCAGCGGTGGGGGCTCGGGCGGCGGTTCGGGTTCGGGATCGGGTTCGGGATCGGGTTCGATCGCCCAGGACCAGGCCGCCCTGGTGGCGGCGCAGCATCAGGAGTCCATCGACCAGCAGCAAGAGGCGGCCGACCTGGCCCAGGCCGAGTCCGTGTGCGGGCTGACCACGACGCCGCCCACGCCCCCGGCCGACCCCAGCAGCTGCACCGCCGCGCTGGAGACGGTCTCGACCGACCAGCAGACGGTGTCCAAGGACCAGCAGGCGGTGGCCACCGATGAGAACACCCTGGCCACCGCCCTCGCCGCCGAGCAGTCATCCACCTCGGGCTCCGGCTCGAGCACCACCCTGCCCTCGTCCGGCACCGGCTCGTCGGGCACCTCGGGGTCGAACGGGAGCAAGGGCTCGAGCCCGAGCTCAGGTTCCGGCGACGAGGGCGCCTCGTCGTCGACCACGGCGTCGGCCCAGGAGCTCGCCAGCGACGAGGCGGCCATCGACACCGCGCAGGCCAATCTCATCGAGGCCCAGCAGGCGGTCGACGAGGCCCAGCTCACCAGCCCGATCGCCGGCACCGTCGTGTCGGTCGGCATCAGCGCCGGTGACACCGTGAGCGCGGGCTCCAGCACCGACGTCATCGTGATCGTCGGCACCCACTCGTTCGAGGTCTCCGGGACCCTGACCAGTGCACAGGTGACGTCGGTCAAGGTGGGGAACAAGGCCACCGTGGCCGTCGACGGGGTCACCGGGACCTTCACCGGCACGGTCTCGCAGGTGGGCCCGGTCCAGGACGACTCGTCGGGCTACTCGTACCCGGTCGTCGTCGTCCTCCCGTCCTCGGTCACCTCCCTCTACCCCGGGTCGAGCGCCGCGGTGTCGATCATCACGGCGAGCGCCACCAACGTCCTGGCCGTGCCCACGTCGGCGGTGCGGACCGAGGGAACCCAGTCGTACGTGCTGGAGATGTCGGGCGGCGATCCGGTCCGCAAGGACGTAAAGGTGGGCATCGTCGGGGGGATCTACACCCAGGTGCTCTCCGGCCTCCACCGCGGGAGCACAGTGGTCCTGGCCGACCTCTCCGAGCCCGTGCCGGCCTCGAGCACCGACACGTTCGGTGGGTTCGGCGGGGGTGGGTTCGGCGGCGGTGGGTTCGGCGGCGCCGGCGGCGCCGGCGGCGGCGCGGTCAGCATCCATTTCGCCCCGGGCGGCTTCAGGTAATCGGATACGTTCGAGTCATCACGTAAGAGGCGGGGCACCGGGCGCGCGGTCGCGTCCGGGCGCTTGTGCGGCGGGGCTCAGGTGGCCCGGCCCCGGGTCCAAGGTGGCGGGCGCAGGGTGGGGGCATGGAGAATCCCGCCAGCACCCCTACCCCGAAGGAGCACCGGCCATGGTGACCCCCTTCCGCCCCCGACCGTCGAGGTGGAGCGTGGCTCCCGGTGGACTGCACCGCGCCCTCCACTACGGGGCCGCTCCCCGCCTGTACCGGCATGCGGCTTCCCCAGCGGACGGCGGACGCAGCCGGTACGGTAGGCCTCGCATGCCGTCGGACCCCGCCAGCACCCTATGAGCGACGCCGCGGCCGTCGTCGACGTGGTGATCGAGATCCCGACGGGGAGCCGCAACAAGTACGAGTACGACCACGACCGGCACCTCATCCGCCTGGACCGCCGGCTGTTCACCGCCACCGCGTACCCGGCCGACTACGGCTTCGTCCCCGACACGCTCTCCAAGGATGGTGACCCGCTCGACGCCCTGGTGCTGGTGGCCGACCCCACCTTCCCGGGCTGCCTGGTGCGGGTCCGCATACTGGGCGTCTTCTTCATGCGCGACGAGGCCGGGCTCGACGCCAAGCTGATGACCGTGCTGGCCCACGACCCGCAGTGGGACGGGGCGGAGGACATCGACGACCTGCCCTCGCACCTCCTCAACGAGATCGAGCACTTCTTCAGCATCTACAAGGACCTCGAGCCCGAGAAGTCCACCGAGGTCATGGGCTTCCAGGGGCGCACGGCGGCGTTGCAGGAACTGGAGACGTGCCGCCAGGCCTTCGGCGCGCACGTCGGGACGAGTTGAAGGGAGCCTCATGCCGTTTCCACGCGAGGAAGTGCAGGCTGCGGTCGATCGGTACCACGCCGTACGCGACCGCATCGACGCCGGGCAGGAACCCGACGGGTTCGGTGCGCTGGCCGATTTCTACACCGAGGACGCGGTCTACATCGACGGCGCCTGGGGACGGCTCGAGGGCCGCGACGTCATCGCCCGCTGGCTGGTCGATTCGATGATCGGCCTCGAGGACTGGAAGTTCCCCGTCGAGTTCACGGCCATAGAGGGCAACGACGTCGTGGTGAAATGGACGCAGATCATGCCGCGCCAGCGCGACGACGGAACGCCGTACCGCCAATCGGGCTACTCGCGGATGATCTACGCCGGGGACGGCAAGTTCTCCTACGAGGAGGACGCCTACAACATGGCCCACGTCCTCGAGGACATCGAGGCCAGCGCGTGGCAACCGACCGAGCCCATGAACGTCCCGCCGGCTCATCCCGACCGGAACTTCGACATCTGACCGTTCGCGGCCCGGCCGCGCCGGGGGCTTCTCAGCTGCCGCTGCCGCTGCCCCCGAGGCCGGGGAACCCTCCCCCACCGAAGGGGTCGTCGTCCGAGTTGCTCTGCTGGGACTCCTGCTGCTGCGCCTCGGCCTGGCTGCCCAAAGTGACCGCCGTGGTGTGCTTGTCGTCGCCGACGTAGTAGGTCACCTGGACCACCTGCCCGGCCTTGTCGCCCTCGATCACGCTCTGGAGGCCTTCGGAGGAGGTGATCGGCGTGTTGTCGACCTGGACGATCACGTCGCCCTGCTGGAGACCCGCCTTGTCGGCCGGTGAACCGGAGATCACGTCGAGGATCACCGCGCCCGATGTCGGGGTGAAGCCGTACTGCTGGCGCAGGGCGGGGGTGAGCGTGGTGATGTCCACGCCGAGGTACCCGCCGGAGTTGCTGGCCGGTCCGCCCTTCTCGAGGATCGGGATGAGCGACTCGACCTGCGCGGTGGGAATGGCGAACCCGATGTTCTCGGCGTCGGCGCCGTCGTCGGTGGTGCCGGCCACGGCGGTGTTCATGCCGATGACCTGACCGGCCGTGTCGATCAGGGGGCCACCGGAGTTGCCGGGATTGATGGCGGCATCGGTCTGGATCAGGTTGGTCAGGTTCTCCGTGGCCGTCCCGTCGCCACCGGCGGTGACGGAGCGACCCAGGGCCGAGACGATGCCCGACGTCACGGTGGGCGTCCCGGCGGCCAGGCCCAGGGCGTTGCCGATGGCGACCACGGCGTCACCCACCTGGGTCTTGGTCGAGCTGCCGAAGGTGACGGTGGGCAGGTTCGAGGCGTTGTCGATCTTGAGCAGGGCCACGTCGTCCTTGGTGTCGTATCCGACGAGCGCAGTCGGGAGGGGCTTGGACTGCCCGTATTCGGTCACGGTGATGGACCCACCGGTGCTGTCGGTGAAGAGCTCGATCACGTGGTTGTTGGTCACCACCTCGCCGTTGGACGTGATGATCATGCCCGTCCCCTCGTCCTCGCTGCCGCCGGCCTTCACGTCGATGGAGACGACGGCCGGGATCACCTCTTTGACCAGTTGGGGAATCGTCACGTTGCCGCTGAGGACGGCGGCACCGGGGGCCGAATTGCTCTCGTGGATGGTGACGTTGTTCCCGCCGTCGTGGTCGTCGGCGATGGCCGTGACCCCGGCCCCCACCAGGGCGCCGATGACCGCGGCGATGACGGCGACGGCGATCCACCGGCGCCCACCCCCCGAGGCGGCCGACGGGGCGGCCGGTCGCGGCGGCGGCGGGAGGAAATTGAGGGATGTGGTTGGGGTGGAGGCGGCCAGTGGGGCCGGGGCTGCCGGTGTGACCGCCGTAGATTCGATGGACGCGGCCGCGGGGGTTGGCCCCTCGGGGGTCCCGGCCGAGGGCGCTGGGGGCGACGGAGGCGGTGGCGGAGGGGGAACCGGTGGCGCCCAGGTGGGTGATCCGACGGGTTGGGGCCCGGCACCCGGCGTCGGTGGCGACCCGGCGTCGGCCGACGCCTCTGCGGCGGGTCCTCCCTCGACCTCGGCCTCGACCTCGGCCTCGACC
>JBKQIP010000234.1:0-10818 GCA_052148295.1 Acidimicrobiales bacterium
ACCGGCCAAGACGGCCCCGGCGGCCAAGACCGCGTCTCCGGCCAGGACCACGAGGGCCCCGGCGCCGGATTCCGCCCCGGCCGCCACTCCACGAGCCCCGGCCACCACGCCCGAGGCCCCAGCCGCCGCCACCGCGCCGCCCGCCCCCGCCACCACCAGCACGGAAGCGCCGGCCACCGAGCGGCCGACCCGCCCCCCGTTGAGCCCCAGCGGCAAGCCGGTGCCGCCGCCCCCGCCGCGACCGCCCATCGGCCCGAGCGGCCGGCCCATACCCCCTCCGCCCGGCATGGGGGGCCGGCGTCCGACGGCACCGCCCAGCCGACCCGGTGGCGGGGCCTACCCGGCGCGCACGGGCGGACGCCCCGCCCCCGGCGCCGGACGTCCCACCGGTGGCCCCGGGGGCCCGGGCAGCAGCAACTTCGGCAGCCGCCCCTCGGGGTTCGGCGGCCGCGCCGGCGGGGGAGGACCCGTCGGGGCACCGCCCGCCGGTGGGCGCAGCGGCCTGCCCGGCCGCCGCCCGCCGCAGCGCCGGGCCCGGCGGCGCCGGCGCAACCTCGAGGAGCTCGAGCCGACCCAGCTCACCAGCTACCAGCCGTCGACGGCGCCGGTGCCCGAGGGCGAGGTCATCGTCGAGCGCGGCTCGACGGCACGGGACCTCGGCCCCAAGTTGAACCGCAGCGCCGGCGACATCGTGCGCTTCCTGCTGCTCCAGGGCGAGATGGTCATGGCCACCCAGTCGCTGAGCGACGACATGATCGAGCTCTTCGCGGCCGAGATCGGCGCGGACATCCGCCTGGTCGACCCCGGTGAGGAGCAGGAGGCCGAGTTGCTGGCCCGCTACTTCGAGGAGGAGGACGAGGAGGAGGTGGCCGACGAGCGGCCGCGACCGCCGGTGGTGACGGTCATGGGCCACGTCGACCACGGCAAGACGCTCCTCCTCGACCGCATCCGCTCCACCGACGTCGTCGCCGGGGAGGCCGGGGGCATCACCCAGCACATCGGCGCGTATCAGGTCACGTGGGGCGACAAGCGCATCACGTTCATCGACACGCCGGGTCACGCCGCCTTCACCGCCATGCGGGCCCGCGGCGCCCAGGCCACCGACATCGTCATCCTGGTGGTGGCGGCCGACGACGGCGTCATGCCCCAGACGGTCGAAGCCATCGACCACGCCACCGCGGCCGACGTCCCGATCATCGTCGCGGTCAACAAGATGGACCGACCCGAGGCCGACTCGGGGCGCGTCCTCCAGCAGCTCTCGGAGCGGGGGCTCGTGCCCGAGGCCTGGGGAGGCGACACCATCGTGGTGGAGGTCTCGGCCCTCCAGGGGACCGGCATCGAGGAGTTGCTCGAGCAGATCACCCTGGTGGCCGAGGTCGAGGAGCTAACGGCCCGGGTCGAGGGGCAGGCCCGTGGCGTCGTCCTGGAGGCCAACCTCGAGGCGGGCCGGGGCCCGGTGGCCACCATCATCGTCCAGCAGGGGACCCTGCGGGTGGGCGACCCCGTGGTGGCCGGCGCGGCCTGGGGCAAGGTCAAGGCCCTGGTCGACGACCTGGGCGATCACGTCAAGGAGGCGCTCCCCTCCACGCCGGTGCAGGTGCTGGGGTTCTCCGAGCCGCCGCACGCCGGCGACGAGATGCGGGGGGCCAAGGACCTGGCCCGGGCCCGCACGCTCGGCGAGGCCCGGGCGCAGCGGTTCCGCCTCTCGGGGCACAAGCCGGTCGCCTCCGCCGCCACCGGCGCCAAGCTCGAGGACCTCTTCGAGCAGATCCAGCGGGGGGAGACGGCCACCCTCAACATCGTGCTCAAGGCCGACGTCCAGGGATCGCTGGAGGCGGTGACCGAGAGCCTCAAGCGGCTCGAGCGCGAGGACGTGAAGCTGAGCTTCGTGCTGCGCGGCATCGGCGGCATCACCGAGAACGACGTGCAGCTGGCGGCCGCCTCGAGCGCCACCATCATCGGCTTCAACGTCCGACCGGACAAGCGCGCCCGTGACCTGGCCGAGTCCTCCGACGTCGAGGTCCGGACCTACGAGATCATCTACAAGCTGCTCGAGGACATCGAGGCCGCCATGCTGGGCCTGCTGTCCCCGGTCGTCGAAGAGGTGGTCACCGGGGAGGCCGAGGTGCGCCAGGTCTTCCGCGTGCCGCGGGTCGGGGCCGTGGCCGGGTGCTACGTCCGGGAGGGCAGGATCACCCGGGGCTCCAAGGTGCGCTTCCTGCGGGAGGGGACGGTGATCTGGAAGGGCACCATCACCTCGCTCCGCCGTTTCAAGGACGACGCCCGCGAGGTGCAGTCGGGCTTCGAGTGCGGCATCGGCCTCTCGGACTTCCAGGACCTCAAGGACGGCGACATCATCGAAACCTACGAGGAGCGCGAGATACCGAGGACGTGAGGCCATCGTGAAACGGCGGACGGCGACGTACCCCCGCGCGCTGCGGGTCAACCAGGTGCTCCGGCAGGTGGTGGCCGAGGAGCTGGAGCGGCTGGCCGACGCCGACGAGCGCTTCCGCATGGTGACCGTCACCTCCGTCGACACCGCGGCGGACCTGCGCACGGCCACCGTCTACCTGGCCTCGCTGCACGAGGACGCCGCCGAGGCCCTCGACGAGCGCCGGGCCCACCTGCAGCGCCTCATCGGGTCGCAGGTGAGCATGAAGCGGACACCGAGGCTGGCCTTCCGGGCCGACCCGGCCATCGCCGCCGGCGCCCGGGTGGAGGAGGTGCTGCGCCACCTCGATCGGCTGCCCGACGGACTGCCCGACGGACTGCCCGAACGGCTGCCCGGACCCGACGGTCCGTGAACCGGTGAGCGCCACCGGCCTGGTGGTGATCGACAAGGAGGCGGGATGGACCTCCCATGACGTCGTGGCCCGGTGCCGCCGCCTCTTCGGGCAACGCCGGGTCGGGCACGCCGGCACACTCGACCCCGACGCCACCGGGATGCTCCTGGTCGGCCTGGGGCGGGCCACCCGGTTGCTGCGGTTCCTGACCCCCCTGCCCAAGACCTACGAGGTGGACATCGTCCTGGGCGCGGCCACGTCCACCCTCGACGCCTCGGGCCAGGTCACCGGCACCTGGGACATGTCGGCGGTCACCCCGGACCAGGTGCGGGCGGCGGCGGCCGCGCTCACCGGCGCCATCGAGCAGGTCCCGCCCATGGTCTCGGCGGTCAAGGTCGGGGGGCGCCGCCTGCACGAGCTGGCCCGCCAGGGGCTCGAGGTCGAGCGGGCGGCCCGCAACGTCACGGTCCACCGCTTCGACATCGAGCCCGATCCGACCCGCCCGGGCGTGTACCGGGCCGAGGTGGTGTGCTCGTCGGGGACCTACGTCCGCACCCTGGCCCACGACCTGGGTCAGGCGCTGGGGGGTGGGGCCCACGTCGGCCGGCTGCGGCGCACGCGTATCGGATCCTTCGGCCCGGCGGACATGCGCCCGCTCGACCGGCTCGACCACGCGGCCATCCTCACCCCGGCCCAGGCCCTGCGCGACCTGTCCTTCGTCTCCGTGGAGCACGAGCTCGTCACCGACATCGCGCACGGGCTGGCGCTCGACCGGGTGCCGGTGGGCGCGGCGGGCGACGGCCCCTGGGCCATGCTCGACGACCGGGGCACCCTGCTGGCCGTGTACGAGGCCACCGGGACCGACCGGATCAAGCCCGCTGTCGTTCTGGCCGGCGACTGACGTCTATCCTCGTCCGCGATGCCCCCGACCGCCGTCACCATCGGTGCCTACGACGGCGTCCACGCGGGACACCGCGCCCTGCTGCGCGACCTGGTGGCCCGGGCCGACGCCGCCGGGCTCACCCCGGTGGTGGTCACCTTCGACCGCCACCCGGCCAGCGTGGTGCGCCCCGACTCGGCGCCCCCGCAGCTCACCGACCTCGACCAGAAGCTCGAGCTGCTGGCCGCCTGCGGCATCGAGCGGACCGAGGTGGTGACCTTCGACCGGGCCCGGGCCGACGAGTCGGCCGAGGACTTCGTCGAGGAGGTGCTGGTCGAGGGGCTCGAGGCCCGGCTGGTGGTGGTGGGGGAGGACTTCCACTTCGGCCACGGGCGCAAGGGGAACGTGGCCCTGCTGCGCGAGCTGGGCCGGGGGCACGGCTTCGACGTGGTCGGGGTGGCGCTGACGGGCCAGGACGAGGCGCCGGTGTCCTCGACCCGCATCCGGGCCCTGGTGGCCGCCGGCGACGTGGCGTCGGCCGCCGCCCTGCTGGGGCGGCCGCACGAGGTGCGGGGCCCGGTCGTCCACGGCGACGGCCGGGGCGGGCCTCAACTGGGGTTCCCCACGGCCAATCTCCAGATTCCCCATGACATCGCCCTGCCGGCCGACGGCGTCTACGCCGGGCACTTCACCCGGGCCGACGGGTCGGTGCACCCGGCCGCCATCTCGGTGGGGCGCCGGCCCACCTTCTACGCCCCCGGCTCGGCCCCGGTGCTGGTGGAGGCCTATCTCCTGCATTTCGAGGGGGACCTCTACGGCGAGGCGGCCCGGGTGTCGTTCGTGAGCCGCCTCCGGGACGATCGGCACTTCGACTCGGTGGAGGCCCTGATCGCCCAGATGCAGGACGACGTGGCCCGGGCCGAGCGGGTGCTCTCGGTGCAACGGTAGGCACCTGCTAGAATATCTGCCGGTTGGGGCTGGTCCCCGCCGCATTCCTCCAAGCGTTTCGAGGTTCTTCTCTCCATGCCCGACACACAGGCCACTATTGCCGAGTACCGGCTGCACGACAGTGACACCGGGTCACCGGAAGTGCAGATCGCACTGTTGTCGGGACGGATCAACCACCTCACGGAGCACCTGAAGGAGCACAAAGGGGACCACCACACCCGGCGGGGCCTGATGAAGCTCATCGGCCAACGCCGGCGGTTGCTCGACTACGTCCGCAAGAACGACGTCGAGCGCTACCGCGCCATCATCGGCCGCCTCGGCATTCGGCGGTAACGACAAACGGGCATCCCGCGGCGCTGGCTGCCAGTCGCCGGTCACTTCTCCGAGCGAGGTGGTCGACCACTGGGAACCAGCCAGGGGGTGCCCCTGAAAACCACACGAGGAGCATCATGGCTGACGCCATTTCCGTGTCGGGCCCCATCAGTGGCACCGACCGCACGCTGACGTTCGAGACCGGGAAGTTGGCGCAGCTGGCCGACGGCGCCGTGCTCGCCCGCATCGGCGACACCGTCCTGCTGGCCACGGCCACCGCCGCCCGATCCGTCCGGGAGGGGACCGACTTCTTCCCCCTCACGGTCGACATCGAGGAGCGGGCCTACGCCGCCGGCAAGATCCCCGGCTCGTTCTTCCGCCGGGAGGGCAAGGCCTCGGACCAGGCCATCTTGACCTGCCGGCTCATCGACCGCCCCCTGCGGCCGTCCTTCCCCAAGGGCTTCCGCAACGAGGTCCACGTGGTGGGCACCATCTTCGGGGCCGACCAGGTCAACCCGCACGACGTGCTGGCCATCAACGCCAGCTCGGCCGCGCTGATGCTCTCGGGCATCCCCTTCGACGGCCCCATCGGGGCGGTCCGGGTGGCCTACTCCACCGAGGGCACCTGGATCCCCCACCCGACCTTCGCCGAGGGCGAGGCCTCCACCTTCGAGCTGGTGGTGGCCGGGCGGGCGCTGACCGAGGCCGACGACACCGACATCGCCATCATGATGGTCGAGGCCGGCGGGACCGAGAAGTCGTGGTCCTACTACGCCGAGGGCGCGCCCAAGGTCACCGAGGAGGTCCTGGCCGAGGGCCTCGAGGCCGCCAAGACGTGGATCCGCGAGTCCATCCTCCTCCAGCGCCAGCTGGTGGCGGACTACGTGGCCGACCACGGCGCCATCGAGACCATCGAGTTCTCCACCTTCTCCGACTACGCCGACGACGTGTGGGAGCGGGTGGAGGCGGTCGGCACCGACCCCATCGCCAAGGCCAACCTGGTCACGTCCAAGGCCGAGCGCAACGCCGCCCTGGACGCGGCGGGCGCGGAGATCCAGGCCACCCTGGCCGACGAGTTCGCGGAGCGGACCGGCGAGGTCAAGGGGGCCATCCGCGCCCTGACCAAGAAGCTGGTGCGCCAGCGCATCGTCCAGGACGGCACCCGCGTCGACGGGCGGGGCACGGCCGACATCCGCCCCCTCTCGGCCGAGATCGACCTCTTCCCCACGGCCCACGGCTCGGCCCTGTTCCAGCGGGGCGAGACCCAGGTGCTCAACGTGACCACGCTGGGCATGCCCCGCATGAACCAGCTGCTCGACACCATCACGCCGGTGGAGTCCAAGCGCTACATGCACCACTACAACTTCCCGCCCTACTCGACCGGCGAGACCGGCTTCATGCGCGGCCCCAAGCGCCGGGAGATCGGCCACGGCCTGCTGGCCGAGCGGGCCCTGCTCCCCGTCGTCCCGAGCGCCGAGGAGTTCCCCTACACCCTGCGCCTGGTCTCCGACGTGCTGGCCTCCAACGGCTCCACGTCCATGGCCTCGGTCTGCGGTTCCACCCTCTCCTTGATGGCCGCCGGGGTGCCCATCAAGGCCCCGGTGGCAGGGATCGCCATGGGCCTGGTCCACGAGGACGGGGCCTACGTCACCCTGACCGACATCTTGGGCTCCGAGGACGCCTTCGGTGACATGGACTTCAAGGTGGCCGGTACGGCCGATGCGGTGACCGCCCTGCAGCTGGACACCAAGATCGCCGGCCTCCCGGCCGACGTGCTGGCCCAGGCCCTGCTGCAGGCCAAGGAGGCCCGGCTCACCATCCTGGGCGTCATGGCCGCGGCCATCGCCGAGCCCCGGGACCACGTGGCCAACAGCGCCCCGAAGATCGTCTCCATGGAGATCCCCATCGACAAGATCGGTGAGGTCATCGGGCCCAAGGGCAAGGTCATCAACACCCTGCAGCAGGAGACCGGGGCCGACATCGCCGTCGACGACGACGGCATGGTGGGCACGGTCACCATCGGGGCCACCGACGGCAACGCGGTCGAGGAGGCCCGCCGCCGCATCGCGCTGATCCTCGACCCCCCGACCGCCGACGTGGGTGCCGTCTACCCGGGCAAGGTGGTCAACATCACCAAGTTCGGGGCCTTCGTCAACGTCCTGCCCGGGCGGGACGGCCTGCTCCACATCTCCAAGCTCTCCCCGCTGGCCGGCGGGAAGCGGATCAACAACGTCGAGGACGTGCTGACCCTGGGCCAGCCCGTCGAGGTGCGGGTGGACGACATCGACCCCCAGGGCAAGGTGTCCCTCTCGCTGGCCTCGGCGCCCGATGGCGGCTCGGGCGGCTCGTCCGGCTCGTCGGCCGCCCCGTCCCGGTCGGCCGCCCCGGCCCCGGCGGAGTCGTCGGGCGTGTCGGGCGTGTCGGGCGTGTCGGGCCCATCGTCGACGGCCCCGGCCGCCAGCAACGGCGGCGCGTCGGCGGCCCCCTCCTTCGAGGACGCCTTCGAGGCCGAGCTGGTGGCCGACCTGGGTGACCTGGGCCCGGGCGCGGTCGAGGCCGACACTCGGGGCGGCGACCGCCGCCCGCCCCGCGGCCGCTCCCGTCGCCGTTGATCGAGACGTCCGTCCTGCCCAGCGGCATCCGCCTGGTCACCGAGACCATGGCCGATGTGCGCTCGGTGGCGGTGGCCTACTGGGTGGGAGCCGGCTCCCGGGACGAGCCGGACGAGCTGGCCGGCGCCTCGCACTTCCTCGAGCACCTGCTCTTCAAGGGCACGGCGGCACGCTCGGCCGCCTCCATCGCCGAGTCGCTGGACGAGGTGGGCGGCGACTGCAACGCCTTCACCACCAAGGAGTACACCACCTTCTACGTGCGCCTGCTGGCGGACCACCTCCCCCTGGGGCTCGACATCTTGAGCGAGATCATGTGGGACCCGGCCCTGCGGCCCTCCGACGTCGACGCCGAGCGCACCGTCATCCTCGACGAGATCCTGATGCACGCCGACGAGCCGGCCGACCTGGCCGCCGAGCAGTGGCAGACCTCGCTGTTCGTGGGGCACCCGCTCGGGCGCGACACGCTGGGCGACGCCTCCACGGTGGGCGGGCTGGGGGCCCCCGACATCCGGGGCTTCTTCGAGCACCACTACCGGCCGGGCAACATGGTGGTGTCGGCGGCGGGTGACTGCACCCACGAGGCCGTGGCGGCCGACCTCGAGCGCCGGTTCACCGGGCGCCCCGGGGGCTCGGCGCCGCCGCGGACCGCCCCGGGGCCGGAGTCCGAGCACCTCCACGTGGTGCGGCGACCGACCGAGCAGGCGCACGTGGTCTACGGCGTCCGGTCGGTCTCCCGCTTCGACAACCGCCGCTGGGCCCTGGCCGTGCTCAACCAGGTGCTGGGCGGCGGGCTGTCCAGCCGTCTCTTCCAGAAGGTGCGCGAGGAGCGCGGCCTGGCCTACTCGGTGTGGTCGGAGCGGGCCGCCTACCAGGATGCGGGATCCCTGGCGGTGGTGGTGGGCACCGCCCCCGAGCACGTGGGGGAGGTCCTGCGGATCGTCTCGGGCGAGATCGAGCTCCTGGCCGTGCACGGGGTCACCGACCGCGAGCTGGCCGTGGCCAAGGGCAACATCCGGGCCGAGCTGCTGCTCTCGGGGGAGGACTCCGGGGCCCGGATGAGCCGCATCGGGGCGGCGCTCCTGCTGCACGACGAGGTGACCAGCGTGGACCAGGTGCTGGCCCGGATCGAGGCCGTCGGGCGCCAGGACGTCCTGGCCGTGGCGGACGAGCTGGCCCAGGCGCCCCGCACCCTCAGCGCGGTGGGTCCCTTCGACGAGGACGCCTTCGACGACCACCTCGCGGTGACCTCGGGCCGGTAGGGTCGGGGCCGTGCAGAGGGTCGGTGTGGTCGGCGCCGGCGGCCGGATGGGCCAGGAGGTGTGCCTCGCCGTGGCGGCCGCCGCCGACCTCGAGCTGGTGGCCGCCGTCGACCCGGCCCAGGTGGGACGGCCGCTCGGTGGCCTCACCGTGGAGGGCGACCGCGCCGCGCTGAGCGACCGGGGGGCCGAGGTGGTGGTCGACTTCACCGTGGCCGAGGCCGCCCGGGACAACCTGGGCTACTACGCCGGGGCGGGCCTGCACGCCGTGGTGGGCACCACCGGGCTGACCGAGGCGGACCTGGCCCGGGCGGCCGACCTCTTCGCCGCCTCGGTGGCCAACGCCGTCGTGGCGCCCAACTTCGCCATCGGGGCGGTCCTGCTCATGCGGTTCTGCGCCCTGGCGGCGCCCCACATGGACGGGGTCGAGGTGATCGAGCTCCACCACGACGCCAAGCGCGACGCCCCCTCGGGCACGGCGCTGCACACCGCGCAGGCCATCGCGGCGGCCCGGGAGCGGGCCGGGGCCGGCCCCCTGCCGGCCGATCCCACCACCGAGTGCGTGCTGCCCGGCGCCCGTGGCGGCGAGGGCCCCGGCGGGGTGCGGGTGCATTCGGTCCGCCTCCCCGGGCTCATCGCCCACGAGGAGGTCATCTTCGGTGCGCCGGGCCAGAGCCTGAGCCTCCGTCACGACTCCTACGACCGCCGGTCGTTCATGCCCGGCGTGCTCCTGGCCGTGCGCGCCGTCCCGGACCGGCCGGGCCTGACGGTGGGCATCGAGGCCCTCCTCGGGCTGTGAGCCCGGCCCGATGACGGCCGAGGTGCGCGAGCGCCTGCTGCAGGCCACCTACGACTGCGTGGCCCGCTGGGGGCTGTCCAAGACCTCGGTGGAGGACGCCGCCCGTGAGGCCGGCCTGTCCCGGGCCACGGTGTACCGGTACTTCCCCGGCGGCCGGGAGGAGCTGGTGGACGCCGTGGTGTCGTGGGAGTACGGGCGGTTCTTCACCCGCCTCTACCAGGAGGTGCAGGAGGCCGACTCGCTGGAGGAGGTGATGGAGCGGGGCCTGGCCTTCGCCCACCGGGCCATCGCCGAGCACCAGGTGCTGCAGCGGATCCTGCAGACCGAGCCCGACCTGCTGCTGCCCAAGCTCACGGTGGAGAGCCAGGGCACCCACGAGCTGATCGCCGCCTTCCTGGCCCCCTACCTCGAGCGCCACGCTCTGGCCCCCGGGGTCGACATCGGGGAGGCGTCGGATTTCCTGGCCCGCATGGTGCTGTCGTACATCGCCTCCCCCGGCCGCTGGAACCTCGACGACCCGGCGCAGGTGGCCCGGCTGGTCCGGGCCGAGCTGCTGGCCGGGATCGTGCCGCCGGGCTGAGTTCGGTAGGCCCGGTTGGGTAGGGTCGAGGAGCCGGGTGGCCATCCGGCACCACCACGCCCGGGAGCGACATGACCGCTGGTACACCAATCGACGCTTCGGGGACGGGGGCAACGCCCGGCCCGCCACCGGCGGGCGCCGGTTCGCCGCCCCCGCCGGCGCCCGAACCCCCGCTGCCGCCGTTCGGCGCACCGAGTCCCGCACCGAGTCCCGCACCGCCCCCGCCCCCGCTCCCGCCACCCGACGCCGGGCCCCCGGCGTATCCGGCGACAGAGCCGGCCGCGCCCGGCTACCCGCCCCCCGGTGACGCACCGCCCGGCTACCCACCATCGGGCTACCAGCAACCCGGATCCCCACCGCCGGGCCACGGGCCTCCGGGTTACCCGCCGCCGGGCTACGGGCCTCCGGGTTACCCGCCGCCGGGCTACGGGCCGCCCGGGTACCCACCCGGCGCCGCCCCCTACGGCGGCTATGGCGGCTACGGCCCCCCGGGCTACCCCTACGGGCCCCCGACCAAGACCAGCGGGCTGGCCGTCGCCTCGCTGGTGTGCTCGGTGGCCGGCCTGGTCCTGTTCGGCCTGCCGGCCCTGGCGGGGGTGGTGCTGGGCTTGGTGGCCCGCTCCCGGATCCAGCACAGCGAAGGCCGCG
>JBKQIP010000235.1:0-24440 GCA_052148295.1 Acidimicrobiales bacterium
GGCGAAGACCTGGGCCGCCGCCTGAAGCAGGTATTCCCGCGTCTGCTGTCGCCGGCGCTCGGCCGTGAGGGGTTCGAGGGTCATAGGGTTGTGCTACTCCTTAGTATAGTTCATACTAGTGAGTATGTACGATGCGTTTCGGTATTTCACCAGGATGGCCGAACTCGTGGCGGACGACGGCCCACCGTCTGATCAGGCAATCGTCACCCGTGGGCTGGTCCGGCGCTACGGCGACATCACCGCCCTGGACGGGGTCGACCTGACCGTCCACCGCGGCGAGATCTACGGGTTCCTGGGGCCTAATGGGGCCGGGAAGTCGACCCTGGTGCGAGTGCTGTGCACCCTGCTGCACCCCCACGGCGGGGTGGCGTTCGTGGCCGGGCACGACGTGACCCGAGAGCCCCAGGCCGTGCGGATGCGCATCGGGGTGGCTCTTCAGGAGGCGGCCCTCGATGACCGGCAGAGCGGCCGGGAGCTCCTCACTCTCCAAGGTCGTCTCTACGGACTGGATCGTGGGCAGATCCGCCGGCGCGTGGACCAGGTCCTTGGGTTGGTCGACATCGGCGGGGCCATCGATCGACGAATTGCCACGTACTCGGGCGGGATGAAACGACGACTCGACCTGGCGGCTGCCCTGATGCACGACCCCGAGGTGCTGTTCCTCGACGAACCGACCACCGGGCTGGACCCGATGAGCCGTTCCGCCGTCTGGAGTGAGGTCCGTCGGCTCAACGGTGAGCTCGGAATGACCATCTTCCTCACCACCCAGTACCTCGACGAGGCCGACGCCCTGGCCGACCGGGTGGGGATCATCGATGGCGGCCGGCTGGTGGCCGAAGGACCGCCCGCCGCGCTGAAGCGCTCCATCGGCCAGGACCTCATCGTGGCCGACGTCGACCGCGACGATCCGTGCGTGGTCCGTGCGCTGGAGCAGGTACCGGGTGTCGATGCCGTGTCGTCTGACATGGGGCGAATCGTCATCAGCACGAACGACGGGCCCGCCGGACTGAGCCCGGTGGCCCTCGCGTTGCACGAGACCTCGCTCGACGTCCGGAGCCTCACCCTGCGCTCCCCAACGCTCGACGACGTCTACCGGGAGTTGACGGGCTCACACATCGGAGCCGGCGCGAACCGGTGATCGCGTCACCGCGGAGCGACATCAAGGGCGCGGAAGCCGGATTCGGGCACGACGTCGGTGCGGTGGCCGGTCGGGCCTTGCGGCAAATTCCCCGCGAGCCCACGGCGGTGATCCCGGCCGTCTTCGTGCCCGCCTTCTTCTACGTAGTGAACCTGGGCGCCTTGGAGAACGTGGCGCAACGGGCCGGCGGGCTGGACTACAAGGCGTTCCTGATACCCATGGCCATCGCATTCGCCGTCACCGGGATGTCCCGGGCGCCCACCTTGGTCACCGACATCCAGGGCGGGTACTTCGATCGGCTCTGCCTGACCCCCGTGCGTCGGTCGGCCCTGCTCCTCGGCCTCATGGTGGCCGATGTCGTCGTCCTGGTCGCCCTCTGCATCCCGGTGCTCGCCTTGGGATTCGCGGTGGGTGTGCGATTCGAGACGGGCGCACCGGGCCTGGTGGTCTTCGTCGCCCTCTGCGCGCTGTGGGGACTCGTCTTCACCGGCTTTCCCTATGCCGTGGCCCTCAAGACCGGCAGCCCGGCCGCCGTCAATGCCTGCTTCGTCATCTTCTTCCCCCTGTTCTTCCTGACCGACGCGGTGGTCCCCAGGGACGCCCTCACCGGGTGGTTTTCGACCATCGCGACCTACAACCCGGTGACCTATCTCCTGGGCGCGCTGCGATCGTTGATCACCACGGGCTGGGTGGCCTCGACCCTGTGGGAAGGGCTGGCGGCGGTGGCCGGGATCGGGATGGTCAGTCTCTCCCTGGCCCTGCTGGCGCTGCGCGGGCGCGTCCGACGCGACGTTTGATCACGTCACCGCGACGAGGTGCGCTTCGTCGTCCCTCTCTTGGCCGGGGGGCTAACTCTTCGCCGGCGACCGCTCAGGTCGCCAAAAGGCCAGGAGGAGGGCGGCACTTCCACCCACGCCGCCGATCAAGGCGATCCACAGACCCGTCCAGCCCCAGAGCGAGGTCAGGCCGGCCGCGTTGTCGATGCTCCACCCGCCCGGGCCGAGCATGGCTAGGGCGAAAGCCGACACCGTCAGCACCATCACGTACTCCCACCCCTCCCCGGGTCGGAAGATGAAGAACCCGTTCTTCAGGTGATTGGTGATCAAGGCCACCAACATGACGCCCACCACTCCGGCCGCCCCCAGTGAGGTGAGGAGGCCCAGAACCAACAATCCACCAGCGACGATCTCCGTGATGCTCGCGGTCCAGGCATGGACCCATCCCGGCTTCATGCCGAGGCTCTCGAACCACCGTCCGGTCCCGGCGATCTTGCCGCCACCGAAGATGTGGTTGACCCCGTGAGCGATGAACACGGCGCCGATCGCCACACGAAAGATGAGGAGCGCGAGATCAAAGGCGTGGATGTTGGTCATGGTCTGAATGTAGTCGCATCCGGCAAAATGGCGGATGTCCGGTGCTGCGCCGATGAGCGCAGATGATCGGTTTTCGTGGCCAATGCGGGCACCCCCTTGCCACCGGTCGCGACCGGGGCCTCTGGGTCGCGGCCATCAGCGGGGGCAGGAGGTCAGCGGGCCAGCATCAGCGGGTCAGCGGGTCCGGGTCAGCGGGTCCGGGTCTGCGGGTCCGGGTCAGCGGGTCCGGGTCAGCGGGTCCGGGTCAGCGGGTCCGGGTCAGCGGGTCCGGGTCAGCGGGTCAGGGTCAACTGGTCAGGGTCAGCGGGTCAGGAGCATGCAGCCGGCGATGGGGCCGCCACCGTTGGCCACGACGGCCACCTCCGGCGTGCCGGCGACCTGCCGGTCACCCGCGTCGCCGCGCAGTTGGAGACACGCCTCGTGCAGGATCCAGTAGCCGTGCATCCTCCCGGCCGAGAGCTGGCCGCCATAGGTGTTGAGCGGGAGTGCACCGTCGAGCGCGATCCGATCGGCCCCCTCGATAAAGGGGCCGGCTTCACCGTCCGCGCAGAACCCGAGTGCCTCGAGCCACGCCAGGGTCAAGAAGGTGAACCCGTCGTACAACTGGGCCACCTGCACGTCGCCAGTCCGGAGTTCCGTACGGTTCCACATCTCTGCCGAGGCTTCGATCGACGCCATCTTGGGGAAATCCGGCCTGTGGTACCAGCCGCCGGACCCCGACGCACCTCCCACGGCATCGACCCGGATGGGGAGGTTCGGACAGTCGGGAGCATGGGCCTCGCCCGAGACGACACAGGCGATGGAACCGTCGATGGGGACGTCGCAGTCGAAGAGTCCGAACGGCTCCGACACCGGTCGCGCCGAGCGGTAGTCGTCCAGCGTCATCGGTTCGCGGTACACCGCCAGGGGATTGCGCATGGCGTTGCGCCGGCTGTTGACGGCCAACCAACCGAGCTGATCCTTCGTCGTCCCGTACAGGTACATGTGGCGGCGACAGTGCATGGCGATCCAATTGGCGGCAGAGTAGGCGTGGCTGGCCAGCAACGGGCCCATGTCGCCCATGACGTTCACCATGGCGGACGGCGGTGGTTCGACCTGGGTGGTGGGGGGCGACGGCCCGTCAGCCGGCACGATCGCGCCGCCGATCATCTGGACCGTCCGGTAGACCAGGACGTGCCGGGCGCGACCCTCCGCCACGGCCAGGCAGGCGGACATGACCGGCGCCAACAGGCCGCCGGTGTCGAAGCCGCCACCGGTATAACGCACGTCGAGGCCCAAGGCGCCCACCACGTCGGGAAGCGGCGTGTCCCCCAGCGTCGCCACACCATCGATGTCGGCCGCGCTCAACCCGGCGTCGGCGATCGCCGCCCGCGACGACTCCAGGGTCATCTCCATGCTCGCAATTCCGGTGCGACGACCGATGCGCGATATGCCGATGCCGGCGATGATGCTTCGTTTCTCCGGCACGTCGACCATGGGCGGCCGTTATCCTATCGCCGTGTCGCAACTCCGACCCCTGGTGGATCCCACTGCGCCGCGGATCCTCCCACCACTGACCGACCTGAACCGACCGTTCTGGACCGGCGGAGCGAAGGGGGAGCTCCTGGTACAGCGCTGCACGCGCTGCCGGCGCTGGACGCATCCCCCCGCGGCGCAATGCTCCTCGTGTGGCGGCGCGCCGGTCGTCGAGCCGGTCCGCGGCACCGGAACGATCTTCACGTTCACCGTGAACCATCAGCCATTCCACCCCGACGTGCCGCCGCCCTACGTGGTCGCCATCGTGGTGCTCGATGAGCAGGACGATCTCCGTATCCCCACCAACATCGTCCACTGCGACCCCTCGACCCTCGAGTGTGGCCTACCGGTGTGCGTCGTCTTCGAACCTCACGGCGAGATCTTCGTCCCGCTCTTCGAACCAGTGACCTGACCCCATCCGTCAGCGACCCAGGCCGATCCACACGACCATGAGGTCGCGCCGGTAGTCACCGCCGGCACCGCGGCACCGCGGCACCGCCGAGCGCCGAGCGCCGAGCGCCGAGCCGAACTAGGCCCCCGCCGGCCGAGCCCGGCTGTCCGCGGGACCTCGTCAGTCCTCCGATTGCGGCTCACGCACGTGCGTGAGGTACCAGATTTGAGTATCCTAAATCCATGAGCTGCTCCCGGGGGGAGTCGTCCTATGGGCGACAGATGCCGATGAGCCGGCGAGGTCACGTCGGATGAACACCTACGCCGAGTTCTTCCTACTCGGCCTCGGGAACGGCGGCGTGTTCGCTGCCCTGGCCATGGCGCTGGTCGTCACGTACCGCTCGTCGGGGGTCCTCAACTTCGCCACCGGCGCCCAGGCGCTGTACGCGGCGTACACATACTCGCTGCTGCGCAACGGGCAGCTACTCCAGCCCATACCCGGTTTGAGCCCCACCATCAACATCGGGACGAGCCTCGGCTTCTGGCCGGCGCTGCTCATCACACTGGGCATCCAGGCGGTGATGGGCGCGCTGGCGTACCTGCTGATCTTCCGCCCACTGCGCAACCACCGGCCCGTGGCGAAGGCGGTCGCCTCCATCGGACTCATGGGCCTGCTGACCGCAGTGGTCAGCTACCAGGTCGGCAACGAGGTCATTGAGGTCAATCCGATCTTCTCGCAACACCACATCAGCTTCCTCGGCATCGACATCTCGGTGGACCGGCTCTTGCTGGCGGCCACCATCATCGGGCTCGGCATCGTGCTGACCGTTCTCTTCCGCTTCACCCGCTTCGGCCTGGCCACCCGGGCCTCGGCGGAGACCGAGGTGGGCGCTGTGGTGAGCGGGCTCTCGCCCGATCGCATCGCGCTGATCAACTGGATCATCAGCTTCGTGGTTTGCGGCATCGCCGGCATCCTCATCGCCCCGCTGGTCCCGCTCATACCCGGCACCTACACGCTGTTCATCGTGCCGGCGCTGGCCGCCGCCGTCGTGGGGCGCTTCCACTCGCTCGGGTGGGCGATCACGGCCGGGCTGGGGATCGGCGCACTCGAGTCGCTCTCCGTCTACCTCAATGCCATCCACCCGGCCTTCCCTGCCGGTGCGGGGGAGCTCATCCCTCTGGTCCTGGTGCTGATCGTGCTGGCCTTCCGGGGACAGACCATGCCCAGCCGGGGCACGCTCGTGCAGGTCACGCTGGGCCGCGCACCGCGTCCGCACTGGCGGCTGGCCACCACGGTGGTCGCCACGGCGGTGGGGGTCGGCGCCATCTACTTCTTCACCGGGAACGACCGGGCCGCCCTCTATACCAGCATGATCACCGCCGTCATCGCCCTCTCGCTCGTGGTGGTCACGGGCTACACGGGGCAGATCTCGCTGGCCCAGCTCACGTTGGCCGGCGTGTCGGCGTACATACTGAGCACCTTCGCCCACTCCTGGGGCATCCCGTTCCCTATCGCCCCGATTCTGGCGGCACTGGTCGCGACCTTGGCCGGCGTGGTGATCGGCCTGCCGGCCTTGCGCGTGCGCGGTCTCATGCTCGGCGTGGTCACCCTGACGTTCGCGGCGGGGGTGGAAGCGATCTGGTTCAACAACAACAGTCTCGACGGCGGGGCGGGCGGCCTGGCCATCCCCGCTCCCCGCCTCTTCGGTATGGACCTGAGCATCGGATCGGGCAAGGACTTCCCTAGGCCCGCCTTCGGGATCATGTGCCTTGTCGTCCTGGTGCTGGTCGCGCTCGGCGTGAGCTGGCTGCGCACCAGCCGCCTGGGCTCGGCCATGCTGGCCGTGCGGGCGGACGAGCGCTCTGCGGCCGCGGCCGGCATCAACGTGGTGCGAATCAAGCTGATCGGCTTCGCCCTCGCGGCGTTCATCGCCGGCCTGGGCGGCTCCCTCATGGCCTACCAGCTGGGGAATGTGAGCTTCCAGAGCTTCGACGCCTACCTCGGGCTGGTCGTCTTCTCCGTCGTCGTCGTGGCCGGCATCACCTCGGTCAGCGGCGGCATCGTCGCCGGGGTCATCGCCTCGGGCGGCATCCTCGTGGCGCTGATCTCGGCGGGCGTCGGAAACGGCGGCGTCGACAATTGGTACGGCATTGTCGCCGGTATCGGGGTGGTCCTGACGGTGATCTTCAACCCCGACGGCGTCGTGGGCCCCACCCACCTCTTCCTGGAGCAGCGGCGGGTACGGGACGTGCTGGCCCGACCCGAGGGTGCCCTCGTGCCGTCGCTACGGACGGCGTCCGGGCGACAGGCGCCCGAGCCGACCCCGACGCCTCTACCGGCGGCGGCACCGACAGCGGCCGAGGCGGCCGAGGCGGGCAAGGCGGGCGAGTTGGTCGGGATCGGCACGGTCGCCGGGTCCAACGGCCATGCAGGCGCGGCGGCAATCGGGAGGGCAGGACCGCTGCTCGACGTGAGGAACCTGACCGTCCGCTACGGCGGCGTCGTCGCGGTGGACGACGTGACCTTCAGCGTGCACGAGGGCCAGATCATCGGATTGATCGGCCCCAATGGCGCGGGCAAGACCACCACCATCGACGCCCTCTGCGGGTTCCACGGCTACACGGGTTCGGTCCTGCTCGACGGCCAGGACGTGGGGGGCTACTCGCCGCACCGCCGCGCGGCCCTCGGGCTCGCCCGCACGTTCCAACTGGCGGGCGTCTCCGATGACCTGACCGTCGAAGAGAACGTCCAGGTGGGACAACACAGGGCGACCGCCCATGACCCGGGGGGCCTGACACGCATTCTCGATGAGCTCGGCCTCGTCGAGATGCGCGATCTGCAGGTGTCGATGCTCTCGCAGGGCCAGCGGCAACTGGTCTCGGTGGCCCGCGCCCTGGCCGGCGAGCCCCGCCTCCTCTTGCTCGACGAGCCGGCCGCCGGACTCGACAGCACCGAGAGCCTCTGGCTGGCCGACCGCCTGCGCGGCGTGCGCGACACCGGCGTGACCATCCTGTTGGTCGACCACGACATGAGCCTCGTATTGAACCTGTGCGATGCGATCGACGTCCTCGACTTCGGTGCGTTGATCGCGTCCGGGACTCCCGACCAGATCCGGACCAACCAACAGGTGTCCACGGCGTACCTCGGCGCCACCCACCAGCGTTTGGTGACGTCGTGAGCGACGCGGCACCCGGTGACGCACCCACCAACGTTGCACCCGTCCTCGAATGCGAGGGGCTGGACGTCGGCTACGGCAAGTTGACCGTGGCGCGCGACATCACGTTCACGTTGCGCCCGAGGAAGGTGCTCACCATCCTCGGGCCCAACGGCGCCGGCAAGACCACGTTGCTGATGACGTTGGCCGGCTTCCTGCCACCTCGGGCCGGCGGCATCACCCTGAACGGGGAGCCGGTCAAGGGGGCGTCGCCCCGCCGGACGAATCAGGCCGGCATGATCCTGATCCCCGACTTCCGCGCCCTCTTCACCGAGCTGACCCCGATCCAGAATCTGAAGCTGGCCGCCCCGCGCGGGGCCGATCTGGACCCGGTCCTCGAGCTGTTCCCCGCGCTGCAGCGGCGCCAGAAGCTGCGGGTGGGTGACCTCTCGGGAGGTGAGCAGCAGATGCTGGCCATCGCGCGGGCGCTGGTGCAGTCACCGAAGCTGCTGTTGATCGACGAGATGTCGATGGGCCTGGCGCCGGTGGCGGTGGAGTCGCTCATGCCCGTGATCCGGCGGGTGGCTGACGAGCACGGTGCTGCGGTGATCATGGTGGAGCAGCACGTGCAGCTGGCGCTCGAGGTGGCCGACGAGGCCATGGTGATGGTGCACGGCAAGGTCGTTCTGTCCGGATCCGCCGACACCTACCGCAACGACACCAGCGCGGTCGAGTCAGCCTACATGAGCGGGTCGGTTTCCTCGCACTGAGCCTCGCGTCGGATCGACCGGACCGGCCACCAACAGCGCCATGGCATCGCCGGCGAGCCACCGGACGATGGAGGCCCGAATTCCATGATCGGCCGTGCCGCGTGGGCACGACGGTCGTCGATGCCCGGGACGCGCCACGGGGGCAGCTGGAATCGCGCCACCCCCGCGGCACGTGCACCGGTGGCCGGCGGGGGCCGGCTCCCCGGACCTTTTCCCTTAGAACAACGGCGTCGGGTTGTACACCTTGATGCCGGTCACCTTGCCGGACTTGCCACTCTGGATGATGCCGATGGCGGCGGCCGACGAGCAGACCGACTTGAGCAGCGGGATGGCCGTCCCGTTGCACGTGAAGGTCAGGTTGCCCGAGAGGGGCACCACGACGTTCTTCGCCGTCTCGGTCTGCGTCTTGATCCCGGCGGCCGTGACCGGCTGCGTGCTGCCCTTCATGATGGCACCCAGCGTCAGAACCGGGCTGATGCCATCCGCTTGGTTGCTGCTGACGTTGGGGTTGGGGCTGACCTTCGGCAGGTACTTCTTGACGATGGCCGCGTAGGTCGCGAGCTGCGACTTGGACGCTGCGGTGGTCGTCGTGATGTAGGAGCCGGCGAGGGCCTTGTCGAGCGTGGCCGAATCGAGGATGCTCGGATCCTGACACGTCGAGAGCACGTACCGGGGCAGCTTGAGGCCGAGGGTGTTGTAGGCCTGCAGGAACGAGCTGCAGAACGTCACGTCGCCCACCATGCCCACCGCGTCGGCGCCGCCCGAGACGAGCGACTGCAACTGCGGGCTCATGTCGGCCGTGCCCGTGTTCACCGGGACCACCTGGAAGCCGACGCCGGCCGCCTTGAAGACCAGGGCGCCGAGCTCCTGCGCCCCCTGAATGGCCGCCGGCACGTTGTCGACCAGGAGACCGACCTTCTTGTAGCCGTGCTGCTTGGCACTGAGCGCCATGGCGCCCAGGTAGGCCGGGAAGCCGCCGTCGATGGCGAAGGCACCCGGCGTGGTGAGCTCCGCCTCGGATGCTCCGCTGATCGTGATGTAGGGGATGCCGGCCCCGACGATCGTGGGAACCTCGGTCTGGCCCTGCCCGGTGAAGGGCTCGACGACGGCGACGACACCCTTCTGGACCATGTCGTTGGCGCACGTCTGTCCTCCGGCCGGGGTCGACTGGTTCTCGCAGACGTAGAGGGTGATCTTGTGTCCTTCGAGACCGTCGCCGTACTCGTTCTGGTACGACACCGCTGCCTTGGCGCCCTGCTCGACCAGTGCGGCGGTACCGATGCCGCTGCTGCCCCCGCCGTCGGTGATGATGCCGATGGTGACCGCGGGCAGCGTGGCCGGATGGGCCGGGCCGAGCGCGCTGCTGGCGCCGGCCGAGCCGACGCCGACCACGGCCGTCGAGACCGTCAGGACGCCGGCCGCAAGCAATCCGGTCGCAGCGACCCTCCTCGCCTTCCGGCCGGACCACCTCATCGCACCTGATGTGAGCACTGTCTCCTCCTCCGGATCCGGGGGCAGGGTCGGTGCTCGAAACCGGTCGCAGCAGCCCCCCGGCTGCGACAGAAAAGAGGATACCATTTAGTGGTTCCTGTCGCCAACGTATCGCAACACTTCTGCAATACATCGTCACCCCGTCGTCAATCGTCATCCCGTGCTTGGAGCAGGGGTTGGGCGCCTCCGGTTCTCAGCCCTCGGCCGAGGCGTCCTGCAGCGCACGGGCCAAATTGCGCTGGGCGCGGAAATGGGAGTCGAGCCCCGAGTGGGCGGTCAGGAGGTCGCGCTTGGCGCCCGTGCGGAAGAGGTGCCCGCCCGTTCGGCTGGACATGCACGCCCCGAGGGCAAAGAAGACCCGGTAGTAAGCCACGGCCTGCTCGTCCGCCGCCTCGGGTGGACCGCCGGCGGCGCGGTAGGCGTCGACGAACGCCGACCAGTCCATCAGCGCGGTGGCGGCCGGCCAGG
The DNA here is from genome assembly GCA_052148295.1 of Acidimicrobiales bacterium. GTDB lineage: Bacteria > Actinomycetota > Acidimicrobiia > Acidimicrobiales > RAAP-2 > Bog-473. The sequence goes on from JBKQIP010000235.1 coordinate 10,301, forward strand.
CGGCCGCCAGCTCACGGGCCGGGGGGCCGATCGTGGCGGCCTCCCAGTCGACCAGGGCGGTGAGGCGATCGCCGTCCACCAGCATGTTGTGCAGCCCGACGTCGCTCTGGAGGAGACAGACCCGCTCGGCCGGCACGACGTCGGACACGTGCTCGAGCAGCCATTGACGCGCCAGTGGGACGGCCGCGATGGGCGGGCCGCTGAGCTCGCCGATGCGGGCGGACATCCCTTCGACCGACGCCACCAGCGTCGCCGCGGACACCTCCGCATCGACATCAAGGCTGGTCGCCCTCAGAGCGGCGAGCGGCACCCCGTGCAGGTGGGCCAGGGCGCGAGCGAGCTGCTCGCCGAGGGCGTGCCGGTGCTGGCTCGGGGCGGCGAGGTCGGGGAAGTACTCGCCGGCCTTGGTGCCGGGGACCCGCTCCATCACCAGCAGGGTGCCCCCGCCGAGCGCATCGTCCAATCCGTCCGCGAAGAAGGGCCGGGCCACGGGGACACCCCCGTGGGCGTAGACGGCCTGCAGGACGGCGAACTCGTCGGCCGCCCGCGTCTCGAGGAGGCCGACGGGGCGGTCCTTGCGGACGATGATCTCGTCCGGGAGCTCGTGCGTGCCGGTCAGCGATACGAGGATGGTCTCTTTGGACCGGCCGCCGGGAACGACCTCCATGGTGGTCACCGCCAGGTCGGGCGAGGCCGGGAGCTTACGGCGGAGGTATCCGGCCAACTGCTCGCTCGACACGGAGCATTCTGTCGATGAGGTCGCGGCGTCGCCATCGGTGCGTTCGTCGAGCACCGCACGACGGAGCTCGTCGACCCGCTCGAGGAAGCGGCGCTCGACGTCGACCAGTCGTCGGCACGTCTCGCGCTCCGCGGCAACATCGCTGGCGGCCCGCTGGACCACGAAGTCGGCGGCCTGGCGGTGGAGCTCACCGAAGTGCTCAATCCCGACGGCCGCGGCGTCGCAGTGGCCCTGCAGGAGTGACTCGTACTCGGCGCCGAACTCCCGGCTCAGCGCCTCGGCCCACTCCTCCTCGACGATGAATTCGGCGAGGATCCGATCGACCAGCCCCGTCGCGTCGATCGCGGCCGGGCTGGTGAGCTCGGGTCGGAACATGGTGGCGACCGTGGCGCGCAGCTGGCGGTAGTACAGCGCGCGGTCGTCGGCCGGCTGCCTCACGGGGCGGGCGTCGCCATGGGCGTCACAACGCCGGTCGGGTGACGCCGTTGGTGAGGGCGTCGGCCAGGACAAAGGCGGGCGGGCTCTGGCCGTTGCGGGCGTTGAGGTTGGTCTCGAGGAAGCCCCAACCGCCCGGCTCGCCGTCGACGCTGACGTCGCCCACCGATTCCCAGCCGTAGCGCTGAGCGGTGGCACCGACCATGCCTCCGATGGTCTCTATGCGGACCAAGGTGCTCCCGCCGCCCTCGAGCTGGTAGCGGACCTCGGCGGAGGGACAGCGCACGGAGTCGTCATCGACGTGCACCAGCATCTCGGTGCCGGCGACCGGCACCGGCTCGCCGTGACGGATGAGCGAGCCGTGGCGGAAGAAGCTGCCGTGGACGCCCACCATCGACCCGTAGCGGAATTGCAGGGCGCCGTCGCCCTCGCCGTGCGAGCCGCCGAAGCTCCGACTCGAGACGAAGCTGTCCCAGCGGCGTGCGCCCCATGAGTGGTCCCGCCATCCCGGGGCGTCGATCTCCGCCCGAGTGCCGTCGAGCTCGGCCGTGCCCCGGACCCGGCAGAACACGTGGAAGTTGTTGGAGAAGATGGTGCCTGCCGTCCCCTGGGTGCCGGTGAACGTCTGCGCGTTGGCCAAGGAACGCGTCCCTTCATCGGTGATCTCGAGTTCCAGTCGGCAACCGTCACCGTCGAGCGTGAAACGCAGATGCTCGCCGTCGTGGAAAAGCCGCTGCGGTCCCGCACACAGGCCCGCCTGGTCGAGTCGCTCCAACGCCAGCGCTTCGCCGTTGCAGCGGAAACGGGTCCCGCCCTGGTGGTAGACGCCGCACCAGAGGTTGGCGGTCCCGCGGTTCAGCTCGTTCCCGATGCGATGGTTCCCACCCAGGCCGCTGGCCCTGTCACGCCAGGCGAGATACGCGCTCTCCTGCCAGTCGGGGTCGTCACCCGCCGGGTGCAGCCCCTCGTCGGTCGTGTCCACGGGCACCGGCGCTCACACTACGGTGGCGCTGCCGGCCCCGCTCACCCGTCGCTGACCTTCGCTCACCGGTCGCTGACCTTCTCCGTCCCTTCAGAGGCGGGGATGTCGGGGTTGCAGATGTACCGCACGTCGGCGATGGTCATGTCGCACGCCGCGAAGCTGGCCGAGACGGCGAGGTCGGGCACGAGGCGGGCGTCGCCCCATGCGGCGGGGTCGAAGTGGGTCAGTTCCGGCCGGCCGCGGTCGGCCCGTCGGAACTCGTACTCGGAGTCCACCTGCACGATGCGCGGCTTGCTGGTGCCGTCCCGGGTGACCCGGGCCAGGTGCATGCCCGGCGGGTACTGGACGTCGTGCCCGGTCACCGGCACCGGGTCGACCAGCGAGACCTGCAGGATGGTCCCCCCGTCCTCGCGCACGCTGCAGTCCACCCGGTCGTGGAAGCGGCGCAGGCTGATCTCTCCCGGCGCGACCCGGAATCCCCATGAGGAGGCCAGCCCGTCGGCCAGCGCCGCATTGTCGCAGCGGGCCGAGATCAGGTAGGCGCGGGGGCGCACGCCGGACCGGGCGGTCAGGCGGAGCTGGGCGAGGGCAAAGGGACCGAAGGCGCTCTCCTTCGCCCGGTAGACGAGGAAGCTGATCACGGGCGGGATGGTCGGGTTGAGGGCCGGGGGGACGAGTGCTTCGCGGTCGGCCACCCTCACCTCGTAGAGCACCTGGAGAATATCGACGTCGTCCACCCTGAGCTGGCGGTCCCCGAGGACCACCTCGGACGCACCCTCGATGAGGGGGCGGATGTCGAGCGAGCCGGCGAGTGGCATCAGGCCACCCCCGCAGCGACGGGACGAGCCACCCCCGGCGCGATGGGACGAGCGGCCCCCTGCTTGAAGCGGGGCATGACCTCCTCGGCGAAGAGCCGCATGCTGTCGAGCACGTACCGCTGGGGCACCACCTCCATGAACTGGTGGATGAAGTTGATGCCGTCGAACCCGACGTTCTCCCAGGCCGCGATGGCGTCGGCCACGTCGTCGGGCGTGCCCATCGTCACCCCCTTGAAGGACTTGGCGGCGTCGCCCGGGCTGCCCGATTCGCGGCGCAGGGCCGGGAGCAGGCCCTCGGAGGGGTAGGAGTGCGTGGGCAGGACCTCCTTGGCCGACAGCAGCTGCGACGCCATGTAGCTGAACATGGAGGCCACCTTGAGCCCGTTCCGGCGGCCGAGGTCACCGTCCTCACAGCACGAGAGGAAGTTGACCGTGAGCACCTTGTCGTTGACGAAGGCGCCGACGGGGTCGCAGACCTGTATGCGCTTGCGGTAGTTCTGCACCTTCTTCTCCGATTCCGAGAAGCTGCCGGGCGAGAGGCCGAGGCAGCCGAGGCCGCGGTCCGCCGCGTCGACCTCGGTCCCGGGGGACGTGACCGCCACCCACATCGGTGGGTGCGGCTTCTGGATCGGCTTGGGCAGAATCGCCCGCTCGGGCATGGAGAACATGCGGCCGTTCCAGGCGAAGCGCTCCTCCATCCACATCTTCGGGATGACCCGCACGAACTCGTCCCACGTCTTCTTGGTCTCGTCGGGGTTGGCATTGAAGCCGCTCAGCTCCGGCCAGGTGGCGGAGCGCCCGGTCCCCAGCTCCAACCGCCCGCCCGAGATGATGTCGAGGACCGCCGCCCGTTCCGCCACGCGGATGGGGCTCTGGTACTGGGGGACACAGGCGATGACCCCGTGGCCCACCCGGATGCGGCTGGTCTGCGCGGCGCAGGCGGAGAGAAAGATGTCGGGGCCCGAGCAGTGCGAGTACTCCTCGAGGAAGTGGTGCTCGACGGCCCAGACGTAATCGAAGCCCAGTTCGTCGGCGAGTCGGACCTGCTCGAGCGCGTTCTCGTAGACCTGCCGCTCGGAGTCCGCCGTCCACGGGCGGGGCACCGACAGCTCCATGAACAAGCCGAACTCCATGTGCGTCCCTCCCCTTGCACTTTTGTTAATGATCATTAACATCTAAGCATGAGAAACGTCCTGAGTCAACGCCGCCCGGGCCGGTTTTGTGATGGCTGGCTAACATCCGCTGGCATGGGTGCATCCGCTGGCACGGGTGGGACGTGAAACAGGAGGACGGGGACGCCGCGCAGGCGACGGCGCAGACGGCGGCGGCACCGGCTCCGACACCGGCCCCGGGGAACGGTCGGCGGACCAAGGGGGAGCGGACACGGGAGGCGATCATGGCGGCCGCCACCGAGCTCTTCCGTGAGCGCGGCTTCCGCGAGACCAGCCTCGGCGACATCGGCGCCGCCGCCGGGGTGAGCGGTCCGGCCATCTACCGCTACTTCAAGAGCAAGGGCGAGCTGCTGTCCATCCTGATCGAGGAGGCGGCCATCACGTGGCGCGAGACGGTGGACGACGTCCTCAACGAGGACACGCCGCCTCGGGTCACGCTCGAACGGCTCATTGACGCCGCCATCGTGCTGCAGCTGAAGAACGGCAACCTGCGCGACGTCTTCGTCAAGGAGTACCGCTCGCTCGACGACGACGCGCGGCGGCGGGTGGCCCGCATCGAGCGGGTGCGCATGGCCGAGTGGGTGCACCTGCTCTGCGAGGTCCGCCCGGGCCTGAGCGACGAGGAGGCGCGGGCGGCCGTCACCATGGTCGACGCGATGTTGCGCTCCATCACCTCGCTCGGCGGCGTCGACCAGGAGCAACTGGCACGGGTGATGAAGGACATGGTCTTCGGCGGGCTGCTGTCGGTGGGTGTGCCGCGACCGGCGACCGAGATCCCGGCGTGACGGCCGTGACGGAGGCGCCCCCCGGCGAGGAGGAATTCCGCACGGAGGTGCTGGCCTTCCTGCGGGCCACCCTCCCGCCCAAGGGCACGGCGTTCGAGGGCGAGGGCACGGCGGTGCGGCGATCGGTCGCCTACCAGCGCAAACTGGCCGAGGCCGGCCTGGCCGGTCTCACGTGGCCCGTCGAGTACGGCGGGCGCGCCCTGCCCGGCCGCTACCAGCACATCTTCGACCGCGAGGCGCGGGCCTTCCAGGTCCCGCCCCGGACGCTCGAGATCGGGCTGGGGATGTGCGGCCCCACGCTCCTGGTGCACGGCCGCGAGGACCAGAAGCGAGCGCTGATCCCGCCCCTGCTGCGGGGCGAGCACATCTGGTGCGAGCTGTTCAGCGAGCCCGGCGCCGGGTCGGACCTCTCCAGCGTGCAGACGCGGGCGCGGCGCGACGGCGACGAGTTCGTGCTCGACGGGCAGAAGGTCTGGACCTCGGGCGCCCAGCACAGCGACTACGCCGCATGCCTCACCCGCAGCGATCCGGCCCGCCCCAAGCGCGAGGGCATCACGATGTTCATCGTCGACATGCACGCGCCGGGCATCACCGTACGACCGCTGCGCCAGATCACGGGCGATGCCCACTTCAACGAGGTGTTTTTGGATGGTGTGCGCGTGCCGGTGGCCAATGCGCTGGGTGAGGTCCACGACGGCTGGCGGGTGGCGCGGACCATGCTGGCCTTCGAGCGCCAGGCGCTGGGCCGGATGGGCTCGGGCGGCGGCGGGAAGGGCGGCTTCGCCGCGCTCGCCGCCCAGGCGAAGCGGCGTGATCTCTCGGCCCGCCCCGAGGTGCGCGACCGGCTCGTCCGTCTGCGTAGCCGTCAGATGGTGCTGCAGTACCTGACCGGCTACCTGCAGGCGACGTCGCGAGGCGGGGAGGGCGCACCGGCTTCGGTGCTCAAGCTGGCCATGGCCCAGCTGGTGCAGGAATCCGCCGTCGTGGCGGTCGACATCGCGGGCATGCATGCCGTGGCGTGGCAGTCCGGCGACCCCGAGGGCGGGCGCTGGTCCGACCAGCTGCTCAGTTCGCGATCGGCCTCCCTCGGGGGCGGCACCAACGAGATCGTGCGCAATGTCATCGCCGAGCGCGCCCTGGGCCTCCCCCGCGACCAGGAAGGGGACCTCATGCCGGGCGACCTACGTAGCGGTACCGGCGCGGGGACGTCCGATGGGATCTGAGCGCGTGCTCGAGGGCCTGCGGGTCGTGGAGATCGGCCAGTACGTGGCCGCGCCGCTGGCCGCCACGATCTTCGCCGACCTCGGGGCGCACGTGGTCAAGGTCGAGCGCCCGGGCGGTGACCCTCTGCGGTCCGACCCGGCCCGCTTCGCCGCCTGGAACCGGGGCAAGCAGTCGGTGGAACTGGACCTCGCCACGGAGAAGGGGAGGGACGAGGCGCTGGCCCAGCTGGACCAGGCCGACCTGCTGATCGAGAACCTGCGGCCGGGCGGGCTGGAGCGGCTCGGCCTCGGGCCCACGGCGCTGCGGGCCGAGCGACCGAGGCTGGTCACGTGTTCGATCAGTGCCTGGGGCAGTACCGGGCCGGCGAGGGACGAGCCGGGATGGGAATCGCTCGTCCACGCCCGGGCCGGCGCGCAGCAGGGTCTCTTCACCGGAGACGAGCCGATCTGGCTCCCCTTCCCCCTGGCCAGCGTGGCCGGCGCGCTCCTGGCGGTCCTCGGCGCCGGCGCCGCGCTGGTCAAGCGCGCGTCGACCGGCTACGGGCAGCACGTCGAGACCTCACTGCTCGACGGCCTGCTGTTCCTCAACGCGGCGCCCATCTTCCACCGCCAGGGGCACCGGCCGCGCATCGTGCGCCACACCAGTTCGCCCATCCTGCGCGTGTTCGAGACGGCCGACGGGCGCGCCGTCATGGTCAACCTGAGCGGGACCGAGCGTTGGCGCGAGCTGTGCCGGCTGCTCGACATGGACGACGGTGGGCTCGACTATTCGAGCCCGGAGGGGCTGTCCAGGCTGGCCGACCGGGAGTGGAACACGGCGGTGCTGCAGCAGGTGATCGAGCGGTTCGGGAGCCGCACGGCCGACGAGTGGGAGGCCGCGCTGCTCGCCCAACCCGCGGCGGTGGGCAAGTGCAACACCCTGGTCGAGTGGCTGGCGCACGAGCAGGCGCGCACCGGTGAGCTGGTGGTCGAGACCGAGGATCCCGCACTCGGACGGGTGCCGCTGGTGGGACCACCCGTGCGTATCGGGTGCGTTCCCGGCGAGCGGGGGCCCGCCCGCCGGCACGGCGGGGAGCAGGGCGCGCTCGGTGGCCACCGCGTCATCGACCTCTCCAATTTCTGGGCCGGTCCCCTGGCGGCGCGCCTGCTGGCCGAGCTCGGGGCCGAGGTCGTGAAGGTGGAGCCACCCGGGGGCGAGGGCAGCTTCCAGCTCATGCCCGTGCTGCCCAACATCTACGTCGACGGCAACCGGTCCAAGCGCGGGGTGGTGCTCGACCTCAAGACCGCCCGGGACCGGGCCCGGCTGCTCGACCTCGTGGCGGCGTCCGACGTCGTGGTCGAGAACGCCATGGCCGGTGCGTGGGAACGCCTCGAGCTGGACGAGGCGCACCTCCGCGCCGTGAACCCCGCGCTCGTCTATGCCCGGGCCAAGGGGTTCGGGGTGGCGGGACCGCTGGCCTCGCGCCCCTGCTTCGACTACGTCGTGCAGGCGGCGACCGGCATGGAGATGACCCAGGGGGGTGGGTCGCGGCCGGTGCCCGTCAACTTCACGGCCAACGACTACGGGACCGGGCTGCTGCTGGCGGCCGGGATCGTCCTGGCGCTGCTGGGGCGGGCCCGGGGCGCCCCGGTGACCACGGTGGACGCCTCGCTCGCCCTGACGGCGACCCTGTTCCAATCCGAGGAGGTGGCGTCGCTGGCGGTGCGGGGCCTGGTCCCCGACCTGGTGGGCCCCGAGATCAAGGGCCCCGCGGTGGGGTGCCACCTGTATCGAGCCAAGGACGGGTGGGTGACGGTGTGCTGTGTGTCGGAGGCGGAGCGGTCGGCCCTGCGGCGGGCGCTGGGGACGGGTTCGGGGGCGTTGACGGTGGAAGGCCTGGCCGAGACGGTCGGGGCGCTGACGGCGGAGGAGGTGCTGTGCCGGCTGCGGGCCGAAGGGGTTCCCGCCGCGCCCAGCGTGCACCCGTCCGCCGTTCCGGACGACCCGCAGGTGGTGGCCCGTGAGCTGCTGCGGCGCTACCGCCACCCTGCCGCCGGGCGCTTCGTGCAGGTCGGGATCCCGCTGTCGCTCTCGGTGGACGCACCGGCGGTGAAGGGGCCGGCACCGACGCCGGCGCCGGTGCGGCGACGGGTGAAGACGGGTACGGCCCGGTGAAGATCGACGGCGGCCTGGGCGCGGCGTTGCCGAAGGTGGCCGACCGGGTGACCGCGGCCGAGGCGGCCGGGCTCGACTGCCTCTGGGTCGCCGAGACGACGAACGACCCCTTCCTGTCGCTCACGTTGGCGGCCGAGCACTCGACGCGGGTGTCGCTGGGGACGGGCGTCGCCATCGCCTTCGCCCGCAACCCGATGAGCCTGGCCTACACGACCAACCAGCTCCAGGAGTACTCGGGCGGGCGCGTCGTGCTGGGCCTGGGGTCGCAGGTGCGCCGGCACATCGAGCAGCGCTTCAGCTCTCCGTGGTCGCACCCGGCGGCGCGCATGCGCGAGTTCGTGCTCGCCCTGCGGGCCATCTGGGCCTCGTGGAACGACGGCGCGCCGCCGGGCTTCGAGGGCGAGTTCTACACCCACACCCTGATGACGCCCGTCTTCGCGCCCAAGGCCCACGCCTTCGGGCCGCCGCGGGTCTTCCTGGCCGCGGTGGGTCCCTTGATGAACGAGGTGGCCGGGGAGGTGGCGGACGGCGTGATCACCCACGGCATCTGCTCGCCGCGCTACCTGCGCGAGGTGATCCTGCCCGCACTGGACCGGGGCCTGGCCAGGTCGGGCCGGACGCGCCCTGCGCTCGAGGTCACCTGCCCCGGCTTCGTCTCCGTGGTGGAGGACCCGGCGAGGATGGAGCCGGCACGCGACGCCATGCGCCGCCACGTGGGCTACTACGCCTCCACCCCGGCCTACCGGCCCGTGCTCGAGCTCCACGGTTGGGGCGATCTGCAACGGGATCTGTATGCCTGCTCGAAGGCGGGGCGGTGGGAGGACATGGCGCGCCTGGTCGACGACGAGGTGCTCGACGCGCTCACCATCGTCTGCACGCCGGACACGCTGGCCGGCGAGGTGCGGGCCCGGTACGGGGGGCTGGTCGACCGCATCAACGTCTCGTGGTGGCACAAGGCGTGGTGGCCGGACGTGGAGAAGGAGCTGCGGGCCCTGTGACGAGCGCGGCGTCACGTCCCCTCGGTGTGAATGGGTCGGTCACGCCGGGGTACGAACGCGTCGCCCAGGTGCTCGGCGAGGGCACGTCGGTCCTGGTGGGCCGGCGGGAACGCAGGGCCGACCTGGGCGACGGTGGCGGCGCCTTCTGTGCCTTCGTCGACGGCGAGTGCGTGGTGGACCTGTGGGCCGGCCCGGCCGGGCCGGGCCGGATGTGGGAAGAGGGCACGCGCGCCGTCATCATGTCGTCGACCAAGGGCATGACGACGCTGTGCGCGCACCTGCTCGAGGACCGGGGCCAGCTCGACCTCGAGGCGCCCGTCGTGCGGTACTGGCCCGAGTTCGGGACCCACGGCAAGTCGTCCACCACGGTGCGCCAGCTGCTCAGCCACCAGTCGGGTGCCATCGGTCTCCCCGGGTCCGACGAGCTGCTCTCGTGGGACGGCGGGGGCTGGAGCGACACGGTGTCCATCGCGGCCGGGGTGGCGTCGGGGGTGCCGGCCTGGGACCCGGGAACCCGCCACGGCTACCACGGCGTGACCTTCGGGTGGCTGGTGGGCGAGCTGGTGCGCCGGATCAGCGGGGCGAGCCTGGGGGCGTACTTCGACGCCGAGGTGGCGCGGCCGCTCGGGGTCGGCGTCGGCGTCGGCGTCGCCGGCTCCATCTCCATCGGGACCCCGCCGGCCGACCTCGGGTCGGTGGCCACGGTCATGGAGTTCCCCCTCAAGCCGGGGAGGGAGGGTGCACTGCGGACGATCGACCCCGACTCCAGGTCCGGGCGCTCGGTGCTGGCCGGCGCGCACGGCAACCTCTTCGCCGACGAGGAGGGTCGGCCCCGCTTCGCCGACTTCATGAACACGCCGGCCGTGCTGCGGGCCGAGATCGGGGCGCTGGGGGCCACGTCCACGGCCCGGGCGCTGGCCCGGGTCTACGCCGCGCTGGCTGCCGGCGAGGAGCTGGTCTCGCGCGCCTCGGTCGAGCGCTTCCGGGCCGAGCAGGTGTGCGGACGCGACGCCGTCATGTCCGTGCCCACCCGGTGGGCCGTGGGCTACTCGCTCGAGCCACCCGCGCTCGTCCCCGGCGTCCCCCCGATGCACGGCCCCGACGACGAGGCCTTCGGGCACATGGGTGCGGGCGGCCAGATCGGCTTCGCCGACCCGGTGGCCCGGGTGGGCTGCGCCTTCGTGCGCAACCACCTCGAGAACCAGGCCCTCCCCCTCATGGGCGCCTGCCTGGTGGACGTGCTGTACTCGTGCCTAGACGGCAGCGAAAGGGGCGGCGGTGTACGCAGCTGAACAGGCGGCCGAGCATCCGGACGAGCCGGCCCTGATCTTCGAGCCGTCGGGCCGGGTGGTGACGTGGGCCGAGTACGAGACCGGCGCCAACCAGATGGCGCACGTCATCCGGGACAGTGGACTGCGCAAGGGCGACCACATGGCGCTCTTCATGGAGAACATCCCGGAAGTGCTCCTGGCCGAGGCGGGCGCCGAGCGGACCGGGCTCTACTACACCCCGGTCAACTCGTACCTCGCCGCGGAGGAGGTCGCCTACGTCGTCAACAACTCGGAGTCGCGGTTGGTGGTGACGTCGGCGGCCAAAGCGGAGGTAGCCGAGCAGCTGCCCGCGCTGTGCCCGAACGTCGAGCGCTGGATCATGGTCGACGCCGGAGGAGGCCAGCCCGCCGATCCGTTCGAGTCGTGGGAAGAGGCGGTGGGCCGCCAGGCCACCAGTCACGTCGAAGACGAGCAGCTCGGCGCCCCGATGATGTATTCGTCGGGGACGACGGGGCGGCCCAAGGGGATCCTGCGGCCGGTGTCCGACATCCACCCGTCGGAGACGAGCTTCGCCTTCATGGGGATCGCCGCGCTGTGGCGGTTCCGAGAGGGGATGGTGTACCTGTCGCCGGCGCCGCTGTACCACACGGCGCCCCAGGTGAGTGTGGCCATTTCGCTACGGATGAAGTCGACCTGCATCGTCATGGAGCACTTCGACCCCGCCCTCTACCTGGACCTGGTGGGCCGGTACCGGGTCACGCACTCCCAGGTGGTGCCGACGATGTTCTCGCGGCTGCTGAAGCTGCCGGAGGAGGTGCGGTCGGCGGCCGACGTGTCGTCGCTGGAGTGGGTGATCCACGCGGCAGCGCCGTGTCCGGTGCCGGTCAAGGAGCAGATGATCGAGTGGTTCGGCCCGATCCTGTTGGAGTACTACGCGGCGTCGGAGGGAAACGGGGGGACGTTCATCGACTCGGAGGACTGGCTGGCGCACCGAGGGAGCGTGGGGCGGGCGATGGTGGTGTCGATCCACATCCTCGATGACGACGGGAACGAGTGCCCCACCGGCACGCCCGGCACCGTCTGGTTCGCCGGCGCCACCGACTTCGAGTACTACCGCGACCCCGAGAAGACGGCGAGCTCGCGCCGGGACGACGGCCGGACGAGCACGGTCGGCGACGTGGGCTACCTGGATGAGGACGGCTACCTCTTCCTGACCGACCGCAAGGCGCACATGATCATCTCGGGCGGCGTGAACATCTACCCGCAGGAGACCGAGAACCTGCTCGTCACCCACCCAAAGGTGCTCGACGCCGCCGTCATCGGCGTCCCCGACGAGGACCTGGGCGAGGCCGTCAAGGCGGTGGTGCAACCCCTCGACGGCGTGGTGGGCGACGAGGCGTTCGAGCGCGAGCTCATCGCCTTCTGCCGGGAGCACCTGGCCCACTTCAAGTGCCCCCGGACGATCGATTTCGTGGACGAGCTGCCCCGCCTGCCCACCGGCAAGCTCTACAAGGGTGTGCTCCGCGAGCGGTACTGGGCCGACCACGCCACGCGGATCGTGTGACGCCGCCCGGGGGTCGCTGATGCCCGGAGCCGTCGCGCTGCCCGACGACCTGGTGGCCTGGATCGAGGAGGTGGGGGGCGGCCGCCTGGCGCGGGCCGACCGGCGGCCGGGCGGCGCCCGCAAGGAGGCCTGGTACGTCGACCTCCAGCGGCCCGACGGCACGGCGGCGCACCTCTTCCTGCGCTACGACCGCTCGGATCCCGCCCGATCCCGGGATCCGTGGACGTTGCACCGCGAGGCCACCGTGTACCTCGCCCTCCAGGGCGCCCCGGTGCCCGTCCCCCGCGTCCTCGGCGTGCACCCGGTGCACCAGGCCATGCTCTCAGAGCGGGTGGCCGGGGAGACCTGGTTCTCCCGCATCGCCGATCCGGCCGAGCAGGAGGCCACGGCAAAGGACTTCATGACCAAGCTGGCCGCGTTGCACGCCCTCGACGCGTCGGCCCTCGACCTGCCCCTCTTCCCCCCGGTCACGACGGTCGCCGAGGCTGTCCAGGCCGAGCTCGACGAGTGGGAGCGGGTGCTGTCCGAGCGTGGCGGCACGCCGGACCCCGCCCTCGCCTTCGCCCTGCGCTGGCTGCGCCGGAACGTCCCCGACCACGCCGGCCCGCCCGTCCTGGTGCAGGGCGACACCGGGCCGGGGAACTTCCTGTACGCCGGCGGGCGGGTCACCGCCGTGGTCGACTGGGAGCTGGCCCACCGGGGGGACCCCATGGACGACATCGCCTGGCTCACGTTGCGGGCGACCCAGGAGCCCTTCACCGATCTCCCGAGGCGGCTGCGCGAGTACGAGGTGCTCTCGGGCAACGCCATCGACGAGGGGCGGGTGCACTACTACCAGGTGATGGCCGAGACCAAGCTCCAGGTGATGGGCCACCGTCCGGATGCCGCCCGAACCGGTACCGACGGGGACGTTGGCGCGGCGAACAGCGACGTTGGAAATGCTTTCATCTACCAGACGCTGCATCGGCGGCTGTGGCTCGAGGCGCTGGCGGTGGCCACCGGGCTGGAGCTCACGCCCGCCGAGGAGGAGCTGGCCCGGGACCGGAGCGACCACGACTGGATGTACGACGCCGTGTTGTCCCAACTCCGTGATGTCATCGTGCCCCGCACGTCCGACCCGCTGGCTGCGGCGCGGGGCAAGGGGGTCGCCCGCCTGATCAAGTATCTGGCCCGGGTCGACGTCTACGGGGGGTGGTACGAGGCCTGCGAGCTCGACGACCTCGAGGCGCTGCTCGGCCGCCGGCCCGAGTCGGTGGCCACGGGTCGGGCGGCGGCGGCGGACGCCGTGGCGGCGGGCGCGGTGACCGATCGGGAGTACCTGCGCACGTTGTGGCGGCGCGTGGCCCGCGAGACCGAGCTGGCCCGGCCGTCCATGGGGGTGCTGGCCGACCGGCACTGGCCGGCGTTGACATGAGCGGGCTCTTCGGTGTCGACCTCGACCGCCGGCGGGCCGAGCGCGCCTACCGGACCTTCGTCCCCGAGGACGACGACTTCCACGACGAGGAGATGACCGACCGCTGGTGGGAGACCGAGACCAGCTGGTTCTCGTGGAACGTGCCGGAGCGGCGACTGGGGGGCTGGACGTACTGCCAGGCCCGGCCCAACGCCAACCTCTGCAACGGCGGCGCCTGGGTGTGGGACGACACCGGGGCCTATCCGTGGGAGCTGGCCTACCGGGCCGAGTACTCGGGGCCTCATCCGTGGTGGCTTGGTCGGAGTCCCGCTACAGCCCGCTCACGAAATCAGGGGGGCTCGCCGCTCTGCAGTCGGAGCAGACACCGAGCACGGCGAAGTGATGGGGATCGATGGCGAAATCGAACTCGGTTCTGGCGGCTTTTGCCAAACCACGGAAGAGACCCTCCGGGGCCTCGATCATTTTGCCGCACGATTCACATACGAGGTGTCCATGGGACGTTCCCGCCAAGTGGTAGGCAGCGGCTCCGTGACCAAGGTGAGAGTGGACGATGACGCCCAGGCGCTCCAGCTCATCGAGGTTTC